>QZKQ01000030.1 GCA_003599535.1 Candidatus Zixiibacteriota bacterium | reverse complement strand
TGACGCCTCGCACCTGGCTTCGGGGCTCTACTTCGCCCGGATCGAAGCGGGGTCTTACACCGAAGTGATGAAGATGATGCTGGTGAAGTAACACCCAGCCATCAGCAGACCATAAAAATGCCAGGGGCGCGAAGGATCGCGCCCCTGGCTGCTCTATCGCCGGCTACAGGCAGGGGCATCGTTCCATAAAAAAAGGGCGTCGAGGGGTTTGCATCTGTCCCCGCCCCGGTGTATCTTATGGAATGCCGTGTAAAACCATGCGCTTAGTCATGAATATGCGCCTCATCCCCGTCTTCCTGGCACTCCTTCTCCCGGTGGTTTCGGCCACCGCGGAGCCGGGAACGCTGCCGTTGACTTCAACCCTCTTCCCCCATGGCGTCCACCCCTACGCGGTCTACGACGCCTGGCGCTATCACCCCGGCGACGACCCCGCCTGTGCCGCCCCGGAATGGGACGATTCCGCCTGGGAATTCCGCTCCACCCGCTACCAGATAGCCGACGCGCGGCAGGGGCGCCAGGCGCCGGTGTGCTGGTATCGCCTGCGCCTGGCGGTGGATTCGTCCCTGGCCGGTCGCGCCGTCTTCCTGATCGTAGACCAGCAGGGCGCCCTGGAACTGTACCTGGACGGCCGGTTGATTTACAGCCTGGGGACGGTGGGTTCCGTGGACCGCGAGCATATCTACCTGCGGGAATCATCCGAACCGGTGCGCCTGGACCTGGAACCGGGGCGCACGCACCTGCTGGCGGCGCGGTTTTCCAATCACCAGAGCCGCCGCACGGAGGCCATGGGGTATCCTCTCGGTTTCCGGGTGGACCTGATGCCGGGGCAGACTCATACCCTGACCACTCCCATTGGTAAAGACCTGATGGCGGTGGGCTGGAGCCTGGTGGCGGGCTTAAGCCTCGCCCTGGCCGTGCTTCACCTGGTGATCTATTGGTACTACCGCGCCGAGAAGGGCAACCTGTACTTCGCCGCGTTCGCCTCCAGCATTACCTTCCTCGCCGTCGCGATTCTGTTCGGGCGCATTCTGGGAACCCAGGATCTGGATACGGCGTGGTGGTTTTCCGGCGTGATCCGGGCGTTGCTGATGGCCACGGTGCTGCTGGGAATGCACTTCATGCATTCCATCCGCGGCTTCCGCCATCCCCGCCACGACCGCATCTTCCCGCTGGTTCTGGCTGCCGGCATGCTGACCGCCGCCTTCGCCCCGCAGAACGTCGTGTACCTGTTGATGGCGGTGGTGACGGTGGAGATCGTCCGCACGCTGTGGCTGGCCATTCGGGGCCGCGTGGAACGCATCTGGATCATCGGCTTGGGGTTTTCCTTCATGATCGCGGCGGTGCTGGTCCATGTCGGTATACCCCTGGGTTGGATTACCCTGCACACCTGGCAGCATTACCCGCCCATCCTGGCGCAACTGGCCATCACCTTAAGCATGTCGGCGTATCTCGGCGGCCGCTTCGCCAACACCAACCGCCAGTTGGCGGTAAAAATCGCCGAAGCGCAGGCTTCGCGCGAGGCCCTGGCCGAAAGCGAATTGCGCTACCGCAGCATGTTCGAGAACGCCCTGGCCGGGGTGGGCATTGTGGATGATAGCGGCAGCCTGGTCTTCGCCAATGAACGTTACCTGGAAATGACCGGGTACCCGCCGGGGGAGGTGGTAGGACAGGACGTCCGCAAGCGCATCGCCCCGGAATACCTGGACGAGGTCAATCGCCGTTTTTCCCGCATCCTGCAGGGCGAGGTGCTGAAGGATGCGCATGAGTTCGACATCATCCATGCGGACGGGGGGCGCCGCACTGTCCAGGTGTGCGCCAACGCCTACCGCACGGACGCCGGCGCCGTGTACACCATCATCCACATCATGGACGTGACCGAGAACCGGGAAGCCGACCGCAAGCGGCGCGAAGCCCAGCAACTGGCCGAACGCACCGCCCGGCTGGCTTCCATGGGAGTCATGGCCGGGGGGATCACTCACGAAATCAACCAGCCGCTGAACGCCATCATGCTGCACGCGGAAACGCTGCAGTTCATGGCCAAAGCGGGCAAGCTGGATCAGACAGCCCCGGTGCTGGAAGCGCTAGATCACATCGTCCTGGGCGCGGAACGCATCAGCGAGATTATCCGCCACATGCGTTCCTTCTGGGTGACGCCCGGCCGGCCGGAGAGTGCGGTCGTGGAACTGAACGATCCCGTGCGTCACGGCCTGGAACTGACCGAGCAGAAGATCCGCAGCCACGCCATCCGCCTGGAGCTTGAATGGTCGGCCGATCCGCTGCCGGTGCGGGCCGACAGCCTGCAGCTCGAACAGATCGCCATCAACCTGATCACCAACGCCGTCAGCGCCCTGGACAAGGTCAAGCGGCCGGACAAGCAGGTCACCATTCGCACCCGGCGGGAAGCGGGCCAGGCCGTGCTGGAAGTCGAGGACAACGGCGTCGGCCTGCCGCCGGAAGGCGAACGCATCTTCGACCCCTTCTTCTCCACGGACAAGGAGCAGGGGGGTACCGGTCTGGGCCTGGCCGTGGTGAAGATGTTCGTGGATAAGTTCAAGGGCGCGGTCAAGGCCCATAATAACGCCGCGGGCGGCGCCGTCTTCACCGTGCGCCTGCCGCTGGCGGAAGGATAACCCATGCGCGTCCTGCTGGTGGATGACGAACCCATGAGCCGCCACGGAGTGGCCTTCTTCCTGCGGATGGCCATGAACTGCGAGGTGGTGGAATGCGAGGACGGGGCCGAAGCTTTGGCCCGCTTCCAGGCCGAACCTTTCCCCGTGGTCATCAGCGACATCCGCATGCCGCGGATGGACGGTCTGGAACTGCTCCAGGCCCTGCGCGCCCTGCCCCAGGGGCTGGACTGCGCCGTGATCCTGATGACCGGGTTCGCCGACGTGGACAGCGCCGTCACCGCCCTGCGCCGGGGAGCCTACGATTACCTGCACAAGCCGGTCAAGACCGAAACGCTGGCCGCCGTGCTGGCCAAGTGGAACCAGGAACGGGAGAGCCGTGTCTCCCACCCCACCGCCGCAGAAGAGGCGCCCCGCCCGGTCGTCAGCCAGACCCTGGAGGTGCCCGGATACGGCGCTGTGGGCATCTTTTCCCCGGTCCTGCGCCGCCTGGTGGAACTGGCTTTCCGGCTGCACGAAGACCGCACCCTGCCGGTGCTGATCCAGGGGGAAACGGGCACCGGCAAGGAGGTTTTCGCCCGGCTGGTGCATCATGGCCGGAGGGAAAGCACCAGGCCCTTCGTCTCCTTGAACTGCCCCGCCATCGCCCCCACCCTGTTCGAAAGCGAACTGTTCGGTTACGAGGCCGGGGCCTTCACCGGGGCGCGCAAGACCGGCAGCCCGGGCAAGCTGGAGCTGGCTCAGGGGGGCACCCTGTTCCTGGACGAGATCGGCGACCTGCCTTTGGATCTCCAGCCCAAGCTGCTGCGGGTCTTGCAGGAACGGGAAATGTACCGCGTGGGCGGCGCCAGCCGGGTGGCCCTGGACGTGCGCCTGGTGGCCGCCACCAATCGCGACCTGGGAGAACTGGCGGCCCGGGGGAAGTTCCGCCAGGATCTTTACTACCGGCTGAACCTGGGCCTGATCCAGATCCCGCCCCTGCGCGAGCGCCGGGAGGAGATCCCCCACCTGGCGCAGATGATCCTGGCGCGCCTGGCCGAAGAGAAGCGCCGCGCCTTCCGCTACCTTTCCGCCGAAGCCCGCGCCCTCCTGACCGCTTATCCCTGGCCCGGCAACGTGAGGGAACTGCACAACGCCCTGGAACGGGTGGCTCTGCTGTACGATGAAGAGAGCGTCCGCCCCGAGCACCTGGCCTTCCTGGCGGTTCCGGGCGCCGCCCTGCCCGCCGACGCCGCCGCGCCGCTGGCACCCGACAACTTCACCCTGCCGGAGGAGGGGCTGGACTTGGACGCGCTGAACGAGGCCATCCTGCGCCGGGCGCTGGAGAAGTTCGGGGGAAACAAGACCCGCGCCGCCGAGTACCTGGGGCTGACGCGCAGCTCCATCCGCAAGCGCGCGGCGAAATTGTAAACTCGGCTGCTGGCTGATGGCTCGCGTTCGCAGCTTTCATGTTGCCGCCAAGATTGCCACTGCGTGGCGGTTTCGGGCGAAGTCATATCTCACGGATTCTTCAAAAACCATCATTCGGTTGCGGAGGCTATCATGCCCTTCACCAACTCCTATGATGACCGGACGCGGGCCGAAGCCTACGCCGTGCTCGAATTCGCCAACACCTACCACCTGGCCTTCCGCGATATCCCCGAGCTCATCCGCAAGCACGTGGCCGGAACCCGGGCGCTCGACTTTGGCTGCGGGACGGGGCGGTCCACCCGTTTCCTGCGGCAGCTCGGGCTGGAGGCGGCCGGCGTAGACGTCTCCGAGGACATGCTCGCCAAGGCTCGGGGGACCGATCCCCAGGGCCGGTACCTCCTCGTGCCGGGCGACGATCTGGGCGCCTTCCCGCCGGGCCGCTTCGACCTGATCCTTTCCGCCTTCACCTTCGACAATATCCCCCAGGGCGACAAGGTGCGCATATTCCGGGACCTGGCCGCGCTGCTGGCGCCCGGCGGGAAGTTCATCCACCTGGTCTCCGCGCCGGAAATCTACACCCACGAATGGACCACCTTCTCCACGAAAGATTTCCCCGAAAACCGGCTGGCCCGCAGCGGCGACATGGTGCGCATCATCACCACGGATTACCCCGACCCCCGGCCGGTGGAGGATATCCTGTGCACGGACGAGTCCTACCGGGAGATCTTCCGCGCTTCAGGGCTGGAGGTGGTGGAGATGCTGCAACCTCTGGCTACGGGCGAAGAACCGTACACATGGGTAAATGAGACCCGCGTGGCGCCGTGGACGATATACCTGCTGCAACGGGCGGAGTAGAGTGCTGGGTGGGTGGCCCGGCTTGATCCGCCTGGCAGTAAACTCGAAATGGCTGTGATACTCAAGGGCGGGTCAAGCCGGGCCACCCATCACCACACCCTGAAGTGCGGCACCATTCCGTTAACACTCAAATACGGTGCTCAACTGCGGTTCTTCAGGGCCGTCCGGCTCCATAGGGCCGGTTCCGCAGAGCCGGATGGTTCTGTAGAACCGCTGCCGTGTATCCCGTAAATTCCTGTAAATACAACAATAAAGGGGCGTGCCGCGAAATGGCACGCCCCTTGCTTTTGGGGGAAAGTGAAAATTGTCGCGAGGTACTTGACATGAACATCCTGATCATAGATGACGATCCGCTGTCCTTAAGCGGAGTGAAGATGATGCTGGAACAGCAGGGCGGCCACCACTGCGCCGCCTTCCCCGACCCCGAAGCCGCCCTCCGGGAATTCCGCCTGCGTCCCTTCGACGCCGTCATCACCGACCTGCGCATGCCGGGGATGTCGGGCCTGGAGGTGCTGCGGCGGCTGCACGAGATCAATCCGGCGGTCCCGGTGATCCTGATCAGCGGTCACGAATTCGAACTGACGGAGCCGGACGCGCGCGAGATCCACGCCTTCTTTCCCAAGCCCCTGCGCGCCCAGCTTCTGTTGAAAGCCCTGGACCTCATCGCCGCCGGCAAGGCCAATTAGGTCCGGCGGAATATGGAACGAACCGACCACCATCCATATAAGGAAATAGTACCATGAAACGCGCGATCCTCTTCATCATCGTTCTGCTGGCCGCCACGGCCGCCCAGGCTCAGGAAATGACCCTCTTCAATAATAACCAGTGGGAGTTGGGTGGATTCGGCGGGCCGTCCATCATGTACACCCGCTTCAACCATGAGCCGGCCCTGCTGGTGGGCGGCCAGGGCGCTTTCCTGGGCGGCCACCTCTTCTATCTGGGTCTGAGCGGTTACTGCCTGGCCACCGAGCACGCCGGCCCGGGCGCCATGGTTAACGGCGCCCTCCAGGATTCCCGCTTCGAAGGCGGGTACGGCGGACTGATGCTGGGCATGATCATCCAGAACAACAGCCTGCTGCACGCTTCGGCCGACGTGACCATCGGCGGCGGGACCCTCGTCAATACCCTGGAAGACCGGGACGACGAGTGGGACTTCGACAGCGACAATTACCCTTCCGACGGTTATTTCATGCTGCAGCCCATGCTGCACGCGGAAGTCAACCTGACCGAATGGATGCGGGCCGACCTGGGCGCCGGCTGGCGCTTCGTGGACGGCGTCACCCAGTTCGGCTTGAACGACGACGACGTCAGCGGCGTGGTCGCGGGCGTAACCTTCCGTTTCGGCCAGTTCTAAGGCCGGCCGCGGTTCCGGCGGCGGTTCGCGTCCATCCGCCGCCGGCACCCGGATACCATTATAAATTTGACCGGAAATCCTACCATGCTGGGAATCATCGCTTCCAATACATTTCGACTGGCCGCCGCGCTGCTGCTGACCCTGCTGGCAGCCTCCGCGGCCCGGCCCCTGACCCTGGAACAGGCCCTGAGCCTGGGCCGCGAACGATCGCTGCAACTGCAGGGGCCGCGCCTGGACCGCGAACGCATTGACGGGCAGGTCCGCGAAGCCTGGTCCAACGCCCTGCCCCAGGTCGAAGGCCTGGCCGCGTATCAGCACTACTTCAAGCCGGCCAAGGTGTTCTTTCCCGATCCCATGTCCGGCGCCATCATCCCCCTGGAACTGCAGCAGGACAACAATGCCGTGGGCGAAGTCACCCTGAATCAGCCGCTGTTCACCTTCGGGCGGATCTCCAGCGGGTTGAAGGCCGCGTACGCCGCCCGGCAGTCCAACCAGCACCAGCAGAGCCACACCGAGCGCTGGGTGGACCTGGAAATCTCCCGCCGCTTTTGGACCGTGCTGCTGCTGCGCGACGTGGTGGAAGCCCGCCGCGCCAGCCTGGCGGTCAGCGACAGCAACCTGGCCCGGGTGCAGCGCATGCGCCGCCAGGGGCTGATGAGCGACTATGACGTCCTGCGGGTGCAGGTCCAGGCCGGCAACCAGGTCCCGCCCCTGCGCCAGGCGGAAAACGACCTGCGCCTGGCTGAGCTGGCCCTGCGGGAATACTTGGGCGTGCCGCTGGACACCGCCCTGACCGCGCAAGGACAACTGACCGATTACGCCATGGCGCTGGAAACCGATGCCGCCCCCGCCCGGCTGCAGGTTCGCGACGACCTGGAAGCGCTGCGGGACTTGTCGGCCATGTACGAACAGATTTACCACATCTACCGGTCGCAGCGGTGGCCGGTGCTGTCGGGACAGATCAAGTATGCCTGGCAGTGGTCCAACGACGCCTGGGACGTCAGCCCGCAGAACAACGTCTCGTCCGTGTACGCCGGCGTGGCCCTGTCTATCCCCCTGTGGAACAGCGGGCGAGTCAGCGGCCAGGCCCAGCAGTACCGGGCCGACTGGCGGCGGGCCGAGTGGAACCTGCAGCAGGCCGAGCGCGGCGCCCGGCTGCAGTACGAATCCGCCGAGAGTTCCTACCGCACCGCCTTGGCCAGCGAGCGGGCCGCCGAGCGGGCCGTGGCCCAGGCCGGGGAAGCTCGGGCCATCGCCCAGGTCAGCCTGGCGCAGGGGTTGATCACCACCCTGGAAATGGATGCCGCGCAGTTGGATGAATTGGTGGCCCGGGTGAATCTGGCCCAGGCCCGCTACAGCCGCCTGGTGGCCGCCGCCGAAGCCCGCATGGCCCTGGGACTATCCCCCTATTCGTTACCCTAAGGAGAACACTCCCATGTCGAAAATTCGTCTGTTAATGTTAAGCGCCGCGGCCATGCTGATCCTGGCCATCTTGGGCGGCCGCATCCTGCGCCAGAGCCGGGCCGACGCCCTGCAGGACGCCTACAGCAGCATCGTCTCGGTCAAGGGTCTGGTGGCCCAAACGGAAACCTTCACCCGGCGGGTGGAAGCCAGCGGGGTGCTGGCGGGCAACAAGGAATCGCTGGTGGCCGCGGAAACCGGCGGCCGGGTGGTACAGATCCTGGCTGACGTAGGCTGCGCCGTGCGCGCCGGGGACCCCCTGGTCCGCCTGGACGACGAGCTGTACGGCCTGGAAGCGGAACGCGCCCGTATCGCCTACGAAAAGGCCCAGCTTGACCTGCAGCGCCTGGAGAGCCTCTACGCTGAGAGAAGCGTGGCGGAATCCGACCTGGAGAACGCCCGCCTGGGCGTCAAGGGGGCGGAAGTCCAGTACCGCATGGCCCAGAAGACCTACCGCGACGCCACCATCCGGGCGCCCTTTGCCGGCACCGTGGCCGTCCGCCTGACCGAAGTCGGCCAGATGGTGGAACGGGGCATGCCGGTGGCGCAATTAGTGGACATCGCTTCCCTGAAGCTGACCGTGCAGGTATCGGAGTCCGAAGTCGGGTACCTGGCCGTGGGCGCCCCCGCCCTGGTAACCGTGGACGCCACCGGCGACACCGTGCCGGGTGAAGTGGCCGCCATCGGCAGCCGCGCCCGGGACGGCGCCCGAACCTTTCCGGTGGAAATCCGCCTGGCCGGCGCCGAACAGTTGCGGTCGGGGATGTTCGCCCACACGGTGATCACCTCGGCCCAGTCGGATCCCGCCATCCTGCTGCCGCGCGCTTCCCTGGTGCCGGATGCCGGCAACATGGTGGTGTTCACTTCCCGCGGCGGCCAAGCGGAAAAGCATGTCATCCGCCAGATCGGGTTCCAGGGCGACCGCGTGGCCGTGGATGGCGTGGCTCCCGGCGATACGGTCATCACCCTCGGCAGTTCCCTGTTGTCCCACGGCGCCCAGGTACTCCTGACGCTGGAAGAGGAGAAATAAACCATGACCTTGACGGAAATTTCCATAAAGCGGCCGGCGGCGCTGGCCATGGTCTTCCTGGCCATCGCCCTGGTGGGTGTGATCCTGTACCAGCGTCTCCCCGTGGACCTGCTGCCGTCCATGAACTGGCCCTGGGTGTCGGTGGTCACGGTGTGGCCCGGATCCGGCCCCAAGGAAGTCGAGACCATGGTCTCCAAGCCCCTGGAAGACGCGGTCGTGTCCCTGAACAAGCTGAAGCACATCCGCACCTACAACCGGGAAAACGTTAGCGTCATGGTGCTCGAATTCGACATGTCGGCCGACGCTGACGTGATCCTGAACGAAACCCAGCGGGTGGTCAACGCGGCCCGGGCGCAGTTGCCCGATGACGCCGAAGAGCCCCAGTTGTACAAGTCCGACATCGGGGCGCTGCCCATCCTGCGCCTGGCGGTTTCCAGCCGCCTGCCCGGCCCGGAACTGTTCACCCTGGTGGACCAGAAGATCCGCCCGCGCCTGGAACAGATTGACGGGGTGGGGCAGATCAGCCTGACGGGCGCCGAAGAGCGCGAGATCCAGATCGCCGTGGACCCGGAAAAGCTGAAGACCCACGGGCTCTCCCTAAGCGACCTGAACCAGATTCTAGCCGCCGACAACCTGGACGTCCCCGCGGGCAAGGTCTACGGCCGGTCGCAGGACTTCACCGTGCGGGTGGCGGGCAAGTACGCCACCCTGGAAGAGATCGAACGCACCCGCATCCCGCTGCCGGCCGGCGGCGCCGTGTTCCTGCGCGACGTGGCGGCGGTGACCGACACCATCAAGGCCGACCGCTCCCTGGCCCGCCTGGACGGCGTTCCGGCGCTGGGTATCCAGATCGTCAAGCAGTCCCAGGCCAACAGCGTCAAGACCGCCGAGCGCGTCTACCAGGAGCTGGATAAGCTGGAGAAGCAATACAGCGGCCTGATCCAGTTCGAGGTGGCCCAGGACATCACTGTCTTCAACCAGGAATCCATCAAGGAAGTGCAGCGCAACATCGCCGAGGCGCTCTGCACCGTGGCCCTGGTGCTGCTGCTGTTCCTGCATTCCATGCGCAACTCGCTGATCGTGCTGGTGGCCATCCCCATTTCATTGGTCTCGACCTTCATCAGCATGGCCGTCTTCGACTTCAGCATCAACCTCATGACCATGATGGCCATGGGTATGGTCATCGGCGTGCTGGTGGACGATTCCATCGTGGTGCTGGAGAATATTCACCGATGGCTGAAGAAGGGGGCCGATCCCCGGACCGCCGCGATCCGGGGGCGCAACGAGATCGGCCTGGCGGCGGTATCCATCACCCTGGTGGACGTGGTGACCTTCACTCCCATGGCCTTTCTGGGAGGCATGGTGGGCAACATCTTCCGCGAATTCTCGGCCGTATTCGTCACCGCCGTGCTGATGTCCCTGATCGTCTCCTTCACCATCACCCCGGCCCTGGCCAGCCGCCTGAACAACCGCGAGAATCTGGAAGGCGAAAAGTGGATGCGCGGCTTCTCCCGGCGCTTTGACCGCTGGTTCGCGGGCCTGCAGGAGAGCTACCGCCGACTGCTGACCTGGGCGCTGGATCATCGCGGCCAGGTCATCCTGGCGACTACCGCGCTGATGATCGGATCCATCATGCTGCTGCCCCTGGGCTTCATCGGCAGCGACTTCATCCCCCAGGCCGAGCGCGGTGAATTCGCGGTTCTGACCAAGATGCCGCTGGGCACCACCCTGGAAGAGAATAACGCCGCCCTCGCCCGCATCGAAGCGTACCTCCAGAGCCTGCCGGAGGTGGAACAAGTACTGTCCATCGTGGGAACGCAGGAGAGCGAGCACGGTCTGGAAGACAACCCCCGCCTGGGCAACCTCCAGGTGAAGTTGTCGGATGCCCGGGAGCGAGAACGGTCCACCCGGGAGATCCAGAACGACATCGCCCGGTTCGTCAAGGCCATTCCCGGCATGGAAGTCACGGTCAGCGAAATCGGCATGTTCGGGATGGCCAACGCTCTGCCCATCCAGTATGAAGTTCGCGGCCAGGATCTGGATTCCGTACAGGTGGCCGCAGAGCACGCCATGGCGGTCCTACGCACCGTCCCCGGCACCCGCGACGTCCAGGCCAGCTACGAGCTGGGCGCTCCCGAGTTGCAGATCAAGATTGACCGGGAGAAGGCCGCCGCCAGCTACCTGACCCCCGGCGAAGTCGCCCTGGCCCTGCGCCATGCGGTTAACGGCGCCGAGATCACCCGTTTCCGCACCGGCGAAGTGGAAGTGGACGTGCGCTCCATCCTGTCCCCGGAATGGCGCAACGACCCCTCCCGCGTGGGGCAGATCGAGATCAAGAACCACGCCGGGCAGATGGTCCGCCTGGCCGAGGTGGCCCATATCGAACGCACCAGCGGCCCTTCCACCATCCAGCGCAAAGATCGTGAGCGCCTGGTGACGGTCGCTTCCAACATCACCGGCCGGTCGCTGGGCGACGTGCAGGCCGACTTCGACAAGGCCATGGCCGGGTACACTCCGCCGCAGGGCGTCAGTTTCTACGCCTTCGGGGATGTGGAAAACATGCGCACCATGATGTCGGACATGGTTATGGCCATCGCCCTGGCCATCCTGTTCATCTATATGATCCTGGTAGTGCTGTACGAGAGCTTCGCCCATCCCTTCGCAGTGATGTTCTCGGTGCCGGTGGCCATCATCGGAGCGCTGGTCGGCCTGGCGGTGACGGGGTATACCCTGTCCATGTTCTCCATGATCGGCCTGCTGGTGCTGATGGGCCTAGTGACCAAGAACGGCATTCTGCTGGTGGACGTCACCAACCAGTTGCGGGCGCAGGGACTAAGCCGCCGCGAAGCGCTGCTGGCGGCCGGCCCGTTGCGCCTGCGGCCCATCCTCATGACCACCATGACCATGGTGGTGGGCATGCTGCCGCTGGCGCTGTCGCTGGGCACGGGGTCGGATATGCGCGCGGGCATGGGTGTGGTCATCATCGGCGGGTTGATCAGTTCGCTGCTGCTGACCCTGGTGCTGGTCCCGGTGATGTACACCTTCACCGACCGGCTGGCGCGGGAGAAGACAGTCGTCCCGCAGGAACAATCGGCTCCGCTGGAAGGGCTGGGGGGAGAGGCACTGGCCACCTGACGCTGACACCCCTCAGCACCGCGTTTCCGGAGGATTCACATAGATGGCGGAGGCCCGCAGGGGCCTCCGCTGCATATTTCCACCCCCACCTGACATCACGAATAAAATCTCATCATCTCGAAAGAAATTTCTTGACTTTCCCGGCGGATTTTATTATATTACCCCCCGGGGGTAAGTAAATTCAGTAATCCGCACGGAGTTTCATGTCAGTCGAGAATTCCAACCTGCAACAGTGCCTGGTGGACTTGGGTTTCAGCGAGCGGGAAGCCCGGGTGTATCTGGCGCTTTTAACCCGTCGCCACGCCACTTCCGCCGACCTGCAAAAGCTATCCGGGGTGCCCCAGGCAAAGGTGTACGAGACGGTCGCCCGGTTGGTGCGGCAAGGGTACTGCCGCGAACGTAAAACCGGGCGCCGGCGCACCTTCGAGATCATGGATCCCAAGGTAACCTTGGCACCCGGCTTTCAGCGGCTGGAAAACCGCCTGCAGGAAATGGGGCGGAAGAAGCAGGAGATTGAGGCATTGTACGCTGTGGGCGGGGAATCCCAGGAGCCGTTCGAGTACATCGAGATGCTGCACGGGCAGGAGAGCATTCACCTCCACTACTGCCGGCTGGTACGCGAAGCCGACCAGGAAATTCTGGGCTTCGGTCGCCCCCCCTACGCCTGCGATAATGTCGAAAAAGTGAATGAACAGCGCTTGGAGAATGAAGCCTTTCAACAGCGCGGCGGGAAATCGCGGTGGATCTACGAGGTGGACTCGGACAACCGGGAATGGCTCCTCCCCGGCATCCTGCACCTGAGTGCCCAGGGCATTCAGATACGCGTCGCCGAGCGGCTGCCCCTAAAGATGATGATCTTCGACCGGCGCTTCGTCCTGGTGGCCCAGCAGGATCCCTTCGCCCCCAGTGGCGCCCTAACCATGGCAGTCATCAAGCAGGCGGCCATCGCCAATGCCTACAGCGCCCTGTTCGAATTCTTCTGGCAGCAGGCGATAGATCTGCCGGTCTGGCAGACGGCCATGGCCGTCAACGCCCCGCCGGCAGAGCAGGCGTAATCCCGGGTCTTACTTAGCTGCCGAAGAGAAGGGAATGCGTGAATTCTGAACCTGTCGAATCTCATTTTAACCTACATATCTGAAATCCAACCTGAAAGGATGAAACGATGAGACGCGTGCTGATTCTGATCGTCGCTGGGGGTCTGGGCTTGGGGCTGCTGGCTCCAGTGGCGCTGGCCGGCTGGGATACCCAGGTCAGCGGTGTAACCACCGCACTGTACGGCATCGCCGCCCTGGATGCCCAACATGCCGTGGCGGTGGGCGCCACCGGGACCATCATTCGCACTGAAAACGGTGGGCAGTTGTGGTTGCCGGTGCCCAGCGGCGTGACCGCGACTCTTATGGGCACGTTCTTCGTGGACGCCAACCACGGCTGGGCCTGCGGGTCCGGAGGCAGCATCCTGGCTACCACCAATGGCGGGGAAACCTGGTCCAGCCAGCCCAGCGGTGTCACCCAGTATCTTTATTATGTGCATTTCGTTGACACGCTGAATGGCTGGGCCTGCGGCCAGAACGGATTCGTGCTGCACACCACCAACGGCGGCCAGTCGTGGCTCGTCCAGCCCACCGGCAGCACCATGGCCCTGTGGTCCATCCGCTTCGCCAATAATCTGGTCGGATGGACTGTGGGCCAGAGCGGCACCATTCTGAAGACCACCAACGGCGGGGAAACCTGGAATCCGCAGATATCAGGAACCACGACCTACCTGCAGAGCGTCTTCTGCGTCGGCCCGGATACCGTCTACGCGGTCGGGGGCAACGGCACCATCCTGCGCAGTTACAACGGCGGCGAGACCTGGCTTCCCTGCATCACCGGCACCACTAACTGGTTCTATCAGGCCTTTTTCACCAGTGCCACTCATGGATGGGCAGTGGCCAGATACGGGTTGATCATGTGCACCGCGGATGCGGGTGAAAACTGGTCCACGCAGTACAATCCCGGGACCAGCACCCTGGTACTGCGCGGAGTCAGCTTCACTAATGGCCAGATCGGCTGGGTCAGCGGCACCGGCGGTACCGTCCTGTACACCGACAACGGCGGCGTGCCCTCGCCCCTGGCCGTCACCCTGACGCCGGTCAACCCTCCCATCCAGATTCCCGCCGCCGGCGGTTCCTTCAACTACGACGTACAGATCAACAACATCAGCGATTCCACCGTGGTGTATGACGCTTGGATCAGCGCCGTGCTGCCCAGCGGAACCGCGTACCCCATCCTCTCGCGCACCGGCCTGACCCTGGCAGCGGGAGATTCCCTGATGCGCAGCCTGACGCAGGCGATACCGCCCGCTGCTCCGGCCGGCCTCTACTCCTACTGCGCCTTCGTGGGCGATTACCCCGACATGGTGTGGGATCAGAGCCAGTTCACGTTCGAGAAGCTGACCGGCGACCGGGGCGGCGCGGCCGGATCCTGGAATCTCACCGGCTGGGAAGAGACCGTCGCAGCCCCGCAGCCGGAAACCCATGTTTTGCTTTCCGCGCACCCCAACCCCTTCAACCCTGCAACCACGCTCAGTTATCAGCTTCCGACCCTCAGCCGCGTCAGCCTGAACATCTATGATACCGCCGGCCGCGAGGTGGCGATGCTGGTGAACGGTTGGCGGGAGGCGGGAAGCCATGAAGTGACGTTCGACGGATCGGGCCTGGCTTCGGGTCTCTATCTCTACCGCCTGGAAGCCGCCGGGCAGGCGACTTGCGGAAAAATGCTGCTGCTGAAGTAGCTTCCCCACTGGAACTGGAATGTGCCGGGGCCGCCCGCCGGGGCGGTCCCGGCCCCCAAGTCTAAGGAGACATATGAGACTGGTATGCCTTGCCCTGCTGGCGCTGGGACTGATCCTGGCCGGATCCGCCGGGGCGCAAATTCACCTCTCGGGGGCTCTGTCGGGCGCTCTGGCCCCGGGCGAATACCTGGTAGACAGCACCATTGTGATCAACAGCGGCGACAGCCTGGTGATCGCCGCGGGCGCCCATCTCTCATTCACCGGCTGGTACCCCTTCAAGGTCAACGGCGTCCTCCTGGCAGAAGGGACGCCCACTGATTCGATCATCTTCGACTGCAACCCCATGACCAACCCCAGCCTGTGGCACGGATTGCGCTTCAACGGCAGCGGCGCTTCCGGCAGCCGGCTGGCCTACTGCCGGGTGTCATACGGCAAGGCCGAAACCTACTGGCCGGAAAACAGCGGCGGAGGCATTTTCTGCATGTCCTGCGCGCCGTGCTTCGAACACTGCCGTTTCAGCGCCAACAACTCCTCCATGTACGGCGCCGGCGTTTACCTCTACAACGCCCCCGCCACCTTCACTGACTGCATGATATCCCACAACACCTGCGTCAATCAGGGCGGCGGGATGTATGCCAGTCTTTCCGCCCTGACCATGACGCGCTGCGAGGTGACCAACAACTCCGCCGGCAGCGGCACCGGAGGCGGCATGGTAGGCATCAGCTCGGCCATGACCGTGCGCGACTGCCGCTTCAGCTACAATACGGCCGGTACCTCAGGCGGTCTGCACTTGAACGGCAATCCCTCCGCCACCTTCACCAACGTGCTGGTGGATCACAACTCCTCCACCGGTGGCTGAGCATCCTGTGGAGGCGGCGGGATCCGCTGCAACAACACCTCACCTTCCTTTACCAACGTCACGGTGGCGCACAACAGCAGCACGTACCTGTACGGTGGAGGCTTCTTCATCGAATCCAGCGCCAATCCGACGGGCCGCAACCTGATCGTCTGGGGCAATACCGCCCCCTCGAACAGCCAGGTGCACATCACCCTGGGATCGTTGTCTCTCCAGTACTCCTGCGTACAGGGCGGCTATACGGGCACGGGTAATATCTCCGGCGACCCCCTGTTCATCAGCGAGGCGGGCGGGAACTACTATCTGTCGCAGACCGCTGCCGGGCAGGCGCAGCAATCCCCCTGCGTGGACGCCGGGGATCCGGCCTCGTCGCTGATCGCCGGCACCACCCGCACGGACGGCCAGGCCGACGCGGGCATTGTGGACATGGGTTGGCACTACCCGGCCGCGGCGGCACCGCCCGCCCCGGTGGAGATCACCCTGACCCCCGTCAGTCCCCCCCTCGTCATCCCCGCGGCCGGGGGCGCCTTCCAGTTCGACGCCCAGCTCCTGAACCAGTCGGGCCAGACCCAGACCTTCAACGCCTGGATCCGCTGGCGCTACCCCAAC
>QZKQ01000125.1 GCA_003599535.1 Candidatus Zixiibacteriota bacterium | reverse complement strand
ATTCCCATCCAGCTTTCCGCCGAAGCCTGGCGGCGGATCGGCGCGGACTTCGAGGCCGCGGTGGTACCTTACTGGTACCGCCTGGCCGGCGCGGGCCAGGAGAGCGACGGCGACCCCGTCCTGGAGTTGCAGCGGCTGCTGGAGGACTTCGTCCGAGCGGCGGACCTGGAGGGCCCCCACTTCGCCCACCTGCTGCGCCGCCGGCCGGTTCCGGCCCTGGAAATCCTCTGCCTGGACGCCGCCCCCTACCTGCGGGAAACCTTCCAGGCGGTGCACGCCGCGGTGGGGCTTTCGGCCACGCTGCAGCCCTTCGAGGCCTATTCCCGCCTGCTGGGCCTGGACGGCGCGGACACCCTGGCCCTGCCCAGCCCCTTCCCCGCCGAGCGCCTGCGCGTTTTCATTGATCCCTCCGTGACCACCCTCTACCGCGAACGCTCCGCCAATGTGGAGGCCCTGGCCGAGCGCCTGGACCGTTTCTTCCGGCTGGTGCCGCGCAACATTCTGGCCTTTTTCCCCAGCTTCGAGTTGATGCGGCAGATCGTCTCGCGGCTGCAGGCGCGCCATGTCATCGTGCAGGAAGAGGGGGCCTCCGACGCCCGGCGCCGGGAACTGCTGGAGCGCTTCAAGGGGAGCCGCCACGCCCTGCTCTGCTCCGTCATGGGCGGCGTCTTCGCCGAAGGCATTGACCTGCCCGGCCGGCTGGCGGAAGCGGCCGTCATCGTAGGGGTGGGCCTGCCCCAGGTATCGGCTGAAAACGAGCTGCTGCGCGCCTACTACGAGCGGGAGGACCATCGCGGCTTCGAGTACGCTTACCTCTATCCTGGCATGCGCCGGGTGATCCAGGCGGCAGGGCGGGTGATCCGCGGGGAGCGCGACCGGGGGGTGATCCTGCTCCTGGACCGCCGCTACGCCCAGCGCGACTACCAGCGCCTCTTCCCCCAGCATTGGTACCGCCGCAGCCCCGCGGAACTGGTCTGCCCGGACTGGGAGCGGGAGATCGCCGAGGCGGGGATATTCCCTACACGGAGACGGAAATGACCTTCGACGCCCTGGGCTTGGGCCTGTGCGCCTGGGACCGGCTGCTGCTGCTTTCCCGCTATCCCGGTCCCAATCAGAAAGTGGAAGCCATCGGCCGCGCGGAGATGGGCGGCGGCCCCGTGCCCACGGCCCTGGCGGTCTTTTCCCGGCTGGGCGGCCGGGCGGCGTTCCTCGGCGCGGTGGGAGACGATGCAGCAGGAGAATTGGTGCGCCGGGACCTGGAAAAGTACGGCGTGGACACGCTCCAACTCCGGACGCGGAAAGGCCGTAAAACTGCCATCGCGACCATTTGGGTGGACGCGCACAACGGCGACCGCACCGTGGCTTTGGACCGCGGAGACGCCGAACCGCCGCGCCCCGAGGAGCTACCCGAAGCTCTGATTCGCCGGACCCCCCGGCTGCTCCTGGATGGACGCGATATTCCAGTCAACCTGGCCGCCGCCCGGTGGTGCCGGGAATCCGGCGGCACGGTGATCCTGGATGCCGGCAGTCCGCGCCGAGATCTGGAAGCGCTGTTGCCTCTGACCTGCCACGCGGTCGTATCCCTCGATTTCATGGAAAGGACTTTTCCGGGGATGCACATTCCGGAGGCCATGTTCCGCCTCCAGGCCCTGGGACCGCCGTCCGTCGTGGTCACCTGCGGTGCGGAGGGCGGATACTGGCGGGAAGGGGATCACGAAGGGAACTACCCCGCTTTCGCCGTCGAGGTGGTGGACACCACCGGCGCCGGGGACGCCTTTCACGGCGGTTACCTGTGGGGCCTGGCGCAGGGTTGGGATATGCCCGAACGCTGCCGGCGGGCGTCCGCCGTGGCCGCGCTGGTCTGCCGGGACCTGGGCGGGCGATCCCGCACCCCCGTGGCCGCCGAAGTCACGGAATTACTGAACCGTACCGGTTAATGCCATTGTATCGTATTGCTTCTCCGTCAATAATAATATTTTCACTTCCGCTCAAAAAAAGCTTGACAAACCGCTCCGGTTTTGTTATATTGAATCAGGCAATATCCAACTATTTGGTGTCCCATCAGGTCGTATCATTTTATCGGCATCTGCGGCGTGGCCATGGCCCAACTTGCCGCATGGATGAAGTCTATTGGCAGCAGGGTCACCGGCTCGGACCAGGGGGTATACCCCCCCATGAGCGATTTCCTGCGCTCCAAGGGGATTGAGGTACTTTCTCCCTACCGGGCGGAAAACCTGGGCGTCGTGGACATGGTGGTGGTCGGCAATTCCATTTCCCGAGGCAATCCTGAGCTTGAAGCTGTACTGGAGCGTCGCCTTCCCTTCATCTCGCTTCCCGATCTCATCCACCAGCACCTCCTTGCCGGCAAGCTCCCCATCGTCGTTTCCGGCACTCACGGCAAAACCACCACCACGGCGGCCCTGACCCACGTACTGCACCAGGCAGAACTCTCTCCCGGGTTCCTGATCGGAGGCTTGCCGGTCGGGTGGGAGGCGGGCTTCGGAGCCGGCCAGGGACGCTGGTTCGTCATCGAGGGCGACGAGTACGATAGCGCCTTCTTCGACAAGCGGCCCAAGTTCCTCCATTACCAGCCCCAGGTCGTGGTCCTGAACAACATCGAATTTGATCATGCCGACATCTACGCTTCCCTGGACGACATTTTCCTCCAGTTTCGGAGATTAATTCAATTAATTCCCGGAAATGGCTGTTTAATCGCCAACGGGGACGAGCAGAATCTCGAATCATTATTAAATCAGGCGCCCTGCCCAGTAGTCACCTTCGGCACGAGTGACCGGGTACAGGTGCGCGGCGAGATCCTATCTCTGATTCCCCAGGGCATGAGATTCAAGATCCGGTTCGCTTCCGGCCAGGAGCTGAATGGCACCACCCCGCTGTGGGGACACCACCAGTTGCTTAACCTGACCGGCGCGGCCGCGGCGGCGGAATTCGCCGGCGTGACTCCGGATCAGATCATTATGGGACTTTCCGACTTCCGCGGCGTTCGGCGCCGCCTGGAATTGAAATATAGCGACGATCATCGCTGGCTCTACGATGATTTCGCCCATCACCCCACGGCCGTCAGGGCCACCTTGACAAGCCTTAGAGCCCGTCATCCCGACCTGCCCATCATAGCCGCATTCGAACCGCGTTCCAATACAATGGTAAAGCACTTCTTTCAGCATGAGATCGCGGAGGCGTTGGGGTTGGCCGACCGGATCATCGTGGGCGGTCTCCACCGCCGCGAACGCGTCCCCACCGACCAACGCCTGGATGTGGATCAGATCGTGGATACGCTGAGGCATCAGGGAAAGGATGCCCGGCACCTGGAAAACTCGGATGAGATGGTGAACCTGATTTTGCAGGATTTACCCCGGCGTGCCGTCATCGTATTGATGAGCAACGGTGCGTTTTCCGGGTTGGGCGGGAAGCTGTTGGAAGCCTTGCGGAATTAAATCCTTCGGGACAGCCGGCCACGACTGCCTGAAGGTTGTTGCCACACGGCGAGCAGGGTGCCGTCATCGTCCTTCCGATGATGGTGATCCGGCTCGTCGGAAACCCCATAATTTAATAAGGGATACGCCATGGTGCTTCAAGACATCACTATTCAGTGCGCCACCTGCGGCCGGGATTTCCTATTCACTGCCAAGGAGCAGGAGTTCTTCTCAGGCAAAGGATTCAAGGAGCCCCGCCACTGCCGCGAATGCCGTCAGCAGCGCAAAACGGATCGGGAGCAGGCCATTGCGCAGGCCACCGGACAGCCGCTTCAGCCGGGACGGGAAATGTTCCAGGTGATCTGCGCCAACTGCCATCGCCCCACCATGGTACCTTTCAAACCCATCACGGGCAAACCGGTCCTGTGCAAGGACTGCTTCATCGCCCAGCGTTACGGGTCTTCACCCGCCGCGAGTCAGGAAGCCATCAGCGTGCCCTTGGCTTCGGCGCCGGCGGAATCCCTCGAGCCCATGGTGGCGGAGGCGGCGGAAAGCGGGGACATACACCTGGAACTCGATGCCCTGATTTCCAGTGCGGTCGAAGCGCAAACTCCCAAACCGTCGCCCAACGCTCCCCGCAGTGGGGCCAGCAGGGACGGCAACGGCCTGGAAGAGGCCGGTTACGCCCTGTCGGCCAAGCCGCGCGAGGAATGATCTGCGCTGTCAAACTGACCTGATCCAGCGGAAATTCGAAGACCGTGGCGTTCCCAGGTGACGTGTGCCCGACCTTCCGGGACAGCCGCTCCGGAGAGTTATCACCGTCACACCGCACATGGGAGTGGATGCGTCCCTGGTGGGCGCCGCGGCCTTCAAAGCCGTCCGTCGGGTGGTAACACCCGGGCTGGGTTCGATTCCCAGACGCTCCCGCAATCTCTCCTCTTCGGCGTCCCGGTTCCCGGCGGATTTCCGCCCGGCCTGACGCCTCCCCCGGAAAGCGGTGCGGTACCCCTACCGAACCCTGTGGTTTCCTCCTGCTTCTCCGCCCCCACGCAGGCCTGCTCGGTTTTCTTCCAGGATGTCTCCGCCTCCTGAAGGGATAACTCTGCCTGCTTCCTTCTGCCCGCTCCGCGCGACGTTCCCTACCCCCCAAAAGAATCCCATAAATTCTTGACTGGCAGCCTGTTTTAGACTATCTTGTGCATCAAAAGAATTTCACTCCCGCCACCGGGGGACCCATAAATCGGGTGGAATCCGGCGGAGTGAACTGTCATGCGAATTACGGGGGGAAGGGCGCTATATCTTTTCCGGCGCAAGCCTTCCATGGATTGTCTCATAGCAGGAGGAAGGGATGTACGCGAAACTGCGTGGACTCATGCTCCCGTTGGCCCTGTGCGCCGGACTGATGGGTGCCACCGCGGCCTGGGGCGCATTGAATGTCAATGTGCTGGACCTGGACGGTAACGGCGACTACGTCACCGCCGTGGACGCCAATAATCTTACCGATTTCAGCGGCGGAGCATTCACCATCCAGGCCTGGACTTTCTGTCAGAATCTGAACAGCAACCGGCCGATCATCAGCAAGTACGTAGAAGCGGGCGACCAGCGGTCCTGGGCCCTGATCGTGACCAACCAGGGCCAGTTGCGCGCTTACATCAGCGGGGACGGCACGGTGGGTAATACCCTGATGTGGCAGACCGTGACCTCCGTGGTCACCTCCGACGTTTGGAACCACATCGCCTTCGTCTGCGATCCGGCCGCGGTGGACAAGATCAAGTTCTACGTGAACAACGTGGAATGCGCGCACACCAATGGCGCCGTGGATCCGCCCGCCGCGTTGTTCAACAGCACCGCGGACGTGTGGGTGGGCCGCTTCCTGACCCAGTATTTCTACGGTTACATTGACGAGCTGCGCATCACCGAAGGCGCCCTGGCCTCATTCCCCGCCAGCCCGCTGGACCTGCCGCTGACGCCGGACGCTTCCACCATGCTGCTGTATCACTTTGATGAGGCGCTGGGCAACGTCCACGACCACGGCAACATCGGCAATCCCACCAACCTGGGTTACCTGCAGGGTGGAGCCACCCGCCGGGCCTGGGACGGCCTGGGACCGGAAAACGATCTGCCTCTGCCCGTCAGCCTGGTGGCGCTGACCGCCGCGGCCGCCAGCCAGAACGTCACCATCTGCTGGATCACCGAAACCGAGATTGACAACCTGGGCTTCCACCTGTACCGCTCGACCAACGAGAATGCGGGCTTCAGCCGGATCACCTCCAGCCTGATTCCCAGCCAGGGCTTCTCCTCCACCAGCCACCAGTACGAGTACGTGGACGAACGCGACCTGGTCAACGGCGTCACCTACTACTACAAGATCGCCGACGTGGACGTGAACGGCCGCGAACGGCAGCACGAAACCATCGCCTCGGCCACCCCCCTGGCGCAGCAGTTGGAGCCGGGCCAGGCCAGCCAGTTGGCGGACTATATTCTGGCCCAGAACTATCCCAATCCCTTCAACGCCGCCACCACCATCCACTATTACCTGCGCGAGGCGGGGCTGGTGCGCCTGAGCGTGCTGAACCTGGCGGGCGAGGAGATCGCGCTGCTGGTGAACCAGGCGCAGTCGGCCGGGGAGCATTCCCTGCAGTTCGACGCTTCAGCCTACCCGGCGGGGATCTACTTCCTGCGCCTGACGGGTGAGAACGGCTACGACAACATCAAGAAGATGCTCTTCCTGAAGTAGCGCCATCCGGCGCTGCGACGACGAGAGGGGCCCCCTGGGGGAGGCCCCTCTTTTGTTGTCCCGGCGGGAATCTTCCGGCCGGTTTCGGGGTATAACAGAAAGCCCGGCGGGAGTGGTCCGGGGCAACGGAGTTGCCGCGGATTTCTCTTGATCCGGGGCGGAAAATTTCCTATACTTACATCTTTGCGGGGCCTATAGCTCAGCTGGTTAGAGCAGCGGACTCATAATCCGTCGGTCGCAGGTTCGAATCCTGCTGGGCCCACACGCGTACAGGCAGGCAATTCCCGGATTTCGGGCGTGGCCTCCGGATCTCACCCGGCGATGGTGGGCATTCGGGGGCTTTTTTCGTGGGGGAAGTTACGGGGCGAGCGAGAGAAGTTTACTGCAGGATCACCAGCTTCCGGGTGAGGGTTTCTGTGGGGGTGGCCAGCCGCACGAAGTAGATCCCCGAAGCGTATCCAGACGATTCCCACGGCAGCAAATAGCTCCCCGCCGCCATCCTTCCCGAGGCCAGTGTCGCCACCCTTGCCCCCAGTAGGTTGTATATGGCCAAATCCACCTCCTGGGATACCGGCAGTTGGAAGGAGATGGAGGTGGTGGGATTGCCCGGCTGGGGCGACAGCGCCAGGTCCATCACCCGCTGCGGGCGGGGGCGGGTGTAGGGGGAGACGGAGGATGTGTCTCCGGTGGTGTTGCGGTAGAAGCGCAGGCCGCCGTAATAGCCTCCGGCGATGAAGTCCACGTCCCCGTCGCTGTCCAGATCCCCGCCGCTGACCATGGGTGGATCCGGCGTTGGCAGCCCCAGGAAATCCTGGCTGACCAGGGTCATCTGCGGATTCTGCGCGGTGCCGGTATTCTCGTAGAGGAACAGGGTGGCCGTGGTGGTGGCAAGATGCAGGAAGAGCAGATCCAAATCCCCATCCCCATCCACATCCGTCAGCTCCGGCAGGAGGCTGGGAGTCAACCACTGCAACTCATCCACAAGTCCCAGCCAGTTCTCCGTCTGCAGCACGAAGTAGGGGCTGGAAGCGCTGCCCTGATTCTCGTACAGGGCCAGCACGCCATTGCTGGGATACGTGTCGAAGCCTCCCAGCAACAGCTCGGCGGTCCCATCCCCGTCCACATCTCCGGCCGTCAGGCAGTTGATGACCAGGCCCAGGTCCTGGGTGCTGAGAAAGGGCAAGCTGAGCTGGCCGCCCTGCCACAGGCTGCGCCGGCACTGAATGGTGCCGCCCCAGCCGCTGGCGATGACCAGATCGGGATAGGGGTCGCGGTCCAGGGGCAAGAAAGTGCAGGATCCCTGAGACAGCATCAACAGATCGTAGGCTTCCAGGGTGAAGACCGGGTTCTGGGCCGTGCCGCTGTTGCGCATCCAACCCAGGCAGGCGTTGGTCAGGAAGAAGAGGTCCAGGTCCCCGTCCGCATCTATGTCCGCCAGATCCGCTTCCGTGCTTACCCCCGCGTCGAAGGTCAGGAACTGCTGCGTGACCGGGACGAAGTTGTAGCTCTGGGGCGTGCCCAGGTTTTCCCAGTAATGCAGCGCCCCCGGCGGGGTGGGGGAATTGTCGTTGTCCTTGCCCAGGATCAGATCGTAGTCGCCGTCCCCGTCCAGGTCGCAGAACTCCGGGGCGGCGTAATCGCCCACGTCAATACCCAGCCACGGGGACGATTCCAGGGTGAAGGCGTACTGCTGGGGCGTGCCGCTGTTGCGGTAGAAGTGCACCCGGCCGTAGGAATCCCCAATGAACAGGTCAAAGTCGCCGTCGGCGTCAATGTCGCAGAAGGTTGGAGAAGCATTGCCAGATACGAAAGCATTTGCAAAGTTGGATGTGACCAGGGTGAAGCAATAATTCTGCGGAGTGCCATCATTGCGGTAGTACGTCAACTGTTGCCATCCTCCAATTAGATCCAAATCACCATCGGCATCAATATCCACTAATGCTGGAGCCAAGCACCAGGGCGGTCCTACCGGAACCAACTCATTCGTCACCCATTGAAATTCCGGATTCTGGATTGTTCCCGTGTTACGGTAATAATGCACCCATCCATCGATATCCCCAATAACCAAATCCTCATCACCATCCCCATCCAAATCGCCTAAGCAGGGATTACTTCGCGACTCTTCCAAGTAAATGGAATCATAGAATAATGAAGTGAAGGTGAAGTCCGGTATCTGGGCTGTTCCTGCATTTTCATAGAATTGTAACTTGCCGCTATATTCTCCGATGAAAAGATCCAGATCCATATCGGCATCAATATCGCACAAGGCCGGGCTGGAAACCGCAATGCCTCCGGTCCAGGGAATGGGCAATTGATATCCGTCCACAATCACCGGTATGGTGTCGAATTCCTGCCGGAACTGAAATTCCTGCGCCGCGCATAAAGCGGGGATGAAAAGCAACATCAGCCATTTCATGGTCATCTCCAAGTCAAAGGGAGGGCGGGGAAACATCCCCACCCTCCCAATATAATCACACCTTTTCACTTCAGCAAGAGCATTTTACCCGTATTTCAACTGCAACCCCGTTTCAGGTCCCCTTCAGCGGCTACGGGTGCCCCGCCGGTTTTCCCGCCGCGTGGCATTCCTGGCACACCCCGTCATCGGGCCGCGGAGGAAAGGGCGGAGCTCCGTTTTGGGCGTGGTCCCAGGCTCCGCCGTGGCAGGCTTCGCAGGTGACCGCCAGCAGATCGGGGCGTTCCCCGGGGGCCAGGAATCCGGCGGGATCATCGAAACCGGTGGCATGGCAGGGCAGGCAGCGTTCGTAGGCCGGGTAGGCGCGGACCTCCGCGCGGGGGGCCAGGTGCCGGCGGACCAGGTCGCGGGGGTGGCCGGAGGCGTGGCAGTGCAGGCAGACCGCCGGCCCGGCGTAACCGGCGGGAGTGTCGCGGTGCAAGGCTTCCAGGTCGTCCAGGCGCGAAACTTCTCCGGCCGTCTGGCGGCGCTGGGCTTCGGCCACCTTCTGCGGCGCCAGCGCCTCCGGCACTTCCCACAACCGGGCGCGCCAGCCGGGCCGCTGCCAAAAACGCAGCCGGTCGAGCAGCCGTTCCCGGGCGGGATGGTGGGCCCAGTACTTCCCGTCCGTCCAGCCGGACAGGTCGGCACGGGCCAGCCGGAATTCAGCCCCGGGACGGATCTCCACCCGGCCCAGCAGCGTCCCCCGATCCGGCATCCCCAGCACCGGCACGCCGGAGATCTCAAAGGCCGTTGCTTGCCCCTCCGTCAGCCACAGCGCCAGGTCCGGTTCCGCGCCGCGCTCCGCCAGGCGTTCCAGCAGGGCGCGCAGTTCCGCTTCGGGGGCGTCAGTCAGCAGGATGGTCCAGTCCGCGCCGGAGGCCGGCGCCGCGGCCTCCCGGTCCAGCCAGGAAGCCATCTCCCCGTTGCCCCCCGTCCAGCCGAGGATGCGCACGGTTCCGGCCGGTGTGTCCGCTCCCGCGGCCGGTTCGAACAGCAGACCGCCCTTTCCCAGGTTGGCGCTGACCAGGGGCAGGGCGTATTCCCGGGCGCGGGAAGCCAGTTCCGGCGGCCAGGGTGGGACGTCGCGCAGGCTGACGTTCAGGGCGGTGTAGTTCATGCGGGCCAGCGTCTGGACGAAGCCTCCGGCGCGGAGGCGGCGGAGGCGGGTTTCCCCGGCCACGCCGGGCGGATAGCGGAACCGCCCCAGGTCCACCAGCACGTCGCCGGGGTGGCGGTAGAGATCCAAAGCGCGGGCGATGCGGGAGAGGCCTCCGGCCGGCGGTTCGCCGTAGGGGCCGTGGGGCAGCCATTCCCCTTGCAGGCCGCCGGTGACCCAGAGGACCAGCGGCTCGTCCTGCCCCGAACAGCCGGCCAGGATCAGCCCCAGCAGGATCAGCAGCAGGCTACGGCGCATGGCGGTCCATCCTTTCACGCAGGGAGGAGGCCGGGGGCAGGCTCCCTTCGGGGAAGATGTGCCGCACGGTGTCGTCCCGGACCCAGACCAGCAGCGGAGTGCGCCGGGCGGCGGGGGCGAAAGCGCGGGAGTCCACGGCGCGCACGGGGAAGGGCAAATTTTCACGGGCGGCATACTGCGCGGGGGACAGGCTGCCGCGGGGGATCAGCCCGTGCAGCGGAGGCGTCTCCGGCAACCGGGCCAGGGCCGCGGCCTGGGGCAGCCAATCGCGGCACTCCTCACAGTCAGGTTGCAGGAGCAGGTAGAGACGGCCGCCCCGGGAGGGCGCCGGTGAATCGGTCAGTTCCGGAGGCCAGGGCTGGCCAGTGCGCAGGAGCGGGGGTTCGGCGGCGGGCGCGGAGGGCCACAGGAAGCCGGCCGTCGTCAGGATCAGCACGGCCGCGCCCAGCGGCAGGGCGGCGCGGGCGGAGCGCAGAGCCGGGCGCGGGGAAAAGAAGTACACCGCCGTGCCCGCGGCAACCAGGGTCAGCAGGGGGAAGCCGGCCAGGCGCAGGCCCAGCCCCAGGGCCAGCCCGGCCAGGAAAGCCAGCAGGTGATCCCGCCCCCGGTGAGCGGCCAGGCCCAGGGCCAGCAGCCACAAGGGCAGGACCAGAGGCCCTCCCCAGACGCCTCCGGCCACCAGGGCGAAAGCTCCCGAGGGGTTTCCCGGGGGGGCAGAACGGCGGGAGGGAAGGAATCCGGCGCCCAGCAGCAGCAGAGCGGCGGCGTTCTTCACCAGGGCCAGTTCAGGATTGACCGCCTCCGGCCCCAGGCAGCCGCAGCGGTGGAGATACCCTGCCGGCAGAGCCAGGATGATACCCAGGGTGAAGGCCGCCAGCAGGGCCAGCGATCCCAGCGCGGCTCCGCGGCGCAGGCCCAGCAGCAGCGCCAGCCCCAGGGCCATTTCCAGGGCCGGCAGCGCCAGGGCCAGCAGGCCTTCCAGCAGGGCGGGCAGGTTCAATCCGTAATTGGCGAGTTCCGCCAGGAACGGCAGGGGCTGGGAGAACTTCGCCAGGGAGGCGGAGATCAGCAGCAGGGCGGGCGGGACCCAGAGGGTCCGTGTGGCGGGCGGTGGCGACGGGGTGACCATGCGATCCAAAACGATGTCCACTGGAGGGGGCAGGAAGGGGCGGTACGGCTCAGCCAGAGTACGCCGCGACGGCGCCGCCGGTTCCGGATCATCCCGCCAGCGCGACCGATCCGGCAGGAAAGAGAGACGCCCCGACGAATGTCAGGGCGAATCCCAACAGATCCGGGGGCGGATGATCCGTTTTCGCGCCGGCGCCGGTCAGTAGAAACTCTCTTCCCATTCCGTGTCTTCGATGGCGGTTTCCTCCCCTTCGGTCGCATCCCAGACGGGCCGGGGATTGGGGTAGGAGATCCAATCCAGGAAATCTTCGGGGCAGGAAAAGTCGTCCAGGAAGCGGTAGACTTCACTCTCGTCCAATTCCAGGGCCGGCGGCGGGGAGATTTCGCCCCGGATCAGGACGGAATTGACTCCGGCGTCGTTCTCTTCGGCCCAATCGGCCAGCATGCGTTTCAGAGTCCACCAGTATTCCCCGAAATTAACGTAGGACTCGGGGTTGGCCAGCAGAGCCTCGAGGATGACTCCGAAATCGAGCGCGGTTCCGCTCTTCATATGGGTTTGCATCACGGCCATCGGTCAATAAGGATTTTGGGGCATAATGTAATCATCCCCGGCGGCCATGTCAAGCAAAAAGTGGAAAGGCTGGGGGGTATTGCAGATTCGCCGGGGGGGCTCTTTGGGGATGATACGGAAGAAAAGGGGAAAATGTAAATGCGGGAGGCGTGAGGCGGGAAAATAACTGCGAGATGCCCCACCATTCCGGGTGGGACAGGCGCTCTTACCTATCAGTATCATGGCGAGGCCGTCCGTACGCCGACGGATTCAGGTGTAGGGCGGATTAAGCGGCGGGGCCCCCGATCTCATCTTGGCCTCAACCCCTGATCCGCCGCGCCGTCCGCCGGGTGTTGTCTGCCCACCCCTCGCCCCGCCCCTCGCCAGTGTCATTGCGAGGCCCCGTTGTTCAGGGGCCGAAGCAATCTCAAGCTCCGTACCGCCCTCCCTCAGTGTCATTGCGAGGGACGAAGTCCCGAAGCAATCTCAAGCTCCGCCCCGCCCCCTCGCCCAGCCGTAAACGACTGGGCTACGGACATGAAGAAAGCCCCATCATGGTCATAAAGTAATTGCTATCCTACATGCCACCACAGCATTACGTTCAGTATTTAGTCCATAACCATTACGGGGCTGGGGCAGATGCGAGCCACGAGCGGCGAGAAAGGGGCGGCCACATGGGGCCGCCCCTACTATCGACCAACGACTAACGACTATCGACTATTTCAGCAGCACTACTTTCTGCACCTGTGACGCCTCCCCCGCAGCGAGCCTCACGAAGTAGATCCCGCTGGGCAGACCGGAAGCGTCGAAGGTCACCTCGTGGGCGCCTGCTTCTCTCCAGCCGTCCAACAGCGTCGCCACCACGCGTCCGGCGGTGTCGAAAACCCGGAGACTGACCAGGCCGGGAGCCGGTAGCCGGTAGCCGACCGCCGTTTCCGGATTGAAGGGGTTGGGATGCGCCTGGCACAGGGCGAAGGCCGCCGGGGCCGCCGCACCGAAGGCCGCGCCCGGTTCCGCTTCGCTGCAGGCCCAGGAACCGCTGCTTGAGCCGTCGGCGCCGCTCTTGGTGAAAGAGAACTGATCCGTGGACCAGACCACGCCCAAGTCGTAGTCGCCGGTGAAGGCGCGGTACTGGTAATCACCTTCCGGGGCGCCGCCGGGCACGGCCTGGGTCATGGCCCGGGACTGCCCCTGCCCTGCAGGAAGGGTCACGGTGCGCTGCAGCACGGGGCCGTAAAGGGACCCGTTGGGCAGCACCACGTCCACCCAGACGTCCAGCGTGGCCGGATTACCCGGAGGAGGACTTAGAACCAGGGTGTAGTTGAACGACCCGCCCGCCGCCGGGATGACGATGGGGGTTCCGGCGGGCGTCAGGTTGACGGCAACGGGGAAAGCCTGGGCCGGCGGCACGAAGAGCACCGCCGTGCTGTCGTGGATCCCCGCTGTGGTGGGGGCGAAACTGTTGTCCTGCCCCAGCTCCAGGCCCACCGCTTCAGCGTGGTTCTCGATCCCGAAGGTGGCGCCGGACAGGTCGGAGAGGTCCAGCCACTGGAACAGGATCTTGCCGTCGCCGGTGACGGTGGGGTGGTGGGCCGGGTCGTAAAGCACCACTTCGAAGGTTTCGAAGGCGGTAGCCGGAGTGTACTGGCGGACGCGGTAGAATTCCACCACGAAGCGGTGTTCGGCGCTGTCGTAGTAGTGGCTCACCGTACCCGACTGCTGCGGCGACAGGTCTTCCCAGAAGGGGGCCAGCATGGCCGGCGGGCCGTCGGCGTCGGGAATGGAGCTGTTGGAATAGTCCGTGTCGGTGGTGGCGCCAAGGGCCACCCAACCGTTGGCGCAGATGGAGACCTGGCCGTAGTCCAGCCCGTAGTACTGGAAGGCGAAGGGCAGGTCCACGGTGAAGGTCTGGTCATCCTGGGTGAAGGCCAGGGCGGTGCCGGGCCCCGCCGGCGGAGTGATCTCGATCCAGGCGAAGGGCTGGCCGCCCGGATCATCGCTTTCCAGGGCCAGGTAGCCGTAGGCGTCCGGGCCGGTGGGCAGAGCCGTCATGGGCGGGCCGATGTACATTTCCCGGGTGAAGGTATAGAGCCCGTTGGCCGAGGTCACCGCCACCACCTTGTAGCGGTAGTTCCCCTGGAGCGGCACGGTGTCGGTGTACTGCCCCGCGCCGCCGGGAGTCATCCCGGTCAGGGTGGTGATCAGCTCGTCGTTGCGGAACACCTGCACGCTGCCCAGGGAAGCCAGCGCCGACCCGTCGGTGTTGTGGGTGGGGTTGGTCCAGGACAGTTGCGCGGTGAACTGGTTGGGCTGGGTCAGAATCTGCAGGTTGGTGGGGTTCTTGGGGCGCACGGTGTACGAAACCGCGCCCATGTCGTAGCCGAACTGCCCCGCGCCGATCAGCGGGGAGGCGGCTGCCAGCGCGAAGTTGCCCTGGGCGGGATTCACGAAATTGGGATTCAGCGTCAGGTCGCCTGTTCCAGGCGAGGGTGCAAAGGTCTGCACCGATCCGCCGCCTCAGGAGGGGCAGTATTCGCGGTAATTGCCGCTGGGGTTGGACCAGGCGTCGTTGTAGGCCATCCAGCGCAGATCGTATTCGCTGTGGCAGTAAACCCCATAGCGGGTGGAATTGGCGATGATGCAGGAGGTGATCTTCATCGCCGAATTCTGCCAGAAGTAGAGGCCGTCGTAGTTGGCGCAGAAGGTGACGTGATCCACCCAGCCGTGCCCCGCGCCGGAGAACTTCAGGGCGGCGCTGTCGGAATTGGCCAGCACCACACCGCAGATATCCAGCGAAGCGGAGGGGTTGACGATGATGCGGTTCCCTTCCAGGTCCACCACCGCGCCGGAGGAGACGAGGCAGTAGTCCCCATCGGACAGGGTCAGCCCCCCGGTGTAGAGGGTGGCCTGGTCGAGGTACACGATGCGGTCGTATCCCGCGCCGGGCGTGGCCTGATCAAAGGCCTGCTGCAGGGGCACCGACCATCCCGGCGCCGCCAGGCAGAGCAGCGCCAGTAGCCAGGGTAATCGTTTCAAGCGTCCTCCTGTGGTTGGATTCGAGGTTGCGATTTCATGCCAGGAGATAGGTACATTAAATAATATACAAAACCGGCGGCAACGATGCAAGAGAATAATGGGAAGAACGGTTTTTTTATTTGTGCCGCAAAGCCCGCCCCCGGATGGTGGGATAGGCATTCCTGCCTTTCAGAGATGCCCGCCCCCGCCCCGCCCTCCCGCCAGTGTCATTGCCCCGAGGGGGCCACTGCGTGGCGAGGCCCCGTTGTTCAGGGGCCGAAGCAATCTCACGCCCCACCCCGCCTCTCCCTACCAGTGTCATTGCGAGGAATCCCGACCGCCGGTCGGGATGTCGAAGCAATCTCAAACTCCGCCCGGCCCCCTCGCCAGTGTCATTGCCCCGAGGGGGCCACTGCGTGGCGAGGCCCCGTTGTTCAGGGGCCGAAGCAATCTCAAGCTCCGCCTCGCCCAAGCGTAAACGACTGGGCTACGGATAGAAGAAAGCCCCGTAATGGTCATAAAGTAATTGCTATCCTAGAATGCCCCGGCCGTGGTGGCATGCTTCTGGTTCCCGGAGGGCGGGGAGAGAGATGGGGTGCCTCGTTTCTTGAGGCCCTGACTACGACCTCCGGCCCACGCCTCTGCCCTCCGGGAAACGAAGCATGCGGGGGCCAGGGTCCAGGGGAGCATGCTTCGTCTCCCGACCGGTCAAGCGTCGCGGCCGTGAACCCGTGCCGCGGCGGTCGGGAGCCACCACGCAGTGGCCCCTGCGGGGGAAGCATGCCACCACAGCATTACGTTCAGTATTTAGTCTATGACCATAACGGGGCTGGGGCAGATGCGAGATGCGAGATGCGAGTCAAAAGGGCGGCCAGTGGCCGCCCTTAGTTATTAGTTCTTGGTTATTAGTTACTTCAGCAGCACCACCTTCTGCACCTGCGACACTTCCCCTGCTTGCAAGCGGACCAGATACACCCCCGAAGGCAATCCCGCCCCGTCGAACGTCACCTCATGCGTCCCCGCAGGGTACCACGCCTCCCCTGCCGGTAGGGGCGAGGCGTGCCTCGCCCCCGCCACCCGCCGCCCGCAGACATCGAACAGTTCCAAGGCAACCCTCTCCGCCTGGGGCAGGGTGAAGCGCACCGCCTGGCCGGCCACCTGCAGAGTCACCGGGTAGGTGCGCACCGGAGCCCAGGGCGAGGGTGGCCCGCCCAAACTGCCGTCGGGGTTCAGCCGCT
>QZKQ01000020.1 GCA_003599535.1 Candidatus Zixiibacteriota bacterium | reverse complement strand
GGCGACGCTGCAACCGCCGGGCAGCATGAATTTATCCGCGATCAGGGTACGCACCAGGTTCCCCTGCAGGTCGTAGACCCGCAGGCTCACGGTGGAGGGCTTGCCGATCTGGAAGCGGAGGGTGGTGGACGCGTTGAAGGGGTTGGGGTAGTTCTGGGCCAGGTGGAACCAGCCGGGATGACGCTGCAATTCTTCAGGGGAGACGGCTACTGTATCGCCGTAGTCAATCCAGGTCTCCGGCCCGGTGTACAGAAACGCTACCCCATAGTCAAACCAATAATAAGGGGCGGAGATCAGGGCTTCATCCCGGCCGTCGTTGTTGACGTCGCCCGCGGACATGTCGCCTCCCCAGGCGGCCTCATCCAAGCCCTGGATTTTGGCATCGGGCACTCCATTGAAGAAGTGGGGGTGGCCCAGGTAGAGGTAAGAAGCCCGGCTGCCGAAACCATCCACGTCAGCGGTCAGGATATCGCTGATCCCGTCCCCGTTGAAATCCCCGTGGGTGACGCTATAAGCATTGGTGAGGTCGCCGTATTCATCCAGCAAATGATCATCGTAGATCGTGTCCGGTTCTTCTCCTCCCAAATAAACCTTTCCCCCAATGTAAAAATCGTTGTATCCATCGTTGTTGACATCGCCAATAGGGCCTTTGAGAATAGAAGTCGGGGGGAAGATCAGGTCCGGGAGGGTATCCATAGCACTGCCGCCAAAGTAGATCCGGGGATTAGATCTGCCAAAAAACACCATCAGATCATTGTACCCATCCCCGTTGATATCACCCAAGCCGCGGGGTATCAGTTCATTGTAACTGCTGATGACCCAATCGGGGATCGTATCCAGCGCCTCCCCACCGAAGTAGATGCGGGCCTGGTCCCCCGCAATCGCAAGCCCATTGCCCATGCAGAAATCATTGCCGCCGTCTCCGTTGACATCCCCGCAACTGTCCAGGCTGGTGCCCCAAATGGTTCCCGGCACGTCCTGGGAGACGGTGAAATCGAACAGGGAATCGAACGGCTGTCCCCCCCAGAACAGGTCCAACCGGTCATGCTCCCACCATTCCGCCAAGCCGAAGTCATCGATGCCATCCCCATTGATGTCACCCAGGTTCTGATCCACTACGTCAAAGGCAACGTCAGTCCGCTCGCCTTGAAACGTCCACGCCAGCGGCACCGGCCAGGACCCCTGCCAGTCATAGTAGTAGTTCCTGCCGGTGTAGCTGTTCCAGCCGTAAGCCCCGATGATGAACTCGTCGAAGCCGTCGGCGTCGAAGTCGCCCATGGCCGTGCCGGTGCCGAAGTAGTTGTCAAAAGTCTCGCCGAAGTAGGCGCCCACCTGGGTCATGAGGTTGAGGTCAACCTGCTGGGCGGCGGCAGTCACGGCCCACGCCGTGGCCAGCAGGGCCAGGAGGGAAAGGAGTAAGGTGCGCATGGGGATCTCCGAAAGGAACGAAGAATGAAGACCTAAGATCTAAGAACTAAGATCTAAGAACGAAGAATGAGAGCCGACAGCCGGGAGCCGGGAGCCAGCCACCATAATATACCACATTTCCCCTCCCCTGTCAAGCGCAATTTAATGCGGAAGGAGAAAAAAGGGGCGGCCACATTGGACCGCCCCTACCATACCCCATACCCCAGACCCTTACTTCAGCAGGACGAGTTTCTGCGTTTGGGTGAAGTCCCCGACAGTCAGCCGGGCGAAATAGATCCCGCTGGGCAAACCGGCAGCGTCGAAGGTCACCTCGTGATTGCCCGCGTTCCTCCACCCCTCCACCAGCGCCGCCACCTCGCGGCCGGCCGTGTCGTAAACCCGCAGGTTGACCAGGCCGGGAGCCGGGAGCCGGTAGCCGACAACCGTTTCCGGATTGAAGGGGTTGGGATACGCCTCGTGCAGGGCGTACGCGGCCGGCTGCGGCGGGGAAGGATCTTCCGGGGGCACGGCCAGCACCAGGCCCTGCCAGCGTTCCCGGGCCGCGCCCGCGTTGGCCCGTAAGTCGGCCAGGTCGTCCCCGCCCAGCAGGGCGAAGCCCACCGCCTGCGCCTGTCCTGCGGCCAGGCTCAAAGGGCCCACCGACAGCAGGATGGAATAGTCCTGCGGGGTCGTTCCCTGGGTTACGGCGAAGCCCCCGGTCATGAACTGGTGCTTGACCGCGTCGGTGAACTGCCCGTAGGAGACATATTCTGCATTGGAAATGGCCCGGAAAGCCGCGGCCGGATGCGAAACAGCGCACAGCCCGTAGTAAGGGGACGCGCTGTTGCGCACGTACCCCACCGCAGAATCGGCGTCCCAGCCGGCCAGGTTGGTGGAATAGTTCCCCACGTCGTAATCCAGGTAGATGGCCACGTGGAGGTTATTCAGCGGGGCCGCGGTGGTGTTCTTCACCTCGTAGCGCAGGAGCACAAAGTCGTCATTGGGGGCCGCGGCCCAAGCGTAGCTGCGCTGGGTCACTTCCACACCCAGGGGCAGGGCGGAACCGGCGTCGTTGAACACCGCCACGCCCTCCTGGTCCGCCTGGCCGCCGGCGTACAGCGACAGGGCGCCCCCGGCCACGGTGCGGAAATCGTAGTTGGTGTAGGCGGCGTTGCCGTAGCAGTTGTCGCTGACCATGGCCGGCGCATTGCCCACCAGCAGCGACCCGTGGTACAGGGCGTTCTGCGTGTCCGCCGGATACTGGAATCCGGACCCGGTCTGCTGGCCGGTGCCGGCGTAGTCGCTGTAGCCCAGCGCCCCGAAGCCGGTCACGGTCAGCACCACGTTGCCGGCGTCGTGGTCGCCGTACACCGGCAGGATGACCAGTTGCACGTGATCCGTGCTGCTGTAGCCGCCGGCCCCGGTGATGGTTACGGTGAAGGTTGCCAGGTGCGATCCCGGCGCTGAAGTGGAGACGGTAAAGGTGAAGGGATTCGCCTGGTTGCCGGCCGAACCGCCTCCGGGCAAGCTGCCGAAGCCGGCCTGGTTCTGCGTCACCGTGACGTAGGGGTCGGTTTCGCTGAGCGTTGCCTGAACGCCGGCCAGCGGCGCCAGCAGGGCCGACAGGGTCACCCACAGGTCCACTGTCTCGCCCGGTTCGATGACGCCGTCCCCATCGCCGTCCTCGTACCCCTGGCCGGTGACCACCACGTAGGGATTGTTCTCGGTCATGGCGCGATTGGCGTTAATGCGCCCCCAGCCCAGCATCCCGGCGTAGGTGGGATTCAGGACGTCAATGTTGTCGCAGGTGGACAGGATCTGGGCTTCGACCTGGGCGGGAGTCCACGCGGGGTGTTGCGCCACCACCAGCCCGGCCAGCCCGGCCACGTGCGGCGTGGCCATGGAAGTGCCGCTCCAGGAGGTGTACCCGCCGCCGTTGATTGTGGACTGGATGGAGCTGCCGGGGGCGGCGCAGTCCACCCACAGGCCGTAGTTGGAGAAGGACGAGCGAAAGTCCCCCTGGGTAGTAGAGGCCACCGCCAGCACGGCCTCGTAGGCCGCGGGGTAATGCGGCGAGCTGGTATTCTGGTTGCCCGCCGCCGCCACCACCAGGGAACCCCGGTCCATGGCGTCCTGAATCACCGCCTCCTCGTACTGCGAACTGCCCGACCCGCCCCAGGAGCAGGAGATGACGTCGGCCCCGGCCAGGGCGGCGTAGTGAATCCCTTCGATGCCGAAATAGATGACGTCATCGTCGCCGGCGCGCACCGGCATGATTTTGCAGCTCCAACCCACTCCGGCGATGCCCACGCCGTTGTTGGTGGCCGCCGAAGCGCTGCCCGCGGTGTGCGTCCCGTGGCTGGCGTCGGGGGAAGCCTGGGGCACCCCGTCATTGTCCATGAAATCCCAGCCGTAGAAGTCATCCACGTAGCCGTTGCCGTCGTCGTCCACTCCCGTCGTGCCGTTCAGTTCCGCAGTGTTGTGCCAGATATTGTCTGCCAGGTCGGGGTGATCCAGGTCGGTGCCGGAATCCACGATGGCGATCTTCACGGTCGTGTTGCCGTGGGAGGTGTTCCAGGCCGGGGAGGCCTGGATGGCGGCCAGAGCCCACTGCTGGGCGAACATGGGGTCATTGGGATTTTCGTCCCCCCCGTCGGGGGAAGGCGGGGCGGGTTCGGGGGCGGGATCGCCGGTGGTGCGCAGATAGCGCGGCTCGGCCCATTCCACCGCCGGGTCATTCTTCAGCTCCCGGATAATTTTCCAGACGTCGGCTGCTTCGCTGATTTTTACCGACATGATCCGGTCCAGGCCCTGGGGGTTGCCTTCTTCGGCCCGGGGCAGGGCTCGAACCATGACCGCTTCCTGCAGAAAGCCGCGGGCGCCGTCCAGGGATCGCGCGGCCGGGCCGGCGGCGAACTTGACCAGGATTTCCCCCGGGACGAGGCGGGGATGCGGCGGCCCGGCGGCGGCGCCGGTGGCCAGGATCAGAACGGCCGCCAGGACGGCGGCGACAGTTTTTATGCTGGACATGAAATCGCTCTCGGCTGATGGTTTTGGGCCGGCTCCCGGTGACGTTGCACGAAACCTCCATGCATGGCGCTGACGCCGCCCCGGGTGGTGCTGGACATGGTACGAAACGGCGGATGGGGGCGTTTAACCGGGCGGCCGGAGCCGGCGGGCTCACCTTTCCGGCGGCTCAAAGCAGGACCGGCAGCGGGCCTCGTAGCGCTCGGCGGCGCCCACCACCACGCGGGCGGATTCCGCCGACAGGCGCTGGGTGCGGTTGGCGGGAGCCCCGCAGCGGACGCAGATGGCCAGGGTCTTGGTGATGTATTCGGCTTCGGCCAGGAGCTGGGGCACCGGTTCGAAGGGCTCGCCCCGGTAGTCCTGGTCCAGCCCCGCGATGATGACACGTCTCCCCTGCCCGGCCAGTTCCCGGCAGATGCCCACCAGTTCCGGGCCGAAAAACTGGGCCTCGTCCACGCCCAGCACCTGGGCCGCCCCGGCGCGCTCTAGAATCTCTTCTGCCCGGGTTACCGCCACGGACGGGAGGCTGACCTGGCTGTGGGATACCAGGCGGTCTTCACTGTAGCGGTTGTCCAGCCCAGGCTTGAAGATGGCCACCTCCTGGCGGGCGATCTGGGCCCGGCGCAATCGGCGGATCAGTTCCTCGGTCTTGCCCGAAAACATGGGCCCGCAGATGACCTCGATCCAGCCACCGCGGTGGCGGGGATGGGGCCCGGAAATCAGGGGTGGATTGGTTCCGTCCATAGTCAGCTCACAGCTATCAGCTTTTTACTGCTCCACAGTGGATGGATTTCTAAGATCAAGGGCGAACAGCCTGAATGAACACTGTGAGCATCCGTTTAACTTCAACCGCGTTGCTTGCCAAGGCATTAAAATCCATATCTGTCGTCAAACCATATCATTCATCCTTGGGGAATTTCCTGGTAACCTGGCAAATGGCGATAGCCAATTGATGACTTTTTTCCAGACATTCAGCTTATTGTAGTCCCTCATGGCGAACTCCCTGGAGCTGTCACCTGTAAGCTGTGCGCGGTCAGCCTATTTTTCCCGCAGCAACTGCCGGATCTTGGTCCGGATCAGGTCAATCGCCACCACCTTCTCCGCCCCTTCGGGAATGATGATGTCGGCCCAGCGTTTGGACGGTTCCACGAACTGCTGGTGCATGGGGCGCACCGTGGCCTGGTACTGGTCCAGGACCATCTCCATGGTGCGGCCGCGCTCCCGCACGTCGCGGCGCAGGCGGCGCATGAGCCGCACGTCGTCGGCGGTGTCCACGTAGATTTTGATGTCCATCAGGTCGCGCAGGCGGGGCTCGAAGAGGATCAGGATGCCTTCCAGCACCACCACCCGGTGCGGCCCCACGGTGCGGAACTGTCCCGTGCGGCAGTGCCGGGTGTAATCGTAGATGGGCAGTTGCACCGCGCCGCCGGCCAGGAGCGTCTGCATGTGCTCCAGCAGCAGATCCATGTCGAAGGCGTCGGGGTGATCGAAATTGTGGTGGTGCAGGACGTCGGCGGGGATACCGGAGAGATCGTGGTAGTAGGCGTCCTGCTCGATGATGACCACGTGCTCCGTTCCCAGCCCTTCCAGGATGCGCTGGGCCACCGAGGTCTTGCCCGACCCGGTGCCCCCGGCGATGCCGATCAGGAGGCCGCGGAGGGGTGATTTCGTTTCCGGCATGAGATGTGGATGTACCCTTGATTCCATGGCTCGATGCGGTCGCGGATCTTTTAACGCTTGGGTTTGAGGCCGCCCGCGACGCTCAATTGGCCTCATACACGATGAACACCAACTGCCCGATGTCGGCCGGCTGGGCCGCGGCGGGGTCGGCGAAAGCCCTGGGTTTGGCGATCAACTTCTGCTCTTCCAGGACCTCGAGCAGTTCCCACATGAATTCGTGGTAGGCCACCACCAGGGCTTCGGCCGGGTCGTTGAAGGCGAAGCTGTCAGCCAGGGCTTCCAGGTCCACCAGTTCGGGGAAGCCCAGGCCCACTTCGCGGGCCAGGTCCAGGCAGCGGCCGTAGAGCGGGTCGTCCTCCCGCTCCTCGATGACCGGGACGGTGAACAGCCCCTGGGAATCGAACAGGTCGAACGGTTCGAACACGGCCCGCGCCTGGGGATCCACCGCACGGCCGGTGGAAACCAGCTCGTCAAACAGCTTGCCCAGGTGCTTCCAGTCACTGACGAAGGGCAACATCTTGGGGATGACCGGCTCGCTCCAGTTGACCTTCAGCGCCACCCCCTGGTCGGAAATCGTGTTGGTGCCGCAACTGAAGGCCCGGGGCGGGTAGTCCGCCCAAATGACCCCGGCCCAGAAGGGGGTTTCAGCGGTGATCTCCCGATCCGGCAGCAGCCCGCCCATTTCCCAGATTTCCCAGACCAGGTCGTCCAGCACATAGGAAAAGAGAATGGTGTAGGCGTTGCCTTCCCGGCCTACGCGGCGCAGTTCGGCGGTGAAGGCCTCGATCCCCGGCGCCAGGTCGGGCCCCATCTCGGCGGCGGCCTGGCGCATTCTCCCGCGCAGCGCCGGCGTGGTCTGGGCTTCCAGGATGGGGAAGGCGGTGGTGTACAGTCCGTCGTCATCGATCAGCAACCGCCAGGATACCAGCAGTTTCAACTGGCTGTCGGTGAAGGCCAGGCCGGCGGTGCGCAATTCGGCGGCGGTGCGGCCTTCGCGGCAGGCCCACAGCAGGGCGCGGTTGTTGTCCAAGCCGATGATGCCCTGGGGGGATCCCTCAGCAGCGGCCACGAAGTAGTTGATCTCGTAATCGCCGGGGGTGGGAGAGTCGCCCGAGGCGGCGGGCAGGGCCAGGCAGGAGGCAGCCAGCAAGGCCGCCGGCAGCAGAAGCAGTAGTTTCACCATGAGTTTCCCAGGTTACGGGGCAAGATACATGCTGGTCGGGTTTACAGGTCTTCGCATCCAAAGCCGCGGGGGAACAGCTCCCGCAGGGAGGTTACCACCGGATCTCCCTCGCCGTCGGATCCCGCCAAAACGATCTCCAGGTCGCGGGCGTAGTCCCACAGCATCTGGCGGCAGGCGCCGCAGGGGGAGGCCGGCGGTTCGCTGGCCGTCACCACCGCCAGGCGGGTGAAGCGGTCCGCCCCTTCCGAGAGCGCCTTGACCAGGGCCACCCGTTCGGCGCACAGGGACAGCCCATAGCTGGAGCATTCCACGTTGGCCCCGGTGAAGAGGCGCCCGTCGGCGGTTTCCAGAGCCGCGCCGACGGCATAGCGGGAATGATCCGCCCGAGCGTACTGTCGCGCCTGGCGCGCGGCGGCGATAAGGGTGGAGAAATCGGGTGAGGGCATGGGATAGGATTTGCTTTTATGGTCGGATGTAAGGTCAGGGCGTGCAGGGCGGATGATGCAGCGGAGTAATGTTAATGTAGCGATTCCTGGCGGTAAACTTCTCGCACCTGAATCGCAAATTTATAAAGATTTAGCAGATTTCGCGGATAGTGTTCGACCCTTACGGGGCCGTAATACGGGGAGATGGGTACCTTCTCCCCGGGTTGCTGGTCGTAGACTAAATACTGAACGTGATGCTGTGGTGGCATGGGCATTTAGGATATCAATTACTTTATGACCATAAACCCGGGGCTACGAAAAGTCCACGCCTACCCCGCCACCCCTGAAGGGGCCACGGCGTGGCGAGGCCCGCGGTTTTCAGCGGCCGAAGCAATCTCTGGCCATCGTCCGGCAGTGTCATTGCCCCGAGGGGACCACTGCGTGGCGAGGCCGCGTTTTTTCTGTGGCCGAAGCAATCTCACGGTCAGAATCGCCGATGGAACGGAGGGAGCGGATGTTGGTCCACCCCTTCAGGGTGGCACAGGAGATTGGGGTATCCTTCTCCGGGGGTTACCACGCAGTGGTCTCTTCGGGAAAACGCCCCGGCTACTAAAAGACCACCCTTTCAGGGTGATATTCTGGCTCCTGACTCCTGACTCCTGTCTCCTGCATTCTTCTTCTGTCTCCTGTATTCTTCTTCTGGATTCTGAATTCTGGCTTCTGGATTCTTTCTTCGTGTCTTTGCGGTGAATTACGACCCCAATTCCCGCTTCTCCGCCCGGGTCAGGCGCAGCTCTTCGGCCATCTGCCGGACAGTATCGGCGGGCAGGTCGGTCAGGAAGGCCTTCCAGACGGCTTCGGGGCGGGGGTCGCGTTCCAGTTCCAGGGCAATCTTGTGCAGGCGCTGCAGGGAGAAGGGCAGATCCGGCCACAAGGCTTTCCACAGGCCGCTGGTATAGAGCAGCCCCACGGCCTTGGCCGGGTTGGGGCCGGTCAGCATGCGGCGGATCTCGTCGGTGCGCCGTTCCGCCACCACGTTAACGGCCAGGGGAGCCAGCGCGCGGATAGCATCCCAGGTGACGAATTCGATTTCGAGGTTGAAGCGGGCGGCGAAGCGGATGGCCCGCAGCAGGCGCAGCCAATCCTCGTCCAGCCGATCGAAGGGGTCGCCGATGACCCGCAGGATATGGGCCTCCAGGTCGGGGAGCCCTTCCACCGGGTCCACGACCTGGTCGGCCACGGGGTCGTAGTACAGCGCGTTCAGGGTGAAGTCGCGGCGGCGGGCGTCCTCTTCCAGCCCGGCATAGCGCACCCAGGCGGGGCGGCGGTGGTCGTAGTAGGGGCCGTCCTCGCGGAAGGCGGCCACTTCGATGGATTTCCCTTCCACCGGTACCAGGGAAACGCCGAAGCGCTGCCCCACGCCGCGAGCTCCGGGGAAGATCCCGGCCACCTCTTCCGGTTTGGCGCTGGCGGCCACGTCGTAATCCGTGGGGTCAAGGTCCCAGAGCAGGTCGCGCACGCAGCCGCCCACGAAGTAGGCGGTGTGCCCCGCTTCCTGCAGCCGCGCCACGATATTCGCGGCCCGTCGGAAGGCGGCGGTCCGGTGCTCCGGTTTTACCATAAGAATTGTTGCCATGATACAGAATATACGAAGAAGGGCGGGTAAATCCAAGAGGAATATCGGCTGGAGGGTTGATTTTCCCGCCCAAAACCTAAAACCTCAGCAACAGCCCGGCCGCGGCGTAATGCACCAGGGCGAAGCTGTACACTTCGTCGTTGTCGGCGCCGCCTTCCAGAATGCGGTATCCCGCCTTGAGCGAAACCCGGGGCGAAAGGTCGTACGCCAGCGCCGCCAGGACGTCTTCGGCACGGCCCTGGGGCGCGGCCAGGGCGTCCCCTTCCAGCAGAAACGCCCAGGCGGGATTCCAGTTCCACTGCAGCCGGAAGCGGATCAGCGGCACGAACCCGGTGTTGGTCTTTTCCGCGCCCAGGCCCGGAGCCGCCAGGCGGATGGCGGCGTCGCGAACCTTGGCCGTGAAGCCCGCCCCCAGGACCAGGTTCTCGCGGATCAGGAAGTCGTAGCGGTACGACAGGCGATAGGAGTCGAAGCGGTAGTTGGCGGTCAGGGGCGCCCCGGCAGGGAAGGTGACCCCCTCGTAATCAATGGGGAAGTCCACCGTCCCTTCCGCTTCCAGGCGCAGGGGGGCCGCCAGGACCGAGAGGGTGTGACGCTCGCCCAAGGTATAGCTCAGGCGCACCCGCCAATACGCGGCGGGATCGGTCTCCAGGTCCTCGGTCAGCGAGAACCGTGTGCCCGTGTCGCCGGGGATGCGCACGTCGTTGTAACCGCTGAACGCCGCCCCAGCCTCCAGGTCCAGGGTCCAATTGCCGTATTCCTGCGCCGGAGCCGCGGCGGCCAGCAGCGCCACCGTAATAATCCAAAATGTGAATCGCATGTCCGCTCCAATGGTGTTAGAACCAACGCGTTTCGTTTCTCCAAGAGTCGCTTCGGAGAGCACGCTCCGTCGTGGCTATTGATCCGGATTAATATACGAAAATTTTGGCCCCGACGGAGGCTGGCCCTCCGATCCGCTGACATTTTCTGGTCGAGCGCGTACGTTTAATGGTAAATAAGGGGCGGCCCATGCAGCCGCCCCCGTGTCGCTTTTCGTATATCGCACTCGAATCTACTTTAACAGCACCATCTTGCCCGACAGGGTGGCCTCACCGGCCTTCAGGACGTACAGGTAGACGCCGGAAGCCATCTCCGCGGCGTCCCAGGCGACCTGGTGGGCGCCGGCGGGACGATAGCCGTCCGCCAGCACCGCCACGGTCCGGCCCTGCAGGTCGTAGACCTTCAGGCTGACGAAACCGGCCTGCGGCAGCGAATAGCCGATGGTGGTCAGCGGATTGAAGGGGTTGGGATAGTTCTGCGACAGAGTGCAGCTCTGGGGCAGCGCCGGCGATTCTGCGCCCGCCAGGTAGGGCGCGAAGCTCTCGCCGTCGTTATTCCAATTCTCCACCCAAGGTCCGTCGCCGGTGGTCAGCTTGGTGTAGGTGAAGCTGCTGGAATCCCACTTCACGCCGGAACTGTACAGGCCCACGTAACCCACGTAGGTGTATGTTCCCGGCGCGGCCGTCCCGGGCACGTACTGGTTGCGCTGCCGGGTGACGTTGGCCCCGGTGGGAAGCGTCAATGAGAGCGGCCCCAGCAGCGGCCCCTGCCAGGTGCCGGCGGGAATCCACTGTCCAATCCAGGCGTTGAAGGTGGACGGCGATGAGCCTTGATTGACCAGGGAGGCGTTGTAGCTGAAGGCGCCGCCGGTAGCCGGGATCTGAATCGGCGCGCCGATGGGGGTCAGGGTCACCTGCACATCGGGTACGCTGGTCGCGGTGGTGAAGAGAATGGCCCGCTCGGGGGCGACCGGAGCCATGTGGCTGTTCAGGTTACCGTTGTAGAGCACCTGCAGGCCCACCGTCTGGGTACCGTTCTCGATCCCCACGGTGTTAGAAGTTAGATCATCCGTCCGCTTGTACTGGAACAGGATCTTCCCGTCGCCCGTCTGGGTGGGGTAGTACGCGGGGTCGTACAAAACCACTTCGAAAGTTTCGCGGGAGGTGTTGGGGGTGTATTCCCGCACGCTGTCGAATTCCACCACGAAGTAGTGCTGAGCGGCATTGTAGTGATAGGCCACCGTGCTTCCGTTGGAGGCCAGAGGAGTCAGATCTTCCCAGAAGGGGGCGATCATGTTGGGGGGGCCGTCGCTGTCGGGAATGGCCGAATTGCTGTAATCGGTGCTGGTGGTGGATCCCATGGCGATCCAGCCGTTGCCGCAGACCGAAATCTGGGTGAAGTCCTGCCCGTAGTAGCGGAAGGTGAAGGGCAGGTTGACCGGGAAGGTCTGATCGTCCTGGGTGTAGTTCAGGGTCGTGCCGGGGCCACCCAGGCGCGGCGAAATCTCGATCCAGTCGAACACCGGACCGTTCTCGTCATAGATATCGTAGGCGTAGTAGCCGTAGGCGTCCGGGCCCATGGGCTGGTACAGGGGATCGCCCACGATCAGGGTGAAGAAGGCGGTATCGCTGTAGCTCTGGGCGCAGGTCCACAGCAGGCCGAAGGTGACGGAATGCTCCAGAGGGCAGGCCGGCGACACCGACAGGGCGTAGGGGGTGCTGGAGGCCGCCTGGGCGTGGGCGTTCAGGTTGGGGAAAGCGGCCGTTCCGGTGGTGATGGTGAGGTAAGGGTCGGAGCAGATGAGCTGAGCGCTGATGCCGGTGGCGTTGACCCAGCCGTTATTACGCAGCGTGGGGGTCAAGGTCACGCTCTCGCCCGGGTCCAGGCCGCCGTTGTTGTTGCCCGGAGGCGGGTCGCTGATCACGCTGCCCTGGTAGGCCAAGCTGACCGGCATGGGCACGTAATTGGCCGCCTGCTCGATCATGTAAAAGGCAGCCGGCACGGCCTGGTTCAGCAGCCCCGGTACAGCGGAAGCGACCGGCCAGAAGCTGGCGCCGATCTCGGGGGTATAGGGCATGATCTTGGGCTTCTCGCCCTGCTCGCCGTACATCCAGTCGCAGGCGTCGCCGTTGACCTCGTACAGCACCTGCCAGGAGGTGCCTACCTCGTAGCCGGTCAGCCAGTTCTGCTCCATGTAGGCGCCCATGGCGTTGAGCGCGGCGTTATCCGGGCAGAGCCCCCAGGGAGCCGCGGGGATGGACCAGGGATAAATGATGTAGCCGCCGTAGCTGTGGATGTTCCAGGCGATGGCGAGATTGCGGCCGTTGCAGAACTGGCGGAGGTTCTGGGTTTCCGGCTCAGAGAAGGGGGCGGTGCCGCGGTAGGTATCGGAACTGGGAGTGGGGGATGAGCCGATGTTGTTGTAGCCCCAGTTGAAGCCGAAGTTGCGGTTCAGGTCCACGCCGTAAGACCCGCCGGCGTTCAGACGCCGGTTCTTGCGCCACATGCCGCCGCCGTTGGGGTTGGTCTGCTGGTTGTAGACGTAGCCGTCGGGATTGACCACCGGCAGCAGGAATATTTCCCGGTTATTGACCAGGTTGGTGATGGTGGGATTGGAGCCGTAGCCGGCGCACAACTGGTTCAGCAGGGTCAGACAGGTTTCCAGGCCGATGGGTTCGCGGGCGTGGGTCAGGCCGTCGAAGAGAACTTCCGGCTCATCCTCGTCCATGGTGGGATTGTCGGATACTTTGATAACCCACTGCTCCCGTCCCTGGATGGACTGGCCGATGGAGAACTTGGCGGTGGTGATATTGGGGTAAAGGGCATGGATGGAATCCATGTGGGCCACGGCCTCGTCGTAGGTGTGGTAGGGCCCCATGCTGTCGCCTTCGTACTGTGCGGCGTAGTGCTGTTCCATGTCCTCGATCAGTACCTCGGCATAATACCCCAGGGAGCGGATGCGGGCCAGCTCCTCCGGGAAACAGATCAATTCGACGGATTCGTTCCGCACTCCGCCGACGATGTCGAGCCCCATCTCCTGCAGGGGCCGAACCTGGTATTCCGAATCAACCGCCACCCGCACCAGCAGGTAGGGACCGTCCACGGCCCAGACTCCGCTCCCCGTGAGCAGCAGGACCAGGCAGGCGGTAAACATAAGGGTGCGCAAGCGTCTCATGGCCTCTCCTTCTTGTTGATGGCTTCGCGGTAGGATGGTATGAAAAGAACTTTCCGTGCTCGAGGCGGGATTATCCTTGAGATAAAAATATAACATATCTTCGGGGCAAAGTCAAGGAAATATATTGAGTGAGGCGAAATTTTGCGGTGACACAAGGGAAAAATTACTGTCCACCGGAAGAATTCCCTTGACATGGGGCCATTTTGGACTTATATTGTAACAAGACTTCCGAATATGCCTGGAGTACGAGATCCTCGCGTGTCCTTCCAGCGCTCTGAAAGGACGCCCTTTGGGGCGAACGCCCGGGAAGAGCCCTTTGCGGCTGGAATGCAGAATTCTACTCTTTCCTGACGTGGATTCCAGATCAAGTCGGGTATGACAAACATGGAAATCCTTTCGTAACCGGAGGATGGCCACCAGTCGTCTGCGCCCTCCTTTCCACCGAATTCCGATCTTTCTGCCTATTTGGGGAGGCAACCATGCGCACCTTAAGTCTCGTCACCACGCTCCTGCTCCTGGTCGCCGGAGCGGCCCAGGCGCAGTGGAGCCAGGCGGTGCTGGATACCGTCTGCATTGATCCGGCCGTGGATCACCTGAAACGCAGCGCCCTGGCCCTGGATGACCTGGGGACCCTGCACCTGGTCTTCGACCGCACCGCCGGGACCAATCACGCCTTCTATTACAGCGCCAAGCCCCAGGGCGGCGACTGGTCCACGCCGGAGAACATGCTGGGGCCCGTGGCCTCGCTCCTGTCTCCCTACCTGGCGGTGGACCGGCAGACCGGCGTCCCCTACGCGGCCTATCTCCAGGCCGGGGCGCTCAAGCTGGCGGTGAAGGACGGCCCCATCTGGATCAGTCATGAACTGCCCACCTCCGGCGTCACCGCCCTGTTCGACCCCGCCGTGGCGATTGACGCCCAGGGGCGGGCGCACGTGGCCGTGACCGCCCAGACGCTCGCCGGGGAGTACAAGATCGCCTACGTTTACTGGGTGGGTCCCACCGTTCCCGCCATGTTCCAGATCATCCAGGAATCGCAGTTGGGGCCCTTCGGCAGCGGCGCCTCGCCGGACCTCACGGTGCGCACCAATGGTTCGGTGGCCATCGCCTACCGCGCCGGGGATTACGGCAGCTACCGCATTGACATCGCCGAAAACGCCTCCCTGGGCGGTTCGGCCTGGACCGTCGGCAGCACCATCATGGCCGCCTACCTGGAATACGCCCCCTCGATCAAGTGCACCCCGGACGACCACCTGCGCCTGGCCTTCCACGGCGACCAGGGGTGGGGTTTCCCGGGGCGGGTATTCTATTCCCACAAGGAAGCCGGGGCGCTCATGTGGGCCACTCCGCTGCTGATTTCGGACAACTACAGCGGCGTCTCCCCCAAGCTGGCCGTGACCGATGCCGGCGTCTGCCTGATCGTGTACGAGGAGCGTTCCGGCAACATGCTGACCGGCAATATCCTCTACGCCTCCAACCAGAGCGGCGGCTGGGTGACCAACTTCGTGCAGCAGGGGGATAAGTACTATCCCTCGGTGGTGGTGGATCCCCAGGGCAACGGCACCCTGGCCTTCGAGCACCAGGTGTATCCCAACGCCGACGTGTACAGCTACGGCTACGTGGCTCCGGCCGGCCCGCCCCCGGACGTGACCATCTCGCTGCAGTGGCAGGGGTGGAGCCCCTGGCTTCCCGGCACCTTTATCTACGACGCCGCCCTGGCCAACAACGAGACCACCCCTGAAAGCTTCGACGTGTGGGCCATGGTCCAATATCCCACAGGTACCTGGGCCGGCCCGGTGCTGGGGCCGCTGTACCTCACCCTGCCGGGAGGATCTTCCGTCACCCGGCAGCGGAACCAGGTCGTTCCCGGCACGGCTCCGCCCGGAACCTACCTCTACTACGGCTATGTGGGTAATTACCCCGTGGCCAAGTGGGATTCCTCCGGCTTCGGCTTCACCATTCAGGCGGACGCCGCGGGCGCCGGGGAAACCTGGGCCTGCGCCGGGGAGCCGTTCCCGGGCGAGCAGCCGCAGGGGTCACAGCCCCTCGCTCTCCCTTCGGGTCTGACCCTGAAGGCGTTCCCCAACCCCTTCAACCCAGAAACAGCGATCAGCCTACAGCTTGCAGGTAGCAGCCACGTCAGCGTGCGGGTCTACGACACGGCCGGCCGGGAAGTGGCAACGCTGGTGGATGGATGGAGGAACGCGGGCAATCACAAAGTGACCTTCGATGGATCGGAGTTGCCCAGCGGGATTTACCTGGCGCGGCTGGAGGCGGGGAGTTTCACGCAGACGCAGAAGCTCATTCTGCTGAAGTAGCCATCCGTCGGCTGACGGATCCGTCTACTGACGGTCTGGTGCTGCTGAAAGAATTTCAAATCGCAAGTTTCAAGAAAGGGCAGCCGTGCGGCTGTCCTTTCTTCTTGTCGCCGCAAATCTTTTGACACCGGAGGTAAGAGTTGGTATAATGTCGTGGGACGACTCCCCTCCTCTTCCGGTCAGATCCTGGTCATTTAACCGGGAATCCAGGTGATCTTCCAAAGAAACGAAATTTGGGCGGTTGACAGAATTGCCTTGTTTTTACCGGAAATACTTTGTATATTATCATCCATAACTGTGCGCACCTTGAAACCTGACTTTTGAGGTATACGATGAAAGCATTGAAGGAATGTTGGTGGCTGGTGATTTGCCTGTTGACCCTGTCAAGCCTTACTTCTGCGGCGGAATGGGTCAGCCTGGCGGATTCGCCGGAGGCGTACGGCGTGCAGGTCCTGGAGAGCGACCCGGACCGGACGGTGCTGCGCTACACCGTCAACCGCTACGGCTACGATGAGGTGC
>QZKQ01000024.1 GCA_003599535.1 Candidatus Zixiibacteriota bacterium | reverse complement strand
CGCCGGGCCGCCCCTACTAACGACTAACGACCAACGACTAACGACTATTTCAGCAGCACCACCTTCTGCACCTGTGTCCCCTCCCCCGCCGCGAGCCTGACGAAGTATATCCCGCTGGGCAGCGCCGTCCCATCGAACGTCACCTCGTGCGTCCCCGCCGGATACCACGCCTCCCCTGACGGTAGGGGCGAGGCGTGCCTCGCCCCATACACCCGCCGACCCGCCGTGTCAAACACCTCCAGCCGTACCCACCCCGCCGCCGGCAGGTCGAAGCGCAGGGTGGTGGTGGGATTAAACGGGTTGGGGTGGCAGGGGTGCAGAGCGTAGGCGGTGGGGATCACCGCAGGAGAGGGCTCGTCCACGCCCAGGGGCTGATCGTAGTAGAACGCCCCCATGTCGGCGATGGTGGAGTCAGGGTCGTAGGGGAAGGTGGGGTCCCCCGCGTCAATGCAGGGGGAACCCCACTGCAGGTGAAAATCGCCGGAGGCGGGGTCCACGAACAGCGGGTCCAGGAAGATATTCCCGTAGGCGTCGCAGGAGTCGCCGTTGAGGTTGGTGTATGATGGGGAGCCAAACCCGGGCAACGGATACCCTAAAAATGTTGCGGTAGTGCCATAAAAATCATTAAACCTTAAGATGGGGACGCTGCCAAATCCAATAATCATGGTACCGGGGAGGGCAGGGGCGAAAATGCAGTTGGTGATTTTCGCTTCAGATTGAGCGAGATATGCGGTTCCATTCAGATTCGAGCTGAAGGTGCAGTGGGAAAAGAAAGTGCTGTCGGAGTAACAGTTGAACCATCCACTGTTATCCTGGACGGGAAAGTTATCCAGGATCGTGCAGCGATGGAATTCCGGGCCTCCGTATAGCGATAAAATCCCGCTACAGAATGGGCCCTTATTATTGGCGATAGTGCAATAGCGAACGATTGGGCTGGCGCTGAGGCAACGGATCCCGCTGGAGTCACTACCGCTTACGATACAGTAATCCATGCGGCTTTCCGAAGCCCCGGATCCGCTGAAGCGCAGACCGCGCCAGGAAATGGAATCACCCAGGGGGATAAAGCGGATGCTGTCATCTTCAGTGCCCTGAGCCCGGAGCTGACCGTACACCGTGAAGCGGTACGGTCCCAGGAACCGAACCGTGGTGCCGGGCTCCAGAATCAACTGTTCGCCCTGCGGCACCCAGGCATGATCGAATACCTCACAATCACCGGAAAGGACGCCGCTGACCGGCCCATACATGGCGTTGTTGACGATAAAAGCCGCGATATGCACTGGCTGTGGGGCCAGGTAAGGATTATCCGGCACCACCCAGATATCCCCGTAGTGCCAACCGAGAGAGGGGCCAGTGACGGTCACGCTGATGGATACCTCTGGGGGTACGGGTCCGCCGCTGTCGGGCGTGGCCGTGACCCAATCCAGGCTGTCCACGATACTAAAGGTGAACGCTCCCAGGCCAGGATTCCAAACCTGGAAAGTTTCGGGCGGCGAGGGCACTCCCAAGCTGGCCAGGAAACTCAGGGTATCCGGAGCAACCGCCATCAGTGGGGAAACAATATCAAGTACGATCCACAGGGTGTCCGGGCTGTTGGCGGCGAAGGGAGAAGTCACCACGATGGAACTGGTGTAGACCCCCAGGACCAGTCCGGTGATATCCACCTGCACGGAGCAGACTGCAGCAGGGGGCACCGGCCCGCCGCTCATCGGTGTTACACTCAGCCAATCCGCATTCTCAGTGGCCGTGAAGAATAGAGTTCCCGCCCCGGCGTTGCCGATGGTAAAACTCTGGGGCGGGGGATTGCAACCTCCGTGACCGGCCACGAAATACAATTGATTTGGTTCAACCTGTAGATCAGCGTTGCCGATCACCAGGTTTACGTTGATGGTATCAGGGCTACCCAATGCCTCGGGCGCCGTGATGATGATGCTCCCCTGGTATGTCCCCAGACCCATTCCGGAATGATCCACCTCTACCTGCAGGGTATCCCCATTTCCAGGGATCACCGGTCCTCCCGTGCCGGGCAATACGCTCAACCAGTTGGCAGTGACTTCGATTTGATAGCTAAAACTTCCGGTACCAATATTGAAGATTAACAAGTCTTGATGCAGCGGGAAACATCCCCCACCGAAGGCCGCCTGGAACTGCAGGGAGAAGGGTGAAACGTGAAGCATTGGTTGAGAGGTCAACGCTGCATAATGGTATCCCATATCCACTATGGCTGAATCCAACACATTGTCGGTTCTTGTGGTGCCGATAAACAGGGACGAATCCGGGCAACCGGCGTCCACGCAGGGGGATTGCTGCGCCTGCCCGGCGGCTACCTGTGACAGGTAGTACCCCCCGTCCGGTCCACTGGTGAACAGTGGATTGACATTGATATTGCCGGTGCCGGGGTAACCTCCCTGGATACAGCTATAGTTAACTTGTGCATTGCACGACGTCACCGCGATGGCCCGACCTTGATTGCCCCAAATAATGCCATTGGAGATAAAGGAATTCGAGGTCTGGTAGGAAAAGATCCCATCACCGGCGTAAGCGTAACCTGAAATCCCCGGGGCGCCGGGATAGGTACCAGTCCCCGGAGTTCCCGCTCCTCCGGCAACTCCTTGACCGACTTGGCTCAAACAGGCTGTCAGATGGGAGGCTGCGGTCGGGGTGGATAAATAAAAATGAAATGCGCCACCATGGCCTCCCCGGCCGTCACCGCCGTCTCCAGCGTCGCCGCCCCCGGTGGGGCGAGAAGGCGGTCCTGAATACATCCCTGAACCCCCGGTTCCCCCGTTCCCGCCGTAACCGTAACCTGTGCGATTGTTCACAAACAGGTTATTACATAAGAGCACGGGACAATTCGAAAAATAACATGCCCCACCATCCCCGGCAGCGCCTTCATTTCCGTTGCCCGCATCTCCCCCGCTGGGTCCCCATCCGCCATACGCATGTCCGCCATGCCCGCCCTGACCGCCATAAGCGTTCCCGGTCCAGTTATTTTCGAAGCGGTTTCCCTGGATGAGCGGCATTGAATTTATCACGTAAAGAGCACCGCCATGCCCGGCGTTGGAGAAACCGCCATCCCCGCCGGTACCTCCAACAGGATAATTATTGGCCCAATTGGTTACAATCTGACCCATCCCCCCAGGCCCTCCGGTAGCACTACCTGTGCTGTTGAAGTAAAAAATATTATTAAAAATGCAAATACTGGAAATATTCAGATGTACGGCTCCTCCATCGCCGGAGGAGACACTCTGTCCATTCCAGCCCGGATTCCCATACTGTTGGTATCCTCCCGAACCGTTGGCACCCGCCTGCCCCACCACCTCCCCCGTCCGGTTATGGGCGATAAGACAGTGCTCGATCCGCAGCTTGGATGAGTTCGAGCAGTAGATCGCCCCCCCGTGCTTGTCGTCTCCGGCAGAGTTCACGGACGATGATCTTCCGTACTGGATCCGGCAATAGACCAGGAAGGAAGAATCCGGTTGGGAGTTGGTGTTGATGAAGCGCAGCCCGTGCCAGCCGTGGCTGGTATCGGCCGCGGTGAAGAGGATGGAATCGCCCGGCGTGCCCACCGCCAGCAGGCAGCCGTAGACGGTGAACTTGTACCACCCCTGAAAGATCACCTGGACTCCCGGCTGGATCACCAGGGTCTGTCCGGAGGGGACATTGACTTGTCCCACGACATTATAGGGGTTGCCGGCGGCGGACCAGATGCCCCAGACGGGGCCGGATACGTCGGTGGCATGGAGGGGCAGAGAGAGGGCCGTGCACAGGAGCACCGCCAGGGGGAGGGCATACCGGCGCATGGGCGCCTCCTTGGGGGTAAGGGAAAGAGGAGGAAGGACAGGCAGCCGTAACAATATACAAAATACATACCCCGGTGTCAAGTAAAATCTCACCGGGGGTGAAAAAAACAGGGCGGCCACGCGGCCGCCCCTTGCATTTGTCTTTTAATGTTCGCGCGAAGCGAAAAGTGACGGCGTCACTTCACCAGCATCATCTTCTGGATGGCGGTGAAGTCCCCCGCCTGCAGCCGGGCGAAGTAGATCCCGCTGGGCAGTCCGGCAGCGTCGAAGGTCACCTCGTGGGCGCCCGCTTCCCGCCAGCCGTCCACCAATGCCCGAACCTCCCTCCCGGCAGTATCGTAGACCCGGAGAGTGACGTATCCGGAAACCGGGAGCCGGTAGCCGAGAGCCGTCACCGGATTGAAGGGATTGGGGAACGTCTTCAGGGTTAGACTCGAAGGGAGAAGAGGGGTCACTGACCCCTCGCCGGGGAAGGGTTCGCCGGTGCAGGCCCAACCGTCTTCGGCGCGCGGGCCGAAACCGTCACTCCCCACCGAATAGAGGAAGGAGGAGCTGTCCCAGATGGCATTGATGGCGTACTGCCCGAGGTAACCGACGTAGGCGTAGGCTCCCGCCGGCGCACCCGGAGGCACGTTCTGGCTGCGGCTGCGCGCCACGCTGGCGCCGCCGGGCATATTCAGCACCAGGGGCCCCAGGAGCGGCCCCTGCCACTGGCCCGAAGGCAGGCGCTGCTTGATCCAGGCGTTCAGGCTGGCGGGGAAGGCGGTGCCGTTGGAAAGGGCGGCGTCAAAATTGAAGACGCCTCCGGTGGGCGGTATGACGATGGGCCCGCCCTGGGGCGTCACGGTGACGTTCATCAGGTTGGTGACGTTTTTGTGCAGGAATACGTCCCCGTACCATTCGCCGATCAGCAGGTCCAGGTCGCCGTCCTCGTCCCAGTCGTTCAGTTCCAGGTGAGTCCAGCCGCCCGGGTCAATGGTGGTTCCCAGGGCCGACAGATCGTATGCTCCGTTGAACACTGGGGCCGCGTTGGTACCGTAGTTGGGGTAGAACACCGCCGTGCCCTGCCACCAGCCGAAGACCAGGTCTTTCAGGCCGTCGCCGTTCAGGTCGCCGATGTCGGGGGCGTTCTTGATCTGGGTCATGGCCGGATAGAGGGGCAACTGGGCGTAGCCGTTGAACACCGGGGCCGCGTTGGTGCCGACGTTCAGGTAGAGGCGGATGCCCGCGGGATCCTGCCCCAGGATCAGGTCCTTGCGCCCGTCCTCGTCATAGTCGTGCACCACGGGGACGGCCAGGGAGCCGACGTCAATGTCCACCCCATTGGCCTGCACGTGCCCGCGGTTGGTCAGCACCGGGTTGGTCAGGGAGCCGATGTTCTGGAAATAGTGCACGTGCCCGTCAGATTCGCCGCAGATCAGGTCCACGTCGCCGTCCTCGTCCCAGTCCACCATCTGTGGACTTGCGCCCATGCATCAGCCGTAGGTCATGGCGATGGGCGATCCGTCGGCGTACACCTGGCTGCGGGTGGCGAACACCGGGTTGGCGTTGGTGCCGCTGTTGGGGTAGAAGTACAGCGCGCCCGACTGGTAGGTACCGATCAGCATGTCCTTCAGGCCGTCGCCGTTCCAGTCTCCCACGTTGGGAATGACGCCGTTGTGCTCGGTCTGGATCACCTGCCCCGATCCCCAGGTGATGAATTGGGACGGTTCGAAGGTGGGGACGATGACCGCCCCCGCCGTGGCGGCGGTCAGCAGCAGCACCGCCAGCGCCAGGTTGAATAGCTTCATGGAAATCTCCCGTTATATAGTTTTCAGTTCGGCTATTTCAGCAGAATCAATTTCAGCGTCTGCGCGGTCCCACCCGCCTCCAGTTTCGCGAAGTAGATCCCGCTGGGCAGGCCGGAAGCATCGAAGCTCGCCTGGTGCGCGCCTGCGTCCCGCCATCCATTCACCAGAGTCGCCACCTCCCGGCCGGCAGTGTCATAGATCCGGAGGCTGACGCGGCTCGCCGCCGGCAGCTCATAGCTCACCGCGGTCGTGGGATTAAACGGATTGGGGGAGGCGCTTAGGGCCAGACCCGAAGGGATAAGAGGGGTCTGTGACCCCTGCCCGGGGAAGGGTTCGCCGGTGCAGGCCCAATTTTCACCCGCCCCCAGCCCCCCGTCCCCAGACACGGTTTTGGTGAAGGTGAAGCCGGAGCTGTCGTACACCACGCCGGGGTACACCCCCACGCGGCCGACGTACCAGTAATCGCCCGCCGGAGCCGTCGCCGGGACGTTCTGGGTCCGCAGCCGGGTGATGGAGGATCCTCCCGGCAGCTCCAGCGCCAGCGGCCCCAGGGCCGGGCCGTACCAGGCCTGGTTGGGCAACTGGACCATGATCCAGGCGTCAATATTGGCCGGAGTGGCGCCGTTATTGATCAGGGTGGCGTTGAAGTCGAAGCTGCCGCCCCCCGGAGGCACTTGGGGCGTGCCCACGGCAGCCAGAACGATCTCCACTTCCGGCGGAATCACGGCCGCGGTGGGGACCAGTCCGTCGTGCCGCAGGTTGTACTGAAACATGGGGATCTGGATGGAGGCGGGCAGGTAGGCGTAGGTGGAGGCCCACAGGTTCACGTTGGTCTGGCTGCTGGCGCTGCCGCCGCCGGCCAGGTCCAGGATGCCGTTGCCGTTGACGTCGGCCAGGGAGGGCACGTTGAACATGGTGGTGCCCTGGGTCACCAGGGGCCAGCCGGTCAGAGGCGTGCCGTCATGATTGAAGGCCAGGTACTTGCCCTGCCCCTGCGCGTTCTGGGTGTTGTCGTCCACGATCAATTCGGTGTAGCCGTCCCCGTCCAAGTCGGCCAGCAGAATCTGGCTGTTGATGGAATTCAGCGGTTCGATGGGGAAGCCGGCCAGGGGCTGGCCATTGGCGTTCCAGGCGTAGATCTTGTTCATGGGCGTGGCGCTCAGGATCTGGTCGCCCACGGCGATGTCCAGGAGATTGTCGCCGTCAATGAAGCCCACCGCCGGGGTGGAGTAGATCCAGGAATTGACGGACTGCGGCCAGCCGGGGTACAGGGTGCCGTCGTGGCGCAGCACGAAGACCAGGTTGGAACTGCCGTGCGTGCCGAAGATGATTTCCCGGTAGCCGTCGCCGTTCAGGTCGGCCAGCGCGGGCGAGGAGTAGGAGTTGGTGGCGCCGCCGGTCAGGACGAAGGGAAAGCCCGGCAGGGGATTGCCGTTGGCGTCCCAGACGTGCAATTGGTAATAGGACTCCACGATCACTTCCGGGTTGCCGTCGTTGTTGATGTCCCCCACTGCGGCGCTGGACGAGGGCACCGAATCCAGCGGTTTGGGCCAGCCGGGGTACACCGTTCCGTCGCCTTGGTAGACCCAGGCTTCGCCCACCGGGTAGAGGCGCTTGTTGGTGACGATCTCCATGTCGTTGTCCCCGTCCAGGTCGGCCAGCACGATGGTACGGGTGGCGTAGCCGTGGGTGATGGGGAAACCCGGCACCACCGTCCCGTTCAGCTCGAAGGCGTAGATGCGCCCCTGGGTCATGGTATAGATGCCCTGCACCACGATTTCCAGGGCGCCGTCCCCGTCAATGTCGCCGGCGGCCGGCGCGCCGCTCTGGTAGAAGTTGGCCGTGCTCTGCGGCCACCCCGGCACGTTGGTGCCGTCGGAATTCCAGGCGTAAACGTTGTTGCCCACGTGATACACCACTTCCAGGTCGGGATCGGCGTCCAGGTTCAGGCAGATGCCGCCTTCCCAGGCATTCCCCGAGGCGGTCTTGGGCCAGCCGGGGAAGGGGGTGAAGTCGTCGGCGCCGGCGACCTGCAGGATCCGGCCGGCGGCTTCGGTGGTGGCGTGAATCCGGCCCATGGCGTCGGGCTGAGCCAGTAGCCGTCCGCCGTCCACTTCCAGGGTCACGGGATCCAGGTGATCCGGCGCCGCGGCGGCCCACCCGGCGACCAGGCAGGCCAGGGTCAGAATAACGGTGCGCATCATGTCATACCTCCGGATGAAACAGATTTCTTCCCCTTCAATATAACCAATCCCGGCGGCCATGTCAAGCGCTATTTTTTCCCCACGGCGAATTTGGCGAGAGAGCAACGGATGTCACAGCAGGCAAAGAAAGGGGCGACCCCGCCGGGCCGCCCTTTTCTTTGGTTGGAAAGTTACAAAGTTGGAAAGTTGGAAAGTTACTTGAGCAAGACGAGCTTCCGCGTCTGGACGAAATCCCCCGCCTCCAGCCTCACCAGATACACCCCCGAGGGCAATCCCGAGCCATCGAACGTCACCTCATGCGTCCCCGCCGGATACCACGCCTCCCCTGCCTGTAGGGGCGAGGCGTGCCTCGCCCCATACACCCGCCTTCCCGCCGTATCGAACCCCTCCAGCCGCACATATCCCGCCTGGGGCAGGTCGAAACGGATGGTCGTGGCGGGATTGAAGGGGTTGGGGTAATTCGGATGCAGTTGGAAAACCTCTGGCATGTCTGGATAAATCCCCGGCCCCACCGCCGCTGTCCCGTAATCCACCCACTCTTCGGGTCCCTGGAAGAGGTACACCCGCCCCTGGTGAAACCAGGGGTAGTTCAGGGCCGTCACCAGCAGCTCGTCGTTGCCGTCCCCGTTGATGTCCCCGGCGGCGACCGTCTCGCCGAATTCGTACATGTACCACTCCGACACGAAGGCGTCGGCCTGATTGCGGAAATTCCCGCTGCCCAGAAAGATCTGCACCGTCTGCATGCCGCCCCCATAGGCCGAGGTGCCGATGATGTCGCCCAGCCCATCCCCGTTGAAATCCCCGCAGGAAAGGCCATATAGAGAGACGGAAGTGTCGCTGTCCCACTTCATCAGGGTATAGTCCGGAACAGCATTCATATCCGGTTGGCCCAAATGAACGATATCGTAGGATAAGCTTCCTCCCCCGAAATTCCAGCAGAAGGCCACATCGGTGTAGCCGTCTCCGTTGATATCCCGGGCAGCGGAGCCCTGAACATTCTGACCTTGGTCAATGACCACATCCGGCAGGGTGTCCATGGGGCTGCCCCCGAAGTAGATCGCTGCCGGCCCCTGGTACTGCCGGATCATAATGTCGGCATAGCCGTCCCCGTTGACGTCCCCCAGGCCGTCGATGAAGCGAATCTGATACTCTATGCTGCTTAGCACCCAGTCGGGAATCGTATCCAGCCCCTCCCCTCCGAAAAAGATATAAACATTCTGGGCATTTTCATAGCGGGTCGCGCTCACGAGAAGATCGCCGACCGCATCTCCGTTGACGTCCCCGGCGCTATCGGCCTCCCACACGGTCCCCCAGGATTGGTAGGGGTCCCAAAAGACCCAATCCGGGATCGTGTCCAGGGCGGGGGAGCCGAAGTGTAGCTCCAGGCGGGAATGGTTGGTCAGCAGCTCCAGGTTCAAGGCGCTGACGGCAAAGTCATCCACCCCGTCCCCATTGAGGTCTCCGACGTTACCGCGGGCGGAATACCCTTCATCCGGGGTCTGCCCCTGCCAGGTGAAGGCGGGCTGCGGGGGAAACGCTTCACCGCCGGGGTAGAAATAATTCTTGCCGGTATCTCCATTCCAGCCGAAGGCGCTGATGATGAAATCGTCAAAGCCATCCGCATTGAAATCCCCCGTCGTCACGGTTCCGCCAAAAACGTCACCCGGCGCTTCCCCGTCGTACTGGCCCACCAGGGTCAGGGGGTTCTGGGCGTGCGCCCCGGCGGTCACGAGCAGGGCCAGAAGGGAAAGGAGTAGGGTGCGCATGGGATGGCTCCCGGTTGGGAAAAGGTTTCGGAAGCAATGTAATGCTAATATTTCCAAAAGTCAAGCGCAATAGTTTACGCTTTCGGATTGCCGGTAAAAAAAATCGGGGCGGCCACCCGGCCGCCCCTTCGCTTACCGCTTACCGCTTAAAGCTGTTTCACATCTTCTCGATGATGGCCTGGCCGAACTGGGAGCACTTCAGCTCGCGCACATCCTGGATGCCTTCGTTCTTCATCAGGCGGGCGAAGTCGTAGGTTACGGTGTGCGCCTGAATGGCCCCTTCCAGCCCCTTGACGATCAACTGCGCCACTTCCGGCCAGCCCAGGTGCTCGAACATCAGCACGCCGGAGAGGATGACCGACCCGGGGTTGACCTTGTCCAGGTTGGCGTACTTGGGGGCGGTGCCGTGAGTGGCTTCGAAGATGGCGTGGCCGGTGGCGTAGTTGATATTGCCGCCGGGAGCGATGCCGATGCCGCCCACCTGCGCCGCCAGGGCGTCGGACAGGTAATCGCCGTTCAGGTTCAGGGTGGCGATGACGTCAAATTCGGCCGCGCGGGTCAGCACCTGCTGCAGGGTGATGTCGGCGATGGAGTCCTTGATCATGAGCTTGGACTTCCACTGGCCGTCGCCATGAGTATCCCACAACTTCAGAGCCTGCTCCACCTCGGCATTCAAGGTCTGCTGCGCGGCGGGGTTCAGCATGTCGTAGCCGGGCTCAATCATCTGGGCGTTGGCCGCGACGGAGAGACCGGGGTTCTTTTCCTTGTTCTCCAGGATCCAGGCTTCCCGCTGGGTCACGGTCTGGGCGCGGAATTCCGTGACGGCCACCTGGTAGCCCCAATCGCGGAAGGCGCCTTCGGTGAACTTCATGATGTTGCCCTTGTGCACCAGGTTCACGCTCTTGCGCTGGTGGCTCAGGGCATACTGGATGGCGGCGCGGACCAGCCGGCCGGTGCCTTCGGAGGAGACCGGTTTGATGCCGATGCCGGAAGTCTCAGGGAAGCGAATCTTCTTGACCCCCATCTCCTTCTGCAGGAACTCGATGACTTTTTTCACTTCCGCCGTGCCGGACATCCACTCGATGCCGGCATAAATGTCTTCGGTATTCTCGCGGAAGATGACCATATCCACGTCCTGGGGGCGCTTCACCGGGCTGGGCACGCCGGAGAAGTAGCGCACCGGGCGCAGGCATACGTAGAGGTCGAGAATCTGGCGCAGGGCCACGTTCAGGGAGCGGATGCCGCCGCCCACAGGAGTGGTCAGCGGGCCCTTGATGCCCACCAGGAATTCCTTGTAGGCGTTGACCGTGTCGTCGGGCAGCCAGGTGTTGAACTTCTTGAAGGCGGTTTCCCCGGCGAACACCTCGAACCAGGTGATCTTCTTCTGTCCGCCGTAGGCCTTCTGCACCGCGGCGTCGAACACCGCCTGCGAGGCGTTCCAGATGTCCGGGCCGGTGCCGTCCCCGCGGATGAAGGGGATAATGGGATTATCAGGGACCTGCAACTTGCCGCCGGCCATGGTGATGGGGCGGCCGTCCCCCGGATACGAAAGCTGTTCGAACTTGATCATGAAACCTCCCGAGTCTCAGGTGTTTACTTCAGGTACACGCACCTGTCCGTGACAGTGTAATTCCCGGTCGTGAAACGGTAAAGGTACACGCCGGCGGGCAGATCCTGCGGTTTCCACTCCAGGCGCCGGCTCCCGGAGGGGAGATCCTGCCAGGACCAGGCCTCCACGCCTCGCCCCTGCAGGTTGAAAATATCCAGCCGGGCCGCGGGGACCCGGCAGGGGATATCCAGAATAAATACCATGGCCCCGTTGAAGGGGTTGGGAAAGCCGTGAATCAGCCGCGCGGCGGACGGCGCGGGCGGATCCCCGGACTCTATACCCGGCGGCATGGTCCGCAGTTCCACGCCCACCTCCAGGGTGTCCCCGGCGGGCACGTGCAGGACGAAGTCCGCCCCCCACCAGTATTCCCCCTCCAGCCAGATGGCGGCATGAAGCTGGTACTCGTCGGGAACCAGGCCGGGCAGCAGGAATTCCCCCGCCTGGGACACCGTCGTCCCCACGGCGATCTCGTGCAGGCCGCGATTGACCGCCACGCCCACCCCGTCCACGGCCCACAGGCTGTCGGGGTGGTCGCGGTAGAACCATCCCCGCAGCACTCCGGCAACGGAAGGGTTCTCCAGCGTCAGACCCGGCATCCCCGGAGGCACGCCCAGGTTGTAGTCGCGCAGGGAGAGGCTGAACTGCCCCGGCAGCAGAGGGCCGCTGATGACCGCGGCGCCCAGGTCGTAGGACCGCCCGGGATTCAGGGCGTAGACCAGAAACAGGCCGTTCAGGGCATTATAGTCCGTCAGCAGGTGAAAGCTGAGAGGGGCGTACCGGGCCAGGTCCGACGGGTCCGCCCACAGGGCCGCCAGTTCCCCGGACAAATCGGCGAAGGGCAGCACCGCATTCCCACCGCCGCTGATCTGCCCCGCCTGCTGCGCCCCGGGGCCCAGGGTCAGATCCACCCCGGCGATCGTCTCGCCGTCGTGCAACGTCAGGATTTGCGCGCCGCTGACGGCATAGGCGGAATCGAAGTACTGGTACCCGTAGGTCCCGTTGACCCCGCCCCGGGCCATCACCCGCACGGCGGCGGAATCCAGTCCCGGATAATCCAGGTCAAGGGTGTACTCGCCGCTGATCCCGGCGTAGCCGCTGAAGGCGGCGGACGTGCCGGTGGGGGAAAAGGCCGACACGTAGACGTACGGCACACCGGTCCCCGCCGTATCGCGCACGTGGCCGGTGAGGCGGCCGGTCAGCGCCCCGGCGGTATTGACCAGAAGGAGAAGCAGTCCAATCCCCGGACCGGTGAACCTGCGCCGCCGCAAGGGTATCCTCCACGGGAAGATGAACGGGGAAAGCCGTACAGCTGCAAAGGTTACAACTCCAGTACCCTCGCGGCTACGATTCCAAATTTTCCAGATCCGCCAGATCCTCGAAGTCGCTGCGCTTTTCGCCCAGCTTGACCTTGGTGACGACTTTGGCGATCATGCGCACTCTTAGAGGTATGCTTTAGCACTCAGGCAGGGATGATTTCCAGCTTCGGCCGGATGAGCCTGGACTTTCTCTCGGGAGCCAGTCTTTTGACTCTCACCAGAAGCAGCGGCTGATCTTCCTCGCGGTGCTTGTGCGCAATTTTCATGTTTTCGGCGGCCAGCTCCTCATCATACTCCGGAAGTATCACAACGAGGGCGCTACCGGGCAACTTCGCGGCAACCTCCGGGTGCTCCAGGAGGTACCGGCTGAATTCAGCACTTAGCACCAGATTTTTTTCGTACAACTCTTTCTTCGTCATGATACTTCCAACTCTTTTTGGTATTTTTGACGATACCATTCCCAATTAAAGCTCAGGTCCTGTTGCGCGTATGTTAGAGCTTCATTGTAACTCCAGTATGGGAGTGCCACCTTGTCCACCGACCCATCGGGATGCATCCGATCCAGGTGCGAGAACCCATGGGCAGTATCATACCGAATGACCGGGTGCCAGCGATCCTGGATGAAGGCTTCATACTGGATGGCAAATGCGGTGATTCTGCCTTTGATACTGCGATGCTGGTGCCGGATACGGTCATCCGGCGTCAAATAGGTGAGAAATTCGGCTTCTCCCATTCGAGCTTCCAAAATTGGCAGATCAGGCATTCGCCCGGGCGTAGGCCAGCGCTCCACCGGCGCGCATGATGGCCACCTCGCGCTCTTCCAGCGGGTGCTGCAAGGGGAAGCTCTGCCCGTTACTCAGGTTGCGGGCCGTCACCGGGCGGCCGGGTTGCAGGTCGGCCACGGGGATTTCCAGCTCGTCCCCCTGGGCGATCTTGTCGTAATCCGCCTCGTGGACGAAGGTCAACGGCAGGATGCCGAAATTGACCAGGTTGGCCAGGTGGATGCGGGCGAAGGACTTCACCAGTACCGCCTTCAACCCCAGGTACATGGGGGCCAGCGCCGCGTGTTCGCGGGACGATCCCTGGCCGTAGTTGTGGCCGCCCACCACGAAGCCTCCGCCGGAAGCCTTGGCCCGGGAGGGGAAGGTGGGATCCACCACCTCGAAGACGTGCTCGGAGATGGCGGGGATGTTGGACCGTTTGGGCAGCACCTTGGACCCGGCGGGCATGATGTGGTCGGTGGTGATGTTGTCCTCCACCTTCAGCAGCACCGCGCCCTTCAGCACCTCGGGCATGGTCTGGGCCACGGGCAGCGGCTTGATGTTGGGCCCGCGGATGACCTCGACCGACTCCGGCTCCCTGGCCGGCGGGATGATCATGGCGTCGTCCACGTAGAAGTGGTCGGGATATTCCACCGGCTGGAAGGAAAGACCCAGGTCGCGCGGATCGGTGAACTGCCCGGTCAGGGCGCAGGCCACGGCGGTTTCGGGGGAGACCAGGTAGGCCTTGGCGTTCTTGGTCCCGGTGCGGCCCAGGAAATTGCGGTTGAAGGTGCGCACCGTGACCCCCTCGGTGGGGGGGGAGAAGCCCATGCCGATGCAGGCCCCGCAGGAGCTCTCCAGAATCCGCACGCCGGCCTCGACGATGGGGGCCATGGCGCCGTTGTGCAGGATCTCCATCATCACCTGGCGGCTGCCGGGCGACAGCCCCGCGGACAACCCTTCGGCCACCCGCCGGCCCTTCAGCATGTGGGCCATCATCATCAGGTCGCGGTAGGAGCTGTTGGTGCAGGATCCGAAGGCCACCTGGTCCACCTTCAGCCCGGCGATGTCGCGCACCCGAACCACGTTGTCGGGCATGTGCGGCTGGGCCACCATCGGTTCGAGCTTGTCCAGCTCGATGACCAGTTCCTCGTCGTAGGTGCAGCCGGGGTCGGCGGCCAGTTCGCGCCAGACCTCTTCGCGTCCCTGGGCCTGCAGGTAGCGGCGCGAAGTCTCATCGGAGGGGAAGACGCTGGTGGTGGCGCCCAGCTCGGCGCCCATGTTGGTGATGGTGGCGCGATCGGGCACGTCCAGGGTAGCCACGCCGTCGCCCCAGTATTCCATGATCTTGCCCACGCCCCCCTTGACCGTCAACCGGCGCAGCACCTCCAGGATCACGTCCTTACCGGTGACGTAGGGCTGCAGCTTGCCGGTCAGGCGGAGGCCGACGATCTTGGGCATGCGCAGGTGGAAGGGCTGCCCGGCCATGGCCAGGGCCACGTCCAGGCCGCCGGCGCCCATGGCGATCATCCCCAGGCCGCCGCCGGTGGGGGTGTGGCTGTCCGACCCCAGCAGGGTCTTGCCCGGTGCGGCGAAGCGCTCCAGGTGCACCTGGTGGCAGATGCCGTTGCCGGGGCGGGAGAAGTAGATCCCGTACTTGGCCGCGATGCTCTGCAGGAAGCGGTGGTCGTCGGCGTTTTCGAAGCCGGACTGCAGCATATTGTGGTCCACGTAGGACACGGACAGCTCGGTCTTCACGCGGGGCAGGCCCAGCGCTTCGAACTGCAGGTAGGCCATCGTGCCGGTGGCGTCCTGCGTCAGGGTCTGGTCAATGCGCAGGGCGATGGGGGATCCGGCCACCGGCTGGCCTTCGACCAGGTGGTCGCGAAGAATCTTTTGGGCCAGGTTCAATTTCATGGAAACCTCTTGCAGATTCAGTGGGGGACAAGGGTATTAATATAGAGTTAAAGTTCAACAAAATCAAGCTCAAAAGCAGGAATTTGCTCTGGGTTTGAGGCGATGGGAGGTGACGGCGCGGGCGATTCGGGGCGTAAGGCGGAGGAATCAGCGGGAGGCGAGTTCCGGGAAGACCGGATCACCCCCGATTTGCGCCGCCGTAGCGTACATTTCCAGGTCGGCCCTGGAGGTCATGTACCCCCAGTGGCGGAAGGTTTCCGCGCAACGGTCGTTGTCCAGGAAGGTCATGAGCCGGGCGGCGGCGGCTTCGTCGCGGGGATGAGCCGCCCGCCACGCGGAAATGACGGCGATGCGCGGAATCTCGTCGGAGGTCAGCAGGATCACGTCGTTAACGCCTTCAGCCCAGTTGGCGAACACGATCCAACCGATGGCCGCCTCCATTTCCTTACTGGCGATACGCTGGGAGAGATCCAGGGCCGAAGGACCGACGTGGATCAACTTGGGTTCAACCGCTTCCAGCAGTCCGTTCTTTTCCAGAATTTCCAGGGCGAAAGCTCCCAGGATGTCGCTGTCGGGATCGGCGATGCCGAGGCGAATGCCGGGATTGACCAGGTCGCTCAGGTTGGATACCAGGGCCGGGTTCAACTGGGGGACGACGATGCAGGGGATGGAATAAGCGATTTCCAGGCGGTAGTTGGGATCGGCCGCCAGAGTGTCGCCCGGCTGGAACATGAAGTTGCTGTTGGCCAGAATGTAGACGTCTACGCTGTCGCCGGGGGTGTCGGGCCGGATGGCGGCGGAGGGAGCGAAGATGAAGCGGATGTAGTCGGCGGTTTCCTGCTGATAGCGGGCCGCCAAATCTTCCAGGGTGGGTTTCAGAGACACGTCGGCCAGGACCAGCACTTCGTGGCTGAAACTGTTGCTCGGGCCGCTGCTGCGCTCTTCGGTGGCGGGCTTTTGGCCGCAGGAACTCAGGGCCAGCAGCCCGAACATCAGAATGATCGGTATGAAAAGCGAAGAATTTTCCGCGGGTCTCATCAGCGCTCTACCTGGTTACAGCCTGGAAATCCGGGATCCCATTTCACAGTGGGTTTCCCATAATGGCATAATATACAACGAATCAGGGGAAATTTAAAGTAAAATTTTCAATAAATCAAAGGGGCGCCGGGCCCTCGGGGAAGCCGGCGGACGGAAAAAGCGGCGGG
>QZKQ01000075.1 GCA_003599535.1 Candidatus Zixiibacteriota bacterium | reverse complement strand
CTGGGCCTGCACCGGCGAACCGTTCCCCGGCGAGCTCGGAGGGCCAGGCTCGGTCATGGCCGAATCCTTCCGCCTCTCCGCCTCCCCCAATCCCTTCAACCCGGCAACGGCTGTCGGCTACCGGCTCCCGGCCGCCGGTCTCGTCAGCCTCCGGGTCTACGATACGGCCGGCCGCGAGGTGGCGACGCTGGTGAACGGCTGGGAGGAGGCGGGATCTCACGAGGTGACCTTCGACGGGACGGGCCTGGCGGCGGGGATCTATTTCGCGAAGCTGGAGGCGGGGGAGCATCGGGTCGTGCAGAAAATGGTGTTAATGAAATGAGCCTCGCGCAGACAGCGGATAAAGGCGGCACTGGAGCCGCCTTTTTTGGCTTTTCCAACACTATCGCGGTTCATTTCACCGAATTCAAGGCTTGCTTTTGTGTGAAAAATTGTACAAACTGACTGAAACCTTTCCGCAGTGGGCGTCGTCCAAAGGCCGGGAGGGGTACAAATCCTGTCCCAGCTTCACGGTAAAGTTCTGATCTGATACAAACGGTAAAACCTGGAGAAACCATGCGTATTGTGTTCGCGTTTCTGCTTGCCGGAATTGTCCTTATGGCCGGCGCCGCCATGATCTTGGCCGCAGAAGGTGATGTACTTTGGACGCGTACATTCGGAGGGCCGATGGATGACGACGCCTGTGCCCTCCTGCCCACCCCCGGCGGCGGCTTCCAACTGGGCGGGTTTACCAATTCCTTCGGTCAATTCGGGGATATGTGGCTGGTGCTGACCGACGCCCAAGGCGACAGCCTTTGGAGCCACACTTACGGGGGTGCCGAAGGAGAGCGGATCAATGCCTTGGTGGCCTGCAGCGACGGCGGTTGTCTGCTGGTCGGTGAGACTGAGTCTTACGGAGCCGGTGACCGTGATATCTGGCTGGTGCGCACCAATGGCCAGGGGCAGGCGCTATGGACGCGCACTTACGGCGGCGTTGATTTCGATCAGGTGGCCGCCGGCCTCGCCACCGGCGATAATGGCTTTCTGGTTGCCGGCACCCGCGGGATCGTGGTGAATCAGGAGTATGACGAGAACCTATGGCTGCTGAAACTGAACGCGGACGGGGACACCCTGTGGAGTCGCACCTATGGTGGGTCCTACGCTGACTGGTCTTCAGCTCTCATTGAAACTCCGGATGCCGGATACCTCCTGATCGGCGGAACCTATTCTTTCGGAGCCGGCTGGAATGATGCCTGGATCCTGAAACTCAACTCCCAGGGTGACAGCCTGTGGAGCCGTACCTATGGCGGATGGAATGGCGATCAAATCTACGGTGCCGTCCCCACGGCCGACGGTGGTTTCCTGCTGGCCGGTGAAACCGATTCCTTCGGCGCCGGCGACCGCGACGTCTGGCTGGTGAAAATCAACGCCCAAGGGGATACTATTTGGACCCGCACTTTCGGCGAATCCATGTATGATGCCGCCCGGGCGGTCATTGCCACTGGTAACGAGCATTACCTGGTGGGCGGCTTTACGCAGACTGCAGCGGCCGGATCGATGCAGATGTGGCTGATCAAGATCGATGCGCAGGGAGACAGCCTGTGGAGCCGCACCGTGGGAGGAATCGGCATCGATATGGCCTTCGCCCTGCAGCAGGCCCCCAATGGAGATTACCTGCTGGCGGGGCTGACCACATCCTGGGGCGCCGGGGAAGGCGACATGATGCTGGCATGTATTCAGGGCCTGCCGCTGGCCGTGGATCCCGGCCGAGAACCGGGAACTCTGCAGGCGTACCGGCTTTCCGTTTCCCCCAACCCCTTCAATCCCACGACAGCTTTGAGCTTCGAGCTGCGAGCGGCGAGCTACGTCAGCCTGAAAGTCTACGATACCGCCGGACGCGAGGTCAGGACCTTAGTGGAGGGGTGGCAGGAGGCGGGAACTCGCGAGGCGATCTTGGACGCCACCGAACTGCCCAGCGGGATCTACTTCGCGAGGCTGCAGGCAGGGGAATTCACCCAAACGCAGAAGTTGGTGCTGCTGAAGTAAGTGAAAAGTAGGGGCGGCCCGGCGGGGCCGCCCCGGTTGTTTTGTACCATTCCAACCTTGCACCTTTCTAACTTTCCACCCTTGTAATTTTCTAACATTCCAACCAAAGAAAAAGGGCGGCCCGGTGGGCCCGCCCCTTTGATTCCCCAGCCCCCGGCCTCCGGCAGCCGAACGTCCGCCCCCGTCAACTAAATCTGCACGAAATACGTCACCTTCATCTTGATGATCCGGTCCTGCACCGAGTTCCATCCCAAGGGCTGGTCATGGCGGGAATCGTCATAGACCAGGTAGGCCCAGCTTTCCGGCGCGAAGTTGTAGCCGATCAGGGCGTTGGTCAGGTAGACCTTGTCGCGGTGGACGTACTGCGTGTTCAACCGGGTGTAGATCTTGCGCGAAGCGGTCCATTCCACCTTCAGTTGCCCCACAATGAAATCGGTGGGCGCGCCCTCTTCAATGTCAGATACGCCAAACACGTGGGTGAACCGTTCCCGCAGGCGAATTTCCAGGTTCTCCCGCGGGCGGACCTGCAGGGTGGCGTTCAGGCGGCGGGAATAGCCGTCCCAGTAGTCGCCCTGGGCGTATTCCGTCCCGAAGGCCAGCGGCCGGGAAAAGTCGGTTTCTGCCCAGATCCACTGCCAGCCGCCCTGGTGGAATTCGTAGTTGTACTGCCCGAAATTATCGTAATTCTGGTAGCTTTCCCCCTCGTCTACGTAGTCGCGCCGGTAGCCCTCGTTGTATTCCGCTCCGAAGCCCGCCCACCAGTGATTCATGAACTCGAAGCTATTGTTGTAGTTGAAGTACCGTTCCCGATGGGAGAAATCGTGCTGCCACTCGAGGGTGCCGTTGAAGTTGTTGTGGATTTTACGCACTCCCCACTTCATGGGCCGGGGGGCATATTGCCACCAGAATCCGGTGCGGCGGTAATCGCTGTAACTCATGAAGCCGGCGTCGTTCATGTCGAAGTCGCGGGTCATGGCGGAAAAGTACACGTTGCCGGAATAGCGGTCTGAGCTGTAGGATGTTTCCGCCCGGTAGGTCCAGTTGTCCTGGTCTATACCGGGGCGGTAGCTCTGCCCCGCCAGGGTGGAAAAGGCCCACCGGTCGTTGAACTTCACCCGCGCGTCGGCCGCCCACAGCCGGGCGTAGTACCCTCCCGGGCCTTCCTTGTCCGTCACCGTCACCCCGACGTTGCTCTGGCCCAGCACGTCCCGTTTCAGCCGCAGGATGCCGAAATCCTCGATTTGCGCTTCACCATTCTCGTTGCGCGCCGCCACCGCCATCAGCCGGGTGCCGCCGATCTTGCCGGAAATCTTGCCGCCCGCCTGCGGGTTGGTGATGCGCCGGCTGTAGAAGAAGTCCCAGGGGGTGTCGAAGATGCTGGCCCCTTCCAGGAAGAAGGGGCGCTTCTCCGTCAGGTAGACGGGGTAGTCGGAGAGGTTGATGATCTCGTCGTCCGCCTCGATCTGGGCGAAGTCGGGGTTCAGCGTGGCATCCAGGGTCAGGGTGGAAGAGAGGCGGTACTTGGCGTCCACCCCCAGATTTTCCCAGTCGTTGTATCCGCGCAACGGAGCTTCGCCTTCTTCGGTGAAGTTGGCCACGGCGTAGGGGCGCAGTTCCAGCCCCCGGCCCGGGGTCAGACCGGACAGGCCTTCCAGGTGCCCGAAGCCGCTGACCCGCCGCCCCCGGTCGCGGGTGACCGGTTGCCAGAAGGCGGATTCCCGGTCCCGGATGCGGTAGCGCTGGACGTTGAACCCCCAGGTCTGTTCCTCCCCAGCGTTGGGAAACCGCAGGGTGTTCAGGGGGATTTTCATTTCCGCGGTCCAGCCGGAATCGTCCCGGGTGGTGGCGACTTCCCAGTGTCCGTCCCAGGAATCGTCGCTCCAGTCGTCGTTGTAGATGACCCCTTCCGACTGCACCCCGTGCGGATTGGTGACGAAGTAGAAGGCGGTGCGGTGGTCGTGATAGGTATCCAGGTAGACCATCACCTGGTCGGAATTGTCAATGCGGTCGCGCTTGGTCAGTTCGCTGCGAATCCGCCCGGCGTCCTGTTCGTGGCAGCGCAGGGCGACGTAGAGGGCCCAGGGCGAATGCATGACCCGCAGGTCGGTGAGCTGGGTGCAGGGCTGCCCTTCGTCGGGATCCCGCTGCACGAAGCCCCCTTCCGCCCGGACCTGCCACCATTCCGCCTCCAGCACCCCGTCAATGACCGGACTGTTGGTGGGTATGGAGCGGATCGTCCTGACGCTGTCGTTCTGCGCCCCCGTTGCGCCGGCCAGGCCGGCGACGATTATAAGGGAAATGATATATTTCATGGCCTCTCGCCACCCGAAATTCCGCTTCACCCCGTTAGACGCCACCGGAGCCCGCCAGGTTGCTCGGGAATTTTCCGTCACGGTACCGTGATTGCCGCTCTCCTCCCTTGACCCCGGGATAAAATAGTGGTACATTATCCCCAGTCGTAAACCCCATGGGAGACAACCATGCGCGCATTGTCAATGATGCTGATTCTATCCGCGGTTTTGGCCGCGGCGGCCGCGGCGAAGGTGACCCCGGTGATCTGGGACCGCCCCCTGGAGCAGCTGCCCGATCCCACCCCGGCCGGACCCCTGGCGCCCGTTCCGTCGCGGCAGGTGGACGACTGGCTGAACCTGCGGATCAATTCCGACACCACAGGGCAGGTGCAGAACGAGCAGCAGGTGGTGGCGCATCCCGCCTTCCCGGGTAACGTGGTGGCGGTGTGGCGCGACTTCCGCCTGGGATACCGCCGCGTGGGCGTGGGCCGCTCCTTCGACGGCGGCCTGACCTGGACCGACGAGCTGTTCCCCCCGGCGCAGTACGCCATGATGAGCGACCCGGCCCTGACCTGGCACCCCTCCGGCGCCATCTACGCCTGCGTGCTGTCTTACAATAATTACAATGAGGACGGCCTGTTCGTGGCCCGGTCCACCGACGGCGGGGTCAATTGGGATCCCTTCGTGCCCGCGGTCAACGCGGTGCCGGACGCCTTCGAGGACAAGGAGTTGATCGCCTGCGACCGCACCGGCGGCCTCTACGACGGCAACCTGTACGTGGCCTGGGCGCGGTTCACCAACAACGTGACCGTATCCCGCATCCACGTGGTGCGCTCGACCAATGGCGGCGTCTCCTGGGACGCTCCCGTGCAGGTCAGCGACACCACTTCGGTGCAGTGGGCGGTGCCGGCGGTGGGGCCGGACGGCCAGGTGTACGTCGGCTGGGTGCGATACAATCCCCCGGGCATTTACCTGGACCGTTCCCTGGACGGCGGGGTGACCTGGAGGCAGGACCGGCTGGTGCAGACCACTGCCTTTGCCCAGGCCTACATCAATCCGCAACTGGCGATGTTCAATTTCCCGGCGCTGGACGTGGATATCACGGCGGGACCTCGCCGGGGGTACCTCTACATCGCCTTCACCGACGACCTGTATGGGGATACGGATCTCTTCTTTACCCGATCCACTGACGGCGGGACCACCTGGTCGCCCCGGGTGCGGATCAACGACGACGCCGTGGCCAACGGCTGCGACCAGTTCCATCCCTGGCTGGTGTGCGACGAGCAGGGCGCCCTGCACGTGACCTTCTACGACCGGCGTAACGATCCGGGGCAGAACCTGTTGATGGATCTCTACTACGCCTACTCCACCGACGGGGGGGAAAACTGGTCGGTCAATGAACGGATCACCACGGTCGCCTCCAATCCCGCCAATGATTCGCTCGATTCCGGGCTGATCGGCGAGTACAACGGCCTGGCCGTGCGGGACGGCGTCATCTACCCGGTGTGGACCGACACCCGCAATGGCCACCAGGACACCTACACCGCAGTGCTGGATACCGCCTCCGGCGTACCGGCCTTAAAGCCGCTTCTCCCTGGCGCTCGGGAACTGTCCGCGGCGCCCAACCCCTTCAACGGCGAAGTGCGCCTGAGCCTGGATCTGGCCCAGGCTGGGGATATCCGGATGGCGGTGTACACGGTGCGGGGGGAAAGGCTGGAAGTCCTGGCGGAAGGGCGCTACCCGGCGGGGAGAGTGGAACGCTTCTGGCGGCCGCAGGGAGCCTCGGGCCTGTACCTGGTGCAGGCGGTCACCCCGGCGGGGACGGCCTGGAGCAAGGTGCTCTATCTGAAATAGACCAGGTCTGAAATGATTCACCCCGGCCGCCGGGCCGGGGTGGATCGCAGGATGAGGGCGGGAAATCAGCTGAGGCCCTGGAGAAAGCGCAGCGCTTCGAGCTTGGAGTTGAAGTCCAGGTTCAGAATGCGGTTCAGCAGTTCCAGGTCCAGGTTGGACAGGCGGAACTGGGACCCTTCCTTGCTGGCGGAAGGCCGGGCGGCAGGCTCTCCCGCGGGCTGGGTCAGCTCTTGGGACACCGCCGGCTGATCGGCTTCGCGCATGTTGAAGAATTCATCCTCCGACACGCCCAGGCCCTGCAGGATCTTGGACAGGGTCTTGCCGCGGCCTTTGCGCTTACCGGATTCGAGCTGTCCGATGGTCAGGGCGCTGGTCTGGGCCATTTTGGCCAGCTTGGCCTGAGAGTACCCGCGCTTGTTGCGCCAGAACTTCAACGGCTCGATCATATCAATGTTGGAACGTGTTTTGGGCATAGAAGCTCCCTGGGATTATTTAGGATAAGGCTATTCCATTTGCGAGATGGCTTTCAGGATGGTGCGGCGCCGCAGGTAATCCCGCATCGCCAGCTTCTTGTCGTCGCTGAGTTCCAGCGCCCGCTGAATGATCTCCAGGTCCAGGGGAGTCAGGATGAAGCTCCCATTCCAGGCGTTATGCGCGGCCGGCTGGAAACTGATGCGGGGCAGGCGGGATTTGCGGGGTCGGCGTTCGCGGAGTTCCTCTTCCGGTTTGGGCGGGGGGGGCGGCGGCAGGTGCAACTGTTGAACCAGGTCGGGATTCAGCTTCTCCCACTCTTCGGCCTGGCTGAGTGCCGGGTTCAACTCGGATAGGGGAGGACCCTCGTGCATCCCCGTTTGGATCAACTCCACCATGCGGCTGGACAAGGGTGACAGGTAGTCTCCCACCACGCTGTAACCATTCTGCTTCAGGAAATCAATCAGCGAGGCGCTGGAAATGCGCAGGATGCGGGAAACATCGCAGACGCGGACGGGTTTCAATTTCATGATCGTGTACTCGGATTGCGGGGGGCGGTAATGTTTGATGGAATCGCAACGCTTTCGATTGGGTGCGTATTCATTTCCCGGGGAATCGCCATCTGTTGCCGAAGCCTCTGGAAACCTCAAGTATAACGGAGATTTCGATTCGCACGGTGAATGATGGGATGTTTGTTTGTACGAATATACGTAATAATTCCTCGCAATGCAAGGCATTTTTCATAAAAAAATAAAAAAATTTTATGGGAGATATAGAGGTGGGCATCAACGAACGGTCGGCCATTGTGATAGTAGCGGGGCTCCTGGCGATAGGCGTAGCAGCCTTTATTGCTTTGCGGGAAACGAAGGGAGGGCCTATACTCAGCGTCACTACTCCGTTATTTACCGGAATTCTGTTATGGTACTACTATTATTTCGTGGGATATTCATCTCACGGCATGGCCATACTGATCCTGCCGCTGGCAACCGGCTGGCTGTGGTGGCGCCGCCGGCAGACCGGCCGTCCGGCCCTGTCCACGATGGGGATCATTCTTCTGCAGGCCGCCTACGGATGGCTCTATGTCCTGCTCGTGAATCTGCAGGAACATTAGAAGCGGTGGCCGAGATTGAAATAGACCAGGTCGCGGGCCGGCAGGCCGTGGCCGGGGAAGAGGTGTCCGTAGGTCAGCGAAACCGGCCCCAGGAGAGTATCCAGCGCCAGGCTCGCGCCCACCCCGGTCAGGAAGTCGCGCCCCTCGACGTCCGCTTCCAGGTCTTCCCAGATGGCGCCCGCGTCGGCGCTGACTGAAAAGTAGGCTTCCGCCAGGAAGCGGCTGATTAGGTCTTCCCGCAATTCCAGGTGGAGGTTCGCCGCCTGGCGGCCGGCCAGTTCCGCCTCGTGCAGCCCCAGGAAAGACTTTTCCCCACCCAGGCGGAACCATTCCGAGAAAGGGGTCGTCTGGTCGCACATGCCGCCGCCGGCCCGCAGCAGAACCGCCAGCCGGCGCGTGACCGGGCGGGCGTGCGCCAGGGTGAACTGAATGCGGTTGAACGTCGCGTCTCCCCCCAAGGCCGGAGCGGCCGATTCCAGCAGCAGTTCGTAGCGTATCCCCGAGGTGGGGAATTCATCCCGGTCCTGGGTATCAATCTGCGAGCGCAGGAAGAAGCGGCGAAGGTCCATTTCAGGGGGGGCGAACTGGTAGTCGGACCACAGGCGGTCGAACCGCACCCCCAGGACCACCCGGCCCCAGGTGCGGAACTGCTGCCCCAGGTGGGCCGTGGCGGTCAGGCGGTCGAAGTGGTACATCCCCGTGGAACGCCCGGTGAGCTCGCGGTAGTGGTACTGCCGGCGGGAAAAGCTTAAGGCGCCGGACCCTTCCATGTACGTCTGCAGCACCGCCAGGTTGCGGTACGTCAGGCTGTAGCGCTCCTCGTATTCCGCGTATTTCATCCAGGCGGTCAGGCTGCCGCTGACCAGGGGCAGGTTGGCGTGGGACAGTTCGGCAAAAGCCCGCCCGTGGCGTTCCGAATCCACCCCCGCGCCCAAGCGCAGCGCCGGCGGAGGACTCTGGGATACCTTGATCGTGACCACGCCGTCTTCCACCGTCGCCCGGACGGAACTGAACAGGTTGCTGCCGTAGAGTTCCCCCAGGCTGCGGTTCAGGCCGTCCAGTTCCAGCGGTTGACCGGGCTGGATCTCGAACCCGCGCAGCAGGCGCTGCCGGTTGACCCGGTGCGGTCCTTCGGTGCGCAGGTCCCGTACCATCCCCTCGTCCACCGTGACCGTCAGGCGGCCGGCGCTGTCCAGGCCCGCCGCGGCGATCCGGGCCAGGGGATTGCCCCGCCGGCGGTAGGCCCGCAGCACCTCTTCCAGTTGCCGGGCGCTGGTCCCGGCGTCCACGATCTCCCCGCTGTCGGCCAGCAGGACCTGCTCCAGGTCCCGGGCGTCCAGTTGGGTGACTCCCTCCAGGGTCACCGAGGTCAACACCGGGTGGGGCTGCACCGTAAAAAACAGCGTGTCGCCGCATACCTGGGCCCGGGCTTCCCGCACCCGGCCGTCGCCGCGCAGCCGTTCCAGGTCGCGCAGGATCATGCCGCGCTGGATGGCCCCGCCGGTTTCCAGCATCTCATGGCAGGCTCCCTGATCCACGATTTCCGCGGCGAAGGGCGGGCCGGCGCAGCGCAGGCGCCGCACGGCAACAGCGCTGGTGTCGCCTTCCCAGGATCGGCGGGCCAGCAGGGCGCGCAGAGCCGGGATCGCCTCCCGCGCCGCGCGGTAGCCCATCTCGATCAGGAGTTCGGGATGGGTGAAGGTGAAGGTACTCAGCGAATCCGGCACCGGAGCGATGACCAGGTCGGCAGAGGCCAGCAGTTGGCGGTTGGATTCCTGCATCATCAGGCCGGTGACCTGGTTGGCGATGATCCAGGGGGCGTAGGGCGGCCGGCCCAGCGTTGTGGGCATGGTCACGTCCACCGCCATCACCACCTCGCCGAACTGCCGGGCGGTGCGCGCGGGGATGTTTTCCGCCACTCCGCCGTCAATCAGGAGCCGGTCGCCCAGTTGCAGCGGCGCGATCATCAGGGGCAGGGCCATGGAGGCCAGCATCGCTTCCGCCAGATCGCCGTCGCGGAAGATCACCGGCTTGCCGCTGTGCAGATCCATGGCCACGGCAGCGAAGCGCACCGGCAGGGCGTCGAAGTCCGGTTCGCCGCGATACGGCGCCCGGTTGACCTTGTCCATCAGCAGCGCAGCCAGCCACTGCCCCGTGGACAAGGCCGCGGGCAGGTAGGGTTCCAGGCCGGAGAATTGCAGCTTCAACAGGGCGTTGGATTCCCCGCTCTTGCTGGACAGCGGCAGCGTACTGCGCGGCGGGGCGTCCTGGAACAGGTGGCTCCAGTCAATGGAACGGGCCAGCTCTTCCAGTTCGGCCACGGTGTACCCGGCGGCGTAGAGTCCGCCGATGACCGCGCCGGAACTGGTCCCGGCGATGCCGTCCACGGGCAGCCCGGCTTCCTGCAGCGCCTTGATGACGCCGATATGCGCCAACCCCCGGGTGCCGCCGCCGGAGAGCGCCAGAGCCAGCCGCGGCCGGGCGGGATGCTCGTGCGGCACGCATCCGGCCGGCTTCTGCGGAAGGCCCGGACCGGGGAGATCAATGGTGTAAGGGGTGTCCTGCGCCGCTGCGCCGGGGATGACCAGGAGCAGGAGGGCCAGGGTCAGGGTTTTTCGCACAGTGGAAGAAATCCAGAAGAAGAGTAGTCAGCAGTCTGCGGTCGGTAGTCAGAATGTCCGGAGCCGAGAGCCGATAGCCGAGAACCAACAGCCATAAAATACACATTTTCAACATCCAAATCAAGTGAAACCTGAGACTCGCGAGATCGCCCATGACAACTCTACCCCTCCTTTCGTTAATTTTACCCGGAACGGATACTCCGGAACAGCGCAAAATCACCCTGAAGCCGCTGTCCATCCTTAAAAGCTACACTCAGTTGATTCTGCTGCCCGGCGTCTCCATCCCGGAGGGTTTCCCGCACGTCGTCACCCTGGAAGGCGAACCGCCCGTCGGCCTGGCGCAGTTGATCAACTGCGCCCTGCCGCAAGCTCAGGGGGTGTTCCTGGCGGTGGCCCCCCCGGGGCTGAATATCGCCATTGATCTGTTCATGGCATTGAGCAGGTCAGCCAAGGATGACACCGATTACATCTACGGAGATTACTTCCAGGAAAGCCCCGAAAAGTCAAGTCCCGTTCTTTCCCAGGTCGCGCCCGGTGATATCACCGAGCGGGAGGATTGGGGCCCGCTGGAATTCTACCGCGTCGAAGCCCTGCGGCGCATCGGCGGAGCCGACGAATCCCTGCGCTTCCGCCCCGACTACGACCTGCGGCTGAAACTGACCCAGGATCGCCCGGCCACCCGCCTGGACACGGTATTCTATACCGTTCCCCAAACCCAGTCCCAAGATACCGCCGCGGCGTCCGCGCTCTTCTTTCCCGGACGGGGCAAGTTCGGCGGCTTCTCCTACCTGTTCATGGATCCCGCCGAAGAGAAGGAAATCGAGGAGATCTTCTACCGCTTTCTGCAGCGGACCGGGGCCTGGCTGGAAGCCCCCACCGGGAACCGCTTCGCGCCCGGCCCGGGGACCAGCCCGCGCGTGTCGGTGGTCATCCCCATCCATAACCGGGCCGGCTTCCTGCCGCTGTCGGTGGGCAGCGTGCAGCGGGGCACATTCCAGGACTTCGAGATCATCATCGTGGACAACGCTTCCACCGACGACACGCTGGACGCAGCCCGGGACCTGGCGGCGCAGGACCCCCGCATCCGGGTGCTGTCCCTGCCCGACAACGTCATCGCCAAGGCCCTGAACGCCGGAGTCCGGGAAGCCCGGGGCGAGTACGTGGCGCAGTTGGACAGCGACGACGAGTACACCCCCGACACGCTGGCTTCCGCGGTGCGCCACTTGGACGAGCACCCGGAAGAAGGGCTGGCCATCTCGTACTATGAACTGATGGACCCCGAGGGCAAGACCCTGGAAGAGTTCGGCGTCATCAAGCACCTGGAATACAATCGCAACAATATCCTCCGGGTGGACGGCGCCGGCGCGGTGCGGGTGTGGCGCCGGGCCGCCATTCTGGAATTCGGCGGCTTCAACGAGCAGGATTTCGGCCACTACGGCGAAGATTACGACCTGGTGCTGAAGGTGGGGGAGAAGTACGAGGTGGGCCGAATCCACGAGGTGCTCTACCGCTACCGCCGCCATCCCGGCAATTCCGATGTGCTGCGGGCGCACGAGATGAAGATCCTCAACAAGACTCTGGCGCGGCAGCGAGCCTTGGAACGACGCCGGGCGATCAACCGCAAGGGGGTGGCATGAGGCGCTATCTGATCGGCATAGACGGCGGCGGCAGCCGCTCGAAAGCCCTCCTGGCGGATCGCCGGGATGACACGGCCGTGGCCCTGGCGGAAGGCCCCAGCCTGAACCCGCTGGCCCTGAGCTGGGACGAGTTTCGCGGCCGCATCGCGGATATGTTGCTGCGCCTCCTGTCCGACGCCCCGGAAGGGGTGGTGGAAGGTCTCTGCGCCGGGTTGGCCGGCGCGGGGCGGGAGGTGATGCGCCAGCGCGCCGAGGACGAGATCATCGCTCTGGGGGGCGGCTACCCGGTAAAGGTTCTGACCGATGCGCAGGTGGGGCTGTGGGGCGCCTTCCGGGGCGGGCCAGGGCTGCTGCTGATCGCCGGCACGGGCAGCGTCTGCCTGGGAATGGACGAGACCGGCCGCCAGGAACGCGCCGGCGGCTTCGGGCGGCTGATCGCCGACGAAGGCAGCGGCTACTGGATCGCCATGGAAGCGGTCCGCCAGGCACTGCGGGAGGACGACCGGGGGCGGACCTCGCCGCTGGCCGCCCTGGTGAAGGACGAATTCCACCTGGAAGAGCTGCGCGACGTCATCCCCGTGGTGCACGGCCCGCAGTGCCCGCCGGACTGCATCGCCGCGCTGGCCCGCCGGGTGATGGAGTCGTCCGGCGCCCTGCCCGAAGCCGGAGACATCGTGCGCCGGGCGGGGGATCACCTGGCCGAACTGGTGTTCATCGCCGCCGGCAAACTGGAGATGGATCCCCCCCGGGTGGCTCTGTGGGGCGGCCTGTGGCAGTCCCCTGGCGGCGAACTGCGCTCCGCCTTGGACGCCGCCCTGCACCACCGCGCCGTCCCCGCCGACGTCACCACCCCCGCCGAACCGCCGGAATGGGGCGCGATCCGGTACCTGGAAAGAAGGATGAAGGATGAAGGATGAAGGATGAAGGATGAAGAAGGATAAAGGATAAAGGATAAAGGATAAGAACCCCCCTGCCGGTGGAGGGTGGGGTGGCCCGGCCAGCTCGTATGGCCGGGAATCCCATAAGTGAAGAGTAGCGCCGGCGTCCCCGCCGGTGAGCTCTGTAGGGCGGACTAAGCGGCGGGGGGGTGATTCGCCTTTTGCCTCTGAGCTTGATCCGCTGCGCAGTCCGCCGTGTTTTGCTGCGTGACGAGACCTGACGCCTGGAAGTGACCTCACCAACCTCGACGTGTAGGGGCCAAGCATCTGCCTTGAAGATGCCTGCAACGTAAATGATGGCACCTGCCTTTCCCGATGGTTGCATGCTTCGACTCGTTGCGCAGATGCTTCGCCCTCGCCGCGCATGCCCCCCTATCGCATCTGCAAAAAATTACGCTTGCTTTCGGAATAAATGGCCATATATTGAGCTGGTAGTCATCTCTTCCCATTCTGGAGACCGCCATGTCCGCCACCCGATGCCTCGCTCTGTAGGGTGGCCCGGCTTGATCTGCACCAATCCACTTCTCGGTAGCACGCACCTTGAAGCAGATCAAGCCGGGTTTATCATATTTATGTCGTCTCCACATCGCATCTGCAATTAATTGCGCTTGCTTTCGGAATTCGCGGCGTTATATTGTCCTGTTGACAATATCCTGTAACCTGGATACCGCCTTGCTTCCTACCCGATGCCTCACCCTGGGATTGACCCTCGCCGCCATGGCCCTCTCAGCATTCGCGGGGAACAATCTCATCATCTGTGGGAATCATCCCGGACAGATTTACTTTGTGGGCCTTGATTCCACCCAATCCTACTGCCCGATTCTCTACTATAGCCCCGATTTTGGACAGACGATCCAACCTCGCGATACCGCCCATAACATATTCGGCATACCCGATTACGGCACCTTGCTTCCCGATCCCGCCGATAGCACTTTCTATCGCAATACCCTGACGACCAGCGCTCGCTTGGATTTAACCACCGACGGTGGCCTCACTTGGGATTCTGTCGGGGTACCCTCCTCCTCGGATTGGCCGTATGCCACCGGTACTACGGCCGGTGAGATCTATCATTCCCTGGGAAATCAACTTGAGCGTAGCGTGGATTATGGCCGCACCTTTGCACCATGTTCCACATTGGGGCTTCCTACCGGCCAGGGCATCCATGATCTTGCCTTGGGAATTACGCCAGGCGAAGTGTACCTGCTTGCCACCGATGAATGTTTGTATTACAGCACCGACTTTGGAGAACACTTTATATTCCTGAACGATCTGTGGCAGACGTGGAACATACAGCCAGATGCGCGACTGCTCAACGGTGCCACTCCTGGCGAAATTTACATCAGGAGCGGTTTTGAGTTTACATTCCTGCTCCGAGTTTATGATTATGGGACACAACTGGACACCGCCGGTTCATGGCTCTTGGGTTATGACGTAACTTCTGGTTTTACCGCCAGTCGCACACCGGGAGAAGTATACTTCCTGCATTTGGATTGGGAGATGACACCCGGCGGCACGATGTATATCTATCACACCACCAACTACGGTCAGGACTGGACCTGCTTTACGCACATCATGGGGCCATATCATGTACCCAAAGCGCCTGGGGCGTCTCAGCCTTCAGTTTTTTCCTGCAAGGTGTACCCCAACCCCTTCAACCCCTCTTCAGTTGCGAGATACGAGCTGCGAGCTGCGAGTCACGTCAGTCTCCGGGTCTACGATACTGCCGGGAGGGAAGTCCGAACGCTGGTAAATGGCTGGCGGCCGGCGGGAGTTCAGAAGGTCGCCTTCGACGGGACGGGGCTGGCTGCGGGGGTGTATCTGCTGCAGATGGAAGCGGGAGGGGATTCCCGGGTTCAGAAGGTAGTTCTGCTGAAATAGAATCTCAAGCTACAACCGCCATGTCCAATCTTCGTAACCACGCCCAAATGATCCTCCACCGCGCCCTGGCCGCGGTGGACCCCGCCGCCCTGTTCCGCGCCAACGTGCGGGTGGAAGGGACGAAGCTGCATATCTGCGATTTGAGCTTGGATCTTTCCGCCCTCGGGAAGATCGTCGTCATCGGCACGGGCAAGGGCACCGCGCCCATGGCCCAGGCCGCCGAGGAGATCCTGGGCGACCGGATCACCGCCGGAGCCATCACGGTCAAGTACGGCCACGGCCTGCCGCTGAAGACGATCCGGGTGATCGAGGCCGGGCATCCGGTGATTGACCAGGCCGGACTGGACGGCACGGCGGAGATTCTCGATCTGCTGCGGGATCTGCGGGAAGATGACCTCGTGCTGGCGCTGATCACCGGCGGCGGGTCGGCGCTGCTGGAACTGCCGGCGGAAGGGATCACCCTCAAGGACCTTCAGGCCACTACCAAGGCGCTGCTGGCCTGCGGCGCGGAAATCGCCGAGATCAACGCCCTGCGCAAGCACCTGTCGCGCGTCAAAGGAGGCCAATTGCTGCGCGCCGCCTCCCCCGCCCGCGTGGTCAGTTTGGTGGTGTCCGATGTTATCGGCGACCCGCCGGAAGCCATCTCTTCCGGCCCCACCGCGCCCGATCCCACCACCTTCGCGCAGGTCAGGGGGATCATCGAGAAGTACCATCTGCGGGATCAGCTCCCCGCCTCCGTTATCGCGCATCTGGATCGAGGCGTGAGGGGTGAGATTCCGGATACGCCCCAGCCGGGCGACCCGCTCTTCGACCGTTCGGCGCTGCGGATCATCGGCAGCAACCGGATCCTGCTGGAAGCGGCTCGCGAGGCAGCGCAGGAGCTGGGCTATGGAACACTGATCCTGACCGACCGGCTGCGCGGCGAAGCCCGCGACCGGGGCCGTCAGTTGGCCGCGCTACTGAAGCAGGTACGTGCCGCCTCGGATCACCCCGTCTGCTTGCTGGCCGGAGGCGAACCGACGGTGACCTTCACTTCCGCGGGGAAGGGCGGGCGCAACCAGGAACTGGCTCTGGCCGCCGCGCTGGAGCTGGACGGCGCCGCCGGCTGCCTGCTTCTGTCGGCCGGGAGCGACGGCACCGACGGCCCCACCGACGCCGCCGGGGCCTGGGCCGACGGATCCACCGCCGCCCGCGCCCGGGATCACGGCTTTGACCCCCGCGGCCACCTGGACCGCCACGATGCCTACCCCCTGTTCGCCGCCGTGGACGGCCTGATCGTCACCGGCCCCACCCGGACCAACGTGATGGACCTGGTGGTGATGCTGGGGGGGAAGTAGCCGTTGGTCGTTAGTCGTTAGTCGTTGGTAGGGGTGGCCCGGGGTGGCCGCCCCGGTTGTTGTGAAAGAGGGAAAGGGGGAAGGATGAAGGATGAAAAAAGTAAGTCTAAAGGATAAAGGATAAAGGATAAAGAAAACAGGAGGGTAGGACAGACATTCTTGAGATATTTGAAATACTCTCTACGTCTACCGGATTTTTCGCCCAGCGGTGTCATTACGCTATCCGAGCCGTAAAAGAGCGTACTGGGCTTGAAAATCGTGCCTGG
>QZKQ01000059.1 GCA_003599535.1 Candidatus Zixiibacteriota bacterium | reverse complement strand
GTCATTGCGAGGCCCGCCGGATACCGAGCCTACATGAGGCTGTGATCTTCAATTTGTCATCATCCGTAAGATTAGACCTCGAGGTGGCGGGCCGAAGCAATCTCGCAACTTTCCGTGTCATCCGGAGCTCAGTTGTTCTGCGGCCAGGAGCCATGTGCCACAACGCAAAAAATTGCACTTGATTTCCGGGATAAAAGGCCGTATATTTAGGTGTAACGATTCATCAAGAGGCAAAAGGGGAGGCGGTATGCGAAAGGGGATCGTATTGACAGCGCTGGCGGTGATGCTGCTGGCGGGAGGGGCGTGGGGGCAGGACAGTTTGAATGTGACGAAGGTGGGAGAGATCGCTTGGTGGGATGAAGCGCGGAATGCCTTTTATGCACCCGGGTATGTTTATATTGCCACGCAAGCTTCCGGGTTGGTGATTTTGGATGTCAGCAATCCGTCTCTTCCAGTGGAATTGGGCAGATGTGATACCCGTGGAGAAAGCTGGAATGTGACGGTTACCGGGAATTATGCTTATTTGGCTGAAGGAAGTGCGGGAATAGCCATAATTGATATTACCGATCCTGCACAACCAATAGAAGTCGGTCGCATGGATTCTTCTAGCTTTACCCAGGTTTGGGCGGCAAATGACGTTGCCACCAATGGAGAATACGCTTATATCTCTAATACTGGTAACCCGCTTGCGGTCATAGATATCAGGGATCCCACACAACCTATACATATAGATACTCTCAATATTGGTCCGATAAGTGCGTTAGAATTGCAGGGAAATGTGTTATTCGCCGTCGGCGGATCTGGCTTTTCATATGGATTGTGGGTTATTGAGGTCACCAATCCCTCCAATCCAGTAATTTTGGGCAATTATTCTCCGGGACCGGGTCACAGCTATTGGGATCTGGCCGTACAGGGAAACTATGTTTATGTCGCTGACCATCTCACGGGCTTATCAATATTTGATGTTTCCGATCTAGAACAGCCTCAGCTCATTAGTAATAATCCTGTGCTGGACGAAATCCATCGTGTGGCCGTCAGCGGTGATCGTTTGTATGGTGCCGTGGGAGGTTGGGGTTTGGGAATTATGGATGTGTCGACACCTGCCAATCCTCAGTTCCTGGGCTGGGCGGATACGCCGTATAATGCCATTGGGTTGTGTGCCTCTGGAGCGATGGCTTGGGCCTGTGACGGGCCTGGTGGAGTGGTCACCATAAACGCTACCAACCCTATCAATCCAACGATCTTAAATGTCACCGGCCGTACTGCCATGCTGTCTGCTGTGGCGCTGGATGGCCAAACTGCGTACCTTGCCAATCGACAGAACGGACAATTGGGGCTGGAAGCTGTGAATATTTCCGATCCGGCCGACCCTACCTGGATCAGCACCTGTGACTCTGTTGGATATCCATGGGATTTGGCTATATCAGGCCATCATGCATTTATTGCCGGACAAGGCCTCTATGTTGTGAATATTTTAGATTCAACACACCCTCAGCTTGTAGCCGAATTTCTCTACCCTTTTCAGATATATTATGTCTGTGTCATAACGGCAGATACTTTCGCTTATGTTTGCGGCGATTATTTTAATGGTGTGGAATTCACGGGAGTTATTTCGATTTATAATATTTCTGATCCTGGAAACACCACCTTGATTTCACATTATCTTACTCCCATAATTGTACATGACATAGCTATTTACAATTCATATGTATACTATGTAGGCCCCCCCGGTATTTGTATATTGGATGTATCGGATCCTGCCGCTCCCACATTGGCAGGCGGCATTCCAATAAATCGTTCTATTCACGCCTTGGATATTGATGATGGGTTTTTATGTGCCGCCCTCAGCTCGTCGGGAATGAGGATTTATAGTTTGGCCAATCCTACAGCACCGGTAGAAGTAGGATCCTATGAATACTCGGGGTCTGCCAATGCAATAACTGTCGCGGGTAATTATGCCATGCTCACTTGTAGTTCCCCCAATTTAATATATATCATAAATATAAGTAATCACTCCAATCCATATATTACGGGATATTATTCCATTCATGGATCTATGTTAGGTTTTTCGGATTTTCCAGAAGCGAGGATTGCTTTTTCTGAACCATATGTTTACTTGGCTGATGAAAATTATTTTACGATCCTTGATATTTCACAAGTCCTCTCCGCCCCCTCCCCTCCGCCGGAGCTTCATCCTTCATCCTTCAGCCTTCATCCTTTCCGTCCTAACCCCTTCAACCCCTCCACAGTGGCGAGATACGAGATCCGAGATGCGAGTCACGTGGTGCTCCGGGTCTACGATACTGCCGGGCGAGTGGTGGCGGCGTTGGTGGACGGGTGGAGGGAGGCGGGAAGTCATGAGGTGACGTTCGATGGTTCGGGCCTACCCAGCGGGATCTACCTGGCCCGGCTGGAAGCGGGGGGATTGACCCGGACGCAGAAGCTCATTCTGTTGAAGTAATACAGCAGAATAATCCGTCCCCTGACGGATTGCTGCTGCTGAAGTAACCGTTGGTTGTTGGTCGTGGCTAAGGGTGGGCCCTCTATGGCCGCTCCTTGTTACTGGAGATCGGGTCCCCCCCGTTGCCAATCAATATTATTGGAAGCCGTACCACTCATTGAAGCTTCATCAGAGGCAATTCCCACAGGCGTATCCAGGATTTCCCCACCACCGATCCGGCCATAATTTCGTTTATGCAAGAGGGGTTCATCATGCAATTGTCGCAGAAAAGATTGTTTTGGTCACTTTGGATTTCCTTGATTGCTGCAGGCGCGTTCACCTCGGCTGAAGGCAGCACCATCAACGTGCCGGGCGATTACGCCACGATTCAGGCGGGCCTGAATGCCGCATCAGGCGGGGATACAGTGCAAGTGGCCGCTGGCACTTACGTGGAAAACCTTATCTGGCCGACCGTGAACGGCATCAAGCTGTTCGGCGCCGGCCGCGACCTCAGCATCATTGACGGGAACAACCAGGCCAGCGTGCTGCGGTTTGACACCCCCAATCTCATTGATTCCACCACCGTGGTCCGCGGCTTCACCCTGACCAACGGCAACGCGCTGCCTCCCTGGCCCTACTCGCAAGGCGGCGGAATCCACCTCTTTTATGCCAGCCCCATCCTGGAATACCTGAATATCGTGGGCAACACGGCCGACGATTTCGGCGGCGGGATGTACATCTGGGGCTCATCATCCCAACCGGTCATACGCTACGTGCTCATCGCCAACAATACCGCCATATCTCACGGCGGGGTGGATGTCGCCGCCGGTGAACCGCTGTTCGATCATGTCACCATCTCCGGTAACAGCCCCGGCGGCTTTTACACGTCATCCACTCACTTTGCCACTCTCCTCAACAGCATCGCCGCTCATAATGTATTCTATGATGTACGGGTGGAAGGCGACTACATCCAACCGGCCACTTTACGGGTGGGCTATCTGGATTCGCGGCAGGGGATTTCTACCATCGGCTTCGGCGCCATCGTGGAATATCTCGGGCCGATCATCGAGGCGGACCCCGAGTTCGTCAACCACACCGCCGCAGACTACCACCTGCTGCCGGAATCCCCCTGCATTGACAGCGGCGATCCATCCTACGCGCTGGACCCGGATGCAACCGTCACGGACATGGGGGCCTTTTACTATGACCAGACCGTGCCCGCCGTGAACGTCGCTCTGACGCCGGTCAGCCCGCCCATCCAGATCGGGCCGGGAGGCGGCAGCTTCGATTTTGACGTCGCCATCAGCAACCCCGAAAGCGCGGCGCAGACCTTCGACGCCTGGATCATGGTCCGGCTTCCGACCACCGCATGGTTCGGACCGGTGCTGGGGCCCCTGGAATTGACCTTGCCGGCCGGAGGGGCATTGACCCGGCAGCGCAATCAGGCGGTCCCGGGCGGCATGCTGGCGGGGGTGTACCAGTACCAGGGCCGCCTGGGCGGCTATCCCAGCGAGGTCTGGAGCAGCTCCGGATTTGACTTCACGATAACGGGATCCGGGACTCAGGATGCGGTTTCCAGCGATTGGGTGGGCACCGGAGAGCCGTTTGCCGGGCAGGCACTGCCGGCTTTTCTTCCGTCGGACCTGACCCTGAAAGCGTTCCCCAACCCCTTCAATCCCTCCACAGTGGCGAGATACGAGATCCGGGATGCGAGTCACGTGGTGCTCCGGGTTTACGATACTGCCGGGAGGGAGGTGGCGGGTTTGGTGGACGGCTGGAGGGATGCGGGATCACACGAAGTGACCTTCGACGCTTCCGGACTGCCCAGCGGGATCTACCTGGCCCGGCTGGAGGCGGAGGGAATGGTCCAGACGCAGAAACTGGTGTTGTTGAAATAAACCATGAGAGACGCCATGCGCGCGCGAATCGTCCTGAACCTGTTGTTCCTGGCCTTCCTGACCCTTTCCTGTCAGCAGTCCAGCACCCCGCCGGCCGCTCCAGAGCTCAACCAGCCGCCGGACGCGCCCCAGGCTCTGCGCCCCATCTCGGGAGCGGATCCCGTATCCATCAACACCCGCCTGGCCTGGACCGGTTCGGATCCCGGCGGCGAAACCCTGATTTATGACCTCTACTTCGGCGCGGGGGACAATCCCACCCTGGCCTGCTCGGCTCTTTCCGCCACCGAATACGATCCCGGTCCCCTGGCGCAGAACACCACCTATCGCTGGCGCGTCACGGCCCGGGATCCCTTGGGGCAGACCACCACGGGGCCACTGTGGTCCTTCACCACCGGAGAGCCAACCGTACTGATCAACGGCCCGGCCATGGGGACTTGGGATTTTGACCATTCCCCCTACCTGGTGCAGGGCGACCTGCTGGTCCCGGCAGGGGAGACTCTGACCTTGGAGGCGGGCGTGGAAGTGATCTTCCAAGGCTGGCATTCGCTGACGATGATGGGTTCGCTGCAGGCGTTGGGGCAGGTGGGGGACTCCGTCACCTTCACGGCGGCGGATCAGGCCGCAGGGTGGGAGGGGCTGCGCTTCATCAGCGGGTCCAGCCGCCTGAATTATGGCATCGTGGAATATGGGCGCGGGGAGCCGTGGTCATATTATGGCACTGGCGGTGGCGGAGTATACTGTGGTTATGGCGCCTCGGTGACCCTGGAGCATTGCTCCATCCGTTACAACACCGCGGTCACGGGCGGCGGGGTGCATGCCCTGGTCGGCGAGGCGGTGTTGCGTTACTGCGAAATCCGGGACAACCGTGCGGAAGGTTACAGCTCCTTTTATCTGGAGGCCATCGGCGGCGGCGCCCTGGGCGGCCATCTCTACGACTGCGTCATCAAGAACAACACGACGGACTATGGAGGCGGGTTGGCGGGAGGTGTCGCCGAGCGCTGCCTGATCACTGCCAACCAGGCCGAACAAGGCGGTGGGGTCGGGGCGTACTCGTTTGACTCCAGCGTCCTGAGGCTCGACGGCTGCACCATCAGCCGTAACCAGGCGGCCATCGGTGGCGGCCTTTACGGGTGCCTCCCCATGCGCAACTGCATCGTGGAAGGCAACCAGGGCGGCGGCCTGTTCTATTCCTATGATGATATGACCGACCCGGAAGAGCCGGAATGGAATCCGGTCATCCGCCACTGCGATTTCGCCAGCAACGAAGGCTATGATATCAGCGCGCACTGGCCGAGTGTGCTTCCCTGGGGGCTGGGCGCCATCGAGTACGAGAACACCAACGGCACCGCCTGCGACGTCTACGGCAACCTGTTCCTGAATCCCCTGTTCGTCAACCCTGAAGCCGGCGACTTCCACCTGCAGGAATGGTCCTTCTGCATTGACGCCGGCGATCCCGACGGCCCCCTGGATCCGGACTGGACTCCGGCGGACATGGGGGCGTTCTACTATCCACAGTAAAGGACTTCGACGTTCGTCACGGCAGGGGCGCTCCGGCGGGGGCGTCCCTTGCGTTTCTGTCTTCACGCACCGTCTCCGGCGATGGAATCCGCCCTGTGCCTGCGCACGCATTACCCCCGCTCTTTCCCCTTGCTTTGCCGCTCGGAATTGTGTATAATGGGAAAAAGCCTTCGCCCTTGACCTTCCGGGAGGAATCCGCCATGCTGTTGCGATGGACCGTACGGCTCCTGCTCCCGGCCGCCCTGGCGGCTGCGGCCCTGGCCGACCCCGCGCCTCTGCCCCCCAACCCCCAGATCCTGGCCCTGGTGCAGCAGATCTCCCCCGACAGCCTCCGCGCCACCGTGGAAGGGCTGGTCGCCTTCCACACCCGCCACACCTACTCCGACACCCTGTCTCCCACCGTGGGGATCGGCGCGGCCCGGAACTGGCTCCTGGGGCGCTTCGGGCAGGCGGGCCTCCCGGCCGGTTACTTCTACTGGAACGGCAACTGGGGCGGAGGTCCCTGGCCCTGCCGCAACGTCCACGGCAACCTGCCGGGATCGTCCGGGCCCGGGCGGGTGGTGGTCATGGGCGGGCACATGGATTCCCGCACCGTCTCCTCCGGGGACGTCACCGGGTTCGCCCCCGGCGCCGACGACGACGGCAGCGGTGTTGCCGCCCTGGTGGAAACCGGCCGCCTGCTCTGCGGCCAGACCCTGCGCACCACCTTCGTGCCCGCAGCCTTCGCCGGAGAAGAGCAGGGTCTGCTGGGCGCGGAAGCCTATGTAGACCAGCTCCAGGTCGGCAGTGTCCAGGTCGCGGGGATGATCAACCTGGACATGATCGGCCACATCGTCCACCCCGGCGGCGCGGTGGATTCCGTCACCGTGCGCTGCTTTTCCGGCGGGCCCATGGAATCCTCCTCCCGGCAACTGGCCCGCTACCTGAAATGGGCCGGCGAAGCCTACAGCGGCGGCCTGGCCGTGCTCCTGCAGCCGGCCCTGGACCGCCCCGGGCGCAGCGGCGACCACATCCCCTTCTACAACGCCGGCTGGCCCGCCGTGCGCCTGATCGAGACCGCCGAGGATGTGGCCTACCAGCACGGCTCCCTGGATGTGCCGGAGAATATGTCCTTTTCCTACGCCGCCAGGGTGACCCGGCTGGCCGCGGGCGTCGCCGCGCTGCTGACCCTGGCCCCGGACCCCCCGCCGGCTCCCGCCGTGGTGAACGGGGGGGACGGCCAGAGCCTGCTGGTCTCCTGGCCGGATACGCTGCCGCCGCCCGGCGGGTGCATGCGGCTGGCCTGGCGGGAAGCCGGGCAGCTCTACTGGGAAGACGTCATTACCTTCACCTCCTCGCCTCCCTGCACCCTGTCCGGCCTGACCGCCGGGGTGACCTACGCCCTGAGTCTCTCGGCCGCCGATTCCCTGGGCCGGCCCTCGCCCTTCGGGCCGGAGATCCTGGCCGCGCCCCTGGCCGCGCCGCCGCCGGAAGGCTTCGAAACCACCTCCGATCCCCAGGGCGTGGACCTGCGCTGGCAGCCCCGCCCCGAACCGGCTGCGCTGGATTACCGGGTCGAGCGGGCTCCGGCGGGCGGGACCTTCCAGCAGGTCGCGGTCCTGCCCCATCCCGATTCCACCTGGCGGGATACCGCCTTGCAGCCGGGCGTCCTCTACTGGTACCAGGTGCGCACCCACACGAATCAGGGTCTGACCGGTTTTCCCAGTCCAGTGCAGGAAGGCCGCCTGGCCACGCACGACCAGGGGATCCTGGTGGTGGACGCAACCCCCGACGGCGGCGGCCTCCCCAGCCCCCCGGGCGACGCCGAGGTGGACGCCTTCTACCAGGACTACCTGGCGCCCTTCGCCGTCGCCGGCCAGTGGGACCGGGCCGACAGCCTGGCCGCGGGCGTCACCCTGTCGGACGCGGACCTGGCGCCTCATTCGATCGTGCTGCTGCACGCCGATCACTTCTCCGCCAACTTCAGCGCCGACACCACCGCCCTGCGCAAGTATGTGCAGGCAGGCGGCAAGCTGCTGTTGTGCGGCTGGCGGCTCTCCTTCGGCGCAATGCAGCTTTCCGCCCTGGCGCACCACCTGGAACCCGGCGACTTCCTGTACGACCTGGCGGGCATTGACTCCGTGCAGGTCAGCCCGCCGCCCGCCGCGCTGTGCGGGACCGCCGGCGCCGGCGGCTACCCCGACCTGGTCTTCGATGCGCTCCGGTTCCCCGTCATGGGCGGAGCGCTCTTCTACGGGGAAGCCTGCTGGAACGCGAGCTTCCCGCCGGACGTGACCGTTATCGGCGCCTTCCAGGCGCTGGCGGGGACGGGGTCGCCCTTCCACGGCCGGCCGCTGGCCCTGCGGGGAGGCGGCGCCGCGGCGGACTGGGTGCTGCTGGACGCCCCCCTGTTCTGCATGACCCCCGCCTCGGCGGACAGCTTTCTGACCCGCGCCCTGGAGGACCTGCAGGCGCCCCCCAGCGGCTTTCCTATGCCGCCGCCGGAGCTTCATCCCTCCTCCTTCGCCCTCCATCCTTTCCGTCCCAACCCCTTCAACCCGGTGACAGTTGCGAGATACGAGATCCGGGATGCGGGTCACGTGGACCTCCGGGTCTACGACACGGCCGGCCGGGAGGTGGCGGCGTTGGTGGATGGGTGGAAGGCCGCCGGGACGCACAGCGTCACCTTCGACGCTTCCGGACTGCCCAGCGGGATCTACCTGGCGAGGCTGGAAGCGGGGGACTTTTCCCAGGTGCAGAAGCTCGTGCTGCTCAAATAATGGAAAAAGGAAAATGGAAAATTGGGGCGGCGTCATTATAGACACCGCCCTTGTTTTTTTCAAGCGCCAAGCACCAGGCCCCGAGCACCGAGCATCTTTTTCTCGCAGCTGACAGCTCGCAGCTCAAAGCTGCCTGTAACTTTTCTCCCCCTGCGGCGTCTATAGAGTAAAGGGCACAACCTTCCATCCGGCCATCTTCATCCCCAGGGATATGGATCCGATGAACTGGGAAGCAGTCTACCGAAACCATTCTCCCGGCGTGTACCAGTACCTGCGCAGCCTGGCTCCGCACGGGCGGGAAGCCGAGGACCTGCTGCAGGAGACGTTCATCCGCGCCATGCGCTCGGCCGCCGGCCTGCGCCAGCCGGAAAAGATCCGGTCCTGGCTGCTGACCATCGCCCGCAACCTCTTCCTGGACGCCTGCCAGAGCCGTTCGCGGCAGCCCGCCGCCCCCCTGGAAGCGGCCCAGGCCGAACGCGCCGGCGACGATCCCGAAGCCGCCCTGCTGCGCGCCGATTTCGCCCGGGCCCTGGAGATCGTTCTGGGCCGCCTGCCGGAAGCGCACCGCACCGCCTTCACCCTGGGGATCGTGCAGAAGCTGTCCTACCAGGAAATCGCCGAGATCACCGGCTGGACCCTGTCCGCCGTGAAAATTAATATCTTTCGCGCCCGCCGCAGCGTCGCCGCGGCCCTGCGCGACCACCTGTAAAGGGAACGCCATGAACGGCTGCGAAACGTATCAGGAAGCCATGTCCGCCCTGCTGGACGGGGAACTGACCGGCCCGGACCTGGCCGCCACCATCCGCCACCTGGCCGCCTGCGAAACCTGCCTGCAGGAGTTCGAAACTTTCCAGGCGCTGCAGCAACGGGTCAACCGGGACCTCCGCCCGCCCGCCGTGCCGCCCCGGCTGTGGCCCGCCATCGCCCGCGAACACCCGCCCCGCGAAGCCCGCCGGGTGCGCCTCCCGGCGCGGCAAACCGCCTTTCGCGTCCTGCGCATCGCCGCCGTGGTCGCCCTCTGCTTCGGCGCCGGCTACTGGCTGTCCCGGCCGGTGTGGGAGTCGCCCGCCGGCCCCGAAACCCCCATCGTCCTGGCCTCCGACGGCGGGGCCATGTCCGACCAACACTTCCTGGCCCTGACCCGCGAACTGCTGACCGCCGACCCGGTCTACCACCAGAAGATGTACCTGATCCTGGAAACCCTGCTCAGCCGTTACGACGACGGGGCCCTGAATTCCCTGCGGGAAGCCGATCCTTCCCCCCTGATCACCCCGGTCACCGAAGGCGAGGCAGGGGAGAAGGAAACCTATAGATTCTGACACCGATGACAGGAGATCACTGATGAAGACGACACGCTACACCCTGACCGCCCTGACGCTGGCCGGCCTGCTGTGGGGGGCAAGTCCCGCCCCGGCCGATACCGGGGGATACATCTACGGGAAAATCACCACCCGGGGGAACCAGGCCTACACCGGCATCCTGCGCTGGGGCACCCAGGAATGCTTCTGGGACGACCTCTTCAACGCGGTCAAGGAAGACAACCCCTGGGGCCGCTATGCCCGAGACGACGAGGGGGGCAAAACCCGCACCGAACGCAAGATCACCCTGTTCGGCACCAATATCGTGACGGTGACGGATGGCGGAGGATTCACCCAGCACCAGTTCATGACCCGCTTCGGCGACCTGAAGCACCTGGACGTGAACGGCGACGACCGCATCATCGCGGTTATGAAGAGCGGCGCCGAGTACGAAATATCCGGTTACGGCGATGTGGGCGAAACCATCCAGGTGCTGGACCAGAGCCTGGGCCAGCTGAAGATCAAGTGGGAAGAGATTGACCGCATCGAATTCCTGGAAACGCCCCGCAACGCCAAGGTCCCCGGCTACCGCCTGAAGGGCAAGGTCGCCACCGCCTCGGGTGAATACCGCGGCTGGGTCATGTGGGACGCCGAAGAGTGCCTCTCCACGGATGTGCTGGACGGCGAAGGCGAGGCGGGCGATATGGCCGTCGAATTCGGCAACATCCGCAGCCTGAAGCGGCGCAGCAGCCGCTCCTGCGACGTGCTGCTGAAGGACGGCCGCACCCTGGAACTGCGCGGCACCAATGACGTCAACGAATCCAACCGCGGCATCTTCGTGGAAGACGAGCGCTACGGCAAGCTCGAAATCCCCTGGGATGAACTGCGGGAAGTCACCTACGAAGACGACGACGGCTCCTCCGGGCGGCCCTACGATGCCTACAAGCCGGCGGCCAAACTGTCCGGCACGGTCACGGCGGTCGGGGGCAAGCAGTACAAAGGCCGCCTCGTCTTCGACTTTGACGAGGAGGAGGGGAGCGAGATGCTGGAAGGCAACCGGGACGAGATCCAGTTCCACATTCCCTTCAGCCGCCTCGCCTCCATTACTCCGCGCAGCCGCCACCGCAGCGAAGTCGAACTGCGCGGCGGGGAGAAGCTGCTCCTGGAAGACGCCCAGGACGTCACGGAAGCCAACGACGGCCTGCTGATCTTCACCCGGGACGATTCCCGCCCCGAACACGTGCCCTGGGCGGAGGTGGAGAAGATCGAGTTCAAGAAGTAGCGGTAAGCTTTACGTGGTAAGCGGTAAGCTTGGGCGGCCCGGTGTGGCCGCCCCTTTATTTATGGAGTGCGGTGGCTTGCCACCGCTTGCGCGTTGCGTCAGGTCCTGGCTGCTGCGGGATTTGTTGCTGCGTGACCTCTCCCGTTGTGCTAGGTCCTAGCCAAAGCGGTGCTTGCTTCGGCGAGACTCCCCCGTTGCGTCAGGTCTTGGCCCGATTTTTCCCATCGGGACCACTGCGTGGCAGGGCGTGACTCCCCCGTTGCGTCAGGTCTTAGCCTTCGTGGTGTTTGCGAAGGCGTGACCTGACGCTTGTTTTACCCCCCACCACAAACGCAAAAAATTGCACTTGATTTCCGGACGAAAAGCTGGTAATTTACAGGGCGAGTATTTCATCAAGAAGCTAAATTGGAGGCCTCATGCGGCGGGGATGGATATTGCTGGCGGCGCTGCTCATCGTCAGCGTAGCGTGGGGGCAGGATAGTTTGAACGTGAGCAAGGTGGGAGAAATCCAGCTGCCTCTCACCACCCAGGGATTGCTAAGCGTAGCGGTATACAGCGATTTCGCCTACCTGGGAGATGAGGCGGGTTCCTTGCACGTCATCGACGTGTCCAGTTCCAGCGCGCCGGCAATCCTGAATTCCTACCCCCTGCTGCACGGCGCCATCACCGAGATTGCCGTGGCCAACGCGCATGCGTACCTGGCGTGCGGAGACACCCTGATCATCATGGACCTCGCCTCCCCTGCCACCCCCGTGCCGGTGGGTTATTACCGGTCCGCCTCCAGCCTCAGAACCCTCGCCGTTGACGGCACCCAAATTTACCTGGGGTTGATTTTCGGGGGAATGGAAGTGCTCGAGGCTGCCAATCCGGGCGCGCCCTACCAGCTCGGAATTTTCCAGATGGTGTCGGTGTGCGGCATCGACATTCAGGGAGATCGCGCCTATATTACCCAATATATTCCCGACGATCCCTACCCTCCCATTGAACAGCTGGTCATGGCCGACATCAGCGATCCCGCGGATATTCAGTTGCTGGGTGATTTCACCTGGACCGGCAACTTTCCCGGGGATGTGGAGGTGATCGGGAATTATGCGTATGTTCCCGATGGCCTCATGTACTACAATTTTGGATGGCTGCGCATTTTCGACGTTTCAGCGCCCGGCGACCCGGTGTTCGTGTCCGCTACCACCACTTCGAATGCGCCCGTTGACCTGGCGACCAACGGGGAAGCCCTGATCATGTGGGTATACCAGGACGGGATGTATGTCATCGAACTCGACACCTGGAACTATACCGGGTTTTATCATACCGCCGGTGCAGCGTGGAGCATCGAAGCCAGGGATAGCTATGTCTATGCCGCCAATGGGTACCTCTTCAGCATCTACGACGTCTCCTCCGCCCTCCCCGTCCCCCCTTCCCCGCCGCCGGAGCTTCATCCTTCCTCCTTCACCCTTCATCCTTTCAGTCCCAACCCCTTCAACCCTCGCACCGTTGCGAGATACGAGATCCGAGATGCGAGTCACGTTCATCTCCGGGTCTACGACACTGCCGGGCGGGAGGTGGCGACGCTGGTGGACGGGTGGAAGGCGGCGGGGGTCCACGAGGCGGTTTTCGACGGGACGGGGCTGGCGTCGGGGATCTACCTGGCGAAGCTCCAAGCCGGCGACTTCACCCAGACGCAGAAGCTGGTGCTGCTGAAGTGACGCGGTCACCCTGTCGCTTCGCGCGACGTTGAAATGCATATTGCTCCCAGGGGCGCGGCGTGCTGCGCCCCTGTTGCTTACCGCTTATCGCTTAAAGCTTACCGCTAATCCCCCCTTGCTTTTCCCCTTCCCTTTTCGTATATTTTCAGAATAATCAATTCACAGCAAGGAAATCCCCGGAGACGCCATGGCCTTAGGCAAGAAGAAGATCCGCACGGATCTGGAGATGACCACTCATCATAAGCGTTCCCCCTTCCCCCAGGCCTTCTGGATCGCCAACACCATGGAGATCTTCGAGCGCATGGCCTGGTACGGGTTCTTCACCATCTCCTCGCTCTACATCACCGGCGCGGTGGCCGAAGGGGGCCTGGGGTTCACTTCCGAGCAGCGCGGCACCCTGCAGGGGATCATCACCTTCATCCTCTACCTGCTGCCGGTGCTGACCGGCGCCCTGGCCGACCGCTTCGGCTACAAAAAGACCTTCATACTATCCTACGCCATCATGGTGCCGGCCTACTACTTCCTGGGGCAGTTTACCGCCTACGGGACCTTCTTCATCGCCTTCCTGGCGGTGGCGCTGGGCGCGGCCATCTTCAAGCCGGTGGTCACCGGCACGGTGGCCCGCACCACCGACGCCACCAACAGCAGCCTGGGCTTCGGCATCTTCTACATGATGGTCAACTTCGGCGGGCTGACCGGCACAGTGCTGGCCGGCATCCTGCGGGGCTGGTCCTGGGATTACGTCTTCCTGGCTTCCAGCGCCTGGATCGCGGTCAACTTCTTCTGGGTCCTGCTCTTCTACAAGGAACCGGTCACTGAAGTCTCCGGCGCCAAAAAGCGCAGCCTGAAACAGGTGCTGACCGGCATGGTGGAAGTCCTGGGCAACCTGCGCTTCTTCGCCGCCGTGTTCGTCATCCTGGTGCTGCTGATGGTGGGGTCCAAGGGGTGGCTGACCTGGACAGAGACCTTCGCCGCCTGCGGAATCTGGCTGGGCCTCAACTTCGCCGTGGACATCCCCCTGCGCCGGGCCGGATCGAAGGCCCCCATGCCGCCCATGAAGATCGGCAACTGGCGCTTCGCCCTCTACCTGCTGATCCTGTCCGGCTTCTGGACCTCGTTTAACCAGATTTTCATCACCATGCCGGAATACATCCGCGACTTCGTGGACACCTCCGACATGCTGGGCAGCCTGGGCGGCATTTTTCAGACCATCTCCCCCATCCACGTAGAAAACATCGTCCGCATCCTGGGCGATAACCTGCCCGACGTCGGCGCCATGCTCTCTTCGGCGCAACTGAATGAACTGCTGGAAGCGCTGCGCTCGGCCCGCATTCGCGTGGACGCCTGGCAGGTGGAACAGTTGATTGAGCAGTCCGTGGCCTTCGGCCAGCCGGTGACCCAGGCGCAGCTTTCCGCCATGGCCGAACGGCTGATTTCCATGGGGCGGCAGGTCAACCCCGAATACCTGATCAAGTTCGACGCCGGCTCCATCGTGGTCTTCCAGATCCTGGTCTCCTTCATCATCGCCCGGTGGCGGCCCTTCTCGGCCATGGTCGGCGGCGTCATCATGGCCAGCATCGGCCTGGGCATGGCCGCCTTCATGCACGAAGGCTGGCCCGTGGTCACCGCCATCGTGGTGTTCGCCTTCGGGGAAATGATGGCTTCGCCCAAGTCGCAGGAATACATCGGCCGCATCGCTCCGGCCGATCAGAAGGCGCTGTACATGGGTTACTACTTCTGGGCGGTGGCGCTGGGCAACCTTTTCGGCGGCCTGCTGTCGGGACAGTTCTACGGCTGGCTGGCCCGCGACCTGGGGCGGCCGGACCTCATGTGGATGGCGTTCGGCGGCCTGGGTCTGCTGACCGCCGTGGCCCTGGTGGCCTACGACCGACTGGTGATCCGCAAGCTGTCGGGCGGCGATATCCGCATGGATGGCAAATAGCCGCCGGCTGCCTGGTTACGTGTCCACCTGGTTACGTGGTTACGTGTTTACGTGATTACGTGGTTACGACAAAGAAACGAAAAAACGTCACGAATATCCTTGCCCGGTCGCGGCGGGGAAAGTATATTGGAAGGCGGGGGCGTGTGCTCCCGCCTTTGACGTCTGGTTCACTTGCCTCTGTGATATCCCGAGGTTCCATCTTGGCACCTCAAGAGATCGGGTGGACGGGTGCTTCACCCTGAAAGGGTGACCCAGCAATAGCCCCGGGTGTCAACCCGGGGAGATGGATACCCTCTACCCATTACGACCCTGAGGGGGTCGACCAATTTGTGGTCACAATTTGCGATCTCAAAACGGTGCTAAAGAGTTACATCAAATGGAAGGAGAGATTCTTTGATTTGTAAGCTCTGTTTGAAGGAAGCGACTCTTAGAGATTCGCATATTGTACCCAAATTCATGCATAGGCCTCTTTGGGATGAGAATGGTAGATTAATTAAAACCTCCACCGATCCATCGATAAGTCCAAAAATTACACAAGAGCAACTTAAGCAAGATTTGCTCTGTGGTGATTGTGAGCAAAAAATTGGCCGCTGGGAAACATACGCACGAGATCTCATGTTTCGCAATGCTTCATCTCCGGAAGTCTACGAAAATGCTATGATATTTCATGGGGTGGATTACAAAAAGTTCAAATTGTTTCAGCTATCCTTATTATGGCGTGCCAGTGTAAGCTCCCTTACTTTTTTCAAAAATGTAGATCTTTCAGCAAGTCCCCATCAAGAAAGAATTCGCTCGATGTTGTACAATGAAGAACCGGGAAAATCTCATGAGTATGGATGCTTGATTATATTTCCAAAGGATAAGAATATCCGGAAGATCATAGATGTGATCATTGAACCTGATGAATTTCGATTTGATACATACAGAGGATACAAATTCTGTCTAAATGGAATATATTGGCATTTTATCACATCATCACATACGGGTAGATTTCTATTTAAAAATGCATTCTTACAAGAAGATGGTACTTTGCCGCTTCTACCGGATTTTAATTTTATCAAAGATGAGTATGAGAAGTTATACCGCGCTCATTTAGTTAGAATTAGTACTCACAACTTGAATAAATAAAAGGCAGATCGAATCCATTACCTTGAATCGCGAAAAGGGGAAAAATGAACGCCACAAAACTATTATTCGCTGCTTTTGTTATTCTCTTGTTATCAACGATGCCATGCTCTGCAACGACTGAAACTGAAGAATGGTTCTGGTTTAATAAAGATGGTGTCAAGCACACCGAAGCGGAGCTAAATGCAATTCTAGAAAATCATTTGGAGTTCTTGAAGGAGGTTACGTTCGATTACGATGGGCAGTCGCAAACCATCTCCTATTTTGATGATCAGAAGCGTGCACACTTGAATGCATCAAATCTTGTCCGAGCTTTTTTATTACTTAGAAACTTGACCTTTGTCGACTTTAGTGATGCAAACCTTTCAGAAGCTATCCTTATCAATGCGAACTTGAATAGTGCTGTGTTTGTAAACACGAACCTTATGCATGCCAGATTAGAAAACGCGGACTTAACATTTGCCGTTTTTAATTCATCAAATCTCGCTAATGTGAATTAGTTACATTCTTACCGGACACATAAAGGATCAGCGATGCCGTACTGCCTGCCCCGGC
>QZKQ01000103.1 GCA_003599535.1 Candidatus Zixiibacteriota bacterium | reverse complement strand
GTAATACCGAAGCAGGGGGATGCGGGAAACTCGTTCACCCTGCTCATTGATCTCTTCCCCTTCCGGATCTCGCTTCTCCAGCCATTTCCAGAAGACGACCGGGCACGCCTTTTCCCCGGCTTTGACAAAGCCGCCGAGCTCTTTGGCTTGCTTAAAGGTGAGGAAGTAAGGGGATTCGTAACTCAGGGTGGAAAGCAAAAAGACGTTGATCCCCCGGTACGGCTTGCGGGAAATGAGATTCTGGGGAACCGAATCTCCGCCATTCCAGGGTTTGCGCCAGGGGACGACCCCTTGCTCGAGCAGGTTACAGATTCTATCTGTAACAAGCTGATAGACTTGATCCTTCTCCATGATGTTCTCCCTGTGTTTTGGTTTGGCGAAAACAAAAACTCCAGGTTTGCCCGGCCAAAATCACAAGGATTAAAAGCCGTCCGGTCCTCACGGACTCGGAAACCTGGAGTTGATAGGTAGTACGCATAAACTAAAGACCCTTGTGAATTTTGTTTGGCAGATACAATCTAATAAATTCACCGGGCAAAGTCAAGTCTTTTTTTGCTTTTTTTCGAGTTCTTTCGATGCTATTTACCCTTTATTTATAGCTTGTTCCCTCTGTTGGGTGAGTGTAGTATCCTTAAGGTGAGGAATTCCCCTTCAGGTAAAGCCGATTCGGTTGATTCTCCCTTATTTCCCCCTTCTTTCCATGCAATTTCCCCCTTATTATCCGACCCCCAGGGGGTGGTTTTTGCACCGGCGAAGGGAAATCCGGAAAGCCAGGTGGGGGGTCGTAGTATGGATCGGCAGGTTCCATCTTCTCTCTCTCTGAAGTGGTATATTTTCAAGTGGATACCGGGGGGGATCAAATCTGTGGGGGAAGCGAAATCCGGTTCGGGAGTCCCGTTCCATGCCGGGGGGAGTGGAACATACGGGTGCTGTTCGGGGGGGAAGCGAATGGATATAAAGTGGCAAGGTTAGTAATATAACTATAGCATCGTCAAGGGGATGACATTGTAATGGGTGTTGGACCAGTTACAACTGATGCCCCTCACGCGGGCGCGCACAAGGCGAGCTTAGGTTAAATGTGGGTTAGGAACATAGTTGTAACTTGTGGGTGGTACTTGCGGATACATCCTTTACAGCTCCCCAATTTCTAATATGCAGGAGCAAACCGATTGTGCTGAAAATCAGAAAAAACTCTTGCATCGCGCTTCGATTTTAAATAGCTTTGAAAAGCAATCAAACAACAATAATCCCCCCTTCCAGAGAGATTGCACGATGCAAACTCAGGATGAAATAAAGCGAAGAGATGCTGAAGGCTTCGCCAGGTTTAAGAAATTGGACCCTGAAGAGGTCTGGGAAATTTACAGTCATCTTGAATTAGCGGGGTGGCAGTTTCCCTTTGACTTTCTTTTCTGGTCAGTGCCTGAAACAATGTCGGGCGAGACAGTATTAGAAATTCTGAAAACTTCAGATATCCCCCATTTACGCGAAAAATATACTATCACCAGGGAATTGTTTTCGGCGGGACACCCATTCTTCACTCTCGATGAGCTGGACGGGGAACTTGACTTTTTGATTGAGTTTTTGCAATCCAATGAAAGATTTTTGGTGATGACTGGCTATCCTGAAACGGATTATGCCCGCCGTTTCTCATTTGGGTATATTTTTAGGAGGCTCTATCCGACTAAACTACCGCTCATCGCTCCCTGGCCCCACATAGGGGAAATTAAATTTGATAAATGGGGCGTGGAATCGTCTTTTGCTGGTTACAGTGATAGCAATGATAATATAAAGTATGGTTATTATTGGGAATCAAATAAAGCATACACCAGTGACGGTAATCCAGTGACCCTTTGCGACTACCAAGAGGCGGCACTTCTCCCTGGCTTGAATCCTGCACTCGCCGATGATGTCAGCAGCCTTCGTGAGAAACTGCTCCGGTTCTATGTCAGTGCAATCCAAGATTTAAACAGAGCCATTGCAGATCGCCAGACGGAGAATCTTTACAATCATTGGTTCGCAAAACTCACGAAATGCTTCCATCAAGATGAAATCCGGATATTGGATCGAATGAATTCCTTTTATGATCGGTTGGTTTTTGTCGAAGAGGAACCTCTGCATATTTTTCGGCAGGGTCATTTGTATGAGAATGACAGTTATATTCATTTCCTCGGATTAACCAGCCATGTCGAGTCTGAAATTGCGGTTGGCATGTACCACAAGATAAAAACCGCACTCATGAAATATCCATTTACACATTATCTTGAGACGTACGGCCAAAATTGGCAACCTGAAGTAGATCAAACCCTTTCAGCTTATGAAGAGCTGAAGGATCAAAATGCGAGCTTCCAGAGCGACTATACGCGCAAGGTTAACTACGCCGTAAAGCATTATTTTTATGTCCGTTTTCCGTACATGCAAGACATATTAATCCCTTTAGTACATGTTGAAGATTTTAAGCAACGCCTAAAGGATTATGCGTTAATGGAAGCACAGCATTTGAAAATTCGAGGAAGATTAACTGATTTGCCATCGGATAGCGGTCAAAATCAAGGAGCTGAAAAATCTTTGCCAAAGAAGCTTTTACATGCTCGCTTCCCTTCACCACCTGGCCTTCGCTGGGAAGAAGTTGTAATAAGCTTTGTATCGAATGACTCAATTAAAATTCAGGCCCAAGGTACGTCTGTGAGGTTCACATTCGCCGAGATAGGATTTAAGGACGGACGAAAGGGCGACCTTCCCGATTCTCTTTGGATCTTCTTCAGAGATGCCCTTGCAGCGAATGGCGGTGAAATTCGGTGGAAGACCAAACTTACTGGGGGCCAGCGCGGTAAGGAAAAAGCTAAAATCAGCGAATTACGGAGACGGTTAAAGATGATTATTGAAATATCGGATGATCCCTTTTTTCCATATCGGAAAACCCATGCCTACAAGACAAAGTTCACATTGATTGATGCCCGATTTGGTAATGACCAAGATCAATAGATGGTAATCAATTACTGGAAAGTAGGCAAAATATTTAAAAATAAAATTTTCACGCAACTATCATTATTAATTAGAAGATAAAGGAGTAAATTGTAAAATTAGTTGCCGGATTCATCTTCGTTGGTGAAAAATTACCAACGGGAGGTGAAGGGCATTGGTCCGGCAACCCATTACCCAGACATTTCGCCTCAATGGCGATAGATGACCCCTGAAGGACCCTTTGCCGGACCAATCCTTCAGGGGTCTCTCTTTTTGGAGTTAGACCGATGCATGAAACAGAAGACAAACAAAGACCTGAAGCCGCGCTCCAGTACGCTCAACTCGGCTGGGCCATCATCCCTGTTCATGGGATCACGGAAGGGCGGTGCGCCTGCGGGAATCCGACATGCCCATCACCGGGCAAACATCCCCTGGCGGAACTGGTCCGGCATGGCGTGCACGACTCTTCCACCGATCCTGCGGTGCTGCGGGGGTGGTGGAGTACGCATCCCCAAGCCAATGTCGGGGTGGCGACCGGCCAGCGGTCGGGCTTCTTCGCCCTGGACGTGGATATGCCGGACGGGGAGGACAGCCTGAAGCGGTTGGAAGAGCAGAACGGGCCGCTTCCGGAGACGGTGGAGCAGGCCACCGGCAAGGGCGGGCGGCACCTGCTGTTCAAAATGCCAGAAGGAACCGAGCTCCGCAACTCCACCGGGCGGCTCGGCGCCAACCTGGACATTCGCGGGGAGGGCGGGTACATCGTCGTGGCGCCGTCCGTCCATGCAAGCGGGAAGCAGTATACCTGGCGTCCGGGGCATGGACCGGATGAAATCGGAATGGCTGAGGCTCCGGGGTGGCTGCTTGACCTGGTGAAATCCAAGCCGTTAACCGCAACCCGCGATTTGCCGGTCACTAAGGTTTCGGCTCCGGCGGCGGAGAGTAGTGCTTATGGACTTGCTGCATTGGATGGGGAAATCCGAATCCTGCTGGGGACGCCGGAAGGGCAAAGAAATGATAGCCTAAACACGAGCGCATTCAAGTTGGGGCAATTGGTGGCTTCTGGGGAGCTAACGGAGTCACGGGTCGTGAACACATTGATCAGTATAGGAGAGCAAATGGGTTTGACAGCGGCAGAAACAAGAGCAACGTTGAGATCGGGACTTGATGACGGAATGAAGCAACCCCGCGCTTCCAAAGAAGCGGGCGAAACTGAGGCAGCGGACAAGCCAGAACCTCCGCGCTTATTGACCAGGGAGATCCCGCCGGGGGAAGCCTATCCCACCGAAGCTTGTGGACCATTGCTGGGTGGAGCGGTGCGAGCTATCTCTGGTCTCGTACAGGTTCCACCGGCGCTGGCAGCAGGTTCGGTGCTGGCGGTGGCAAGCTTAGCCGTGCAGGGCTTTGCCAATGTCCTGCTCCCGATTGGCGAGGGCGATTCCCGCCCTCTGAGTCTTTACCTGATAACAGTAGCAGGAAGCTCCGACCGGAAATCGACGGCAGACTCTCAGGCTCTGAAGGTCGTGAAAGACCATGAGGCTGAGTTAGAGATGCGCCATCATCAGGAAATGCAGGAGTACGAACGTGAGAAGTGGGTTTATGAGAAGAAAAAGGGTGCAATTGTAAAAGCAAGAAAGGACGACGAGGTGGATAATTGTGTTGCAGCGATTTCACAGGAGATCAAGCGACAAATCGGCGATCCACCGAACCTTCCTTTGGTCCCTTACTTGGTAGTTCAGGAACCGACCATTGAGGCATTGCTGAAGCTGCTGGCGTTGGGTCGCGGATCATTGGGATTATTCTCGACTGAAGGGGGACAAATGGTCGGAGGGTACGCCATGCAGGAAGACCGGAAGCTGAACGCCTTCGCCGTGTTAAGCGCTCTTTGGGATGGCGAACCATTAAAGCGCATCCGGGTTATGGATGGCAACACGTCGCTACGCGGCAAACGCTTCGCCCTCCATCTCATGATGCAACCGCTGGTCGCGAGCAAGTTCTTATCCGACCCTGAGATCGCCGGGCAAGGCTTGCTGAGCCGGATGCTGATTGCCGCGCCTGAGTCACTGGCGGGAAGCCGGGAATATCGTAAACCAAAGCCTTCGGATCTTGAGGCCGTAAAGCGATTCGGAGAAAAGATACACGGAATTCTATCCAAGCCTTTGCAATTGGTTCCGCAATCACGGAATGAATTGCAGCCACGAGGCTTGACCTTCACCCCGGCAGCAGAAGGTATTTGGATACCTTTTCATGATGAAATGGAGAGATCACTTGGCAATGGTGCGAAATACGAACCGATCAAGTCGCTCGCGGGCAAGATGGCCGAGCACGCGGCTCGAATCGCTGGGATTCTTACCTTACTGGAAAATTTCGAGGCAGTTGCAGTATCCGGCGAGGCAATGAACTCCGCGTGCCGATTAGCCAAATTCTATGCCGAAGAGTCGTTACGGCTCTGCTATACCGGCCACATACCTCCCGACCTGCGGAATGCCCAACGCCTGCTCGAATGGCTGCACAGCAGGAAAGAGCCGCTGGTATGCCTGCCGGACATCTATCAGAGGGGCCTGAACATCATCCGCGACAAAGCAACCGCCACAAAGCTGGTTGGCATTCTGGAAGATCACGGCTGGGTGGTGCGGGTCCCCGGCGGGGCGGAGATACAAGGTCAATACCGCCGTGACGTGTGGCGGATAATCACCGCGTAGTACAATGTCAAATTCACAGTCACCGGGCAGCTAAAGTGCCTAAACCAGCTAAAGATGGCTGCTCAGCCAGAGAATAATGTCAACTTTAGGTGCTTTAGCTGGCTTAGCGGCTTGCAGGGTAAAGAAATGAAAAATTGTAAAGGGTTCATTTAGATCGTACCAGGGGCACGCCAGACTGACTACGAGACGCGGTCCATCCCAATGCCCCTGAACTTGGTCGTTAGCTGCCCCAACGTGGCTGGTGATAGGGTTGGGGACGAAATTCAATCATTTACCAAGGAGGTCATAAATGGGTAGGATGGGAACACGTTGTCCAGGGCGGTTTTCGGTGATGAAAGCCGTCCGCTTCAAGTGCCTGGACTGCATGGCCGGCAATGAGGCCGAGGTGCGGCGCTGCGACATCCGGGAGTGCAGCCTGTGGGAGTTCCGGTTCGGGAAGAATCCGACGCCGGAGATGGCGGAGGAAGCGCAAGATGCGCCGGTGCATGGGCGGGATAAGGAGTTGTGGGAGTCGAGGCCGAAAACAGCAAAGCGATAGCGGCTCCTGGGAAAACGCACTGGAGCACTTCAAATATCAGGCAGGATTAACCTGCATTGAGAAATGTCCAAGAATGTAATTACTACGAGGAATACATGGAAAACACGCTCCGATATCTGACCGAAAAAGAAGTATCTGACATGACTCGTATCGCCCTGCCTACGCTTCGCAATCAGAGAAGTCAAGGAATCGGGATTCCCTACTCCAAGATCGGGCGCTCTGTCCGTTATTCGCTGGACGATGTAGTCGCCTACATGGGAAAATACAAAATCGCAACCGTGATGGTCTCGACTTTGCAGGAGATCAACCCGTGAATCAACCCTTACCAGCCTTCAGATCGTCAGTTATCAGCTCATCCACCAGGTTCGAAGCTCGCTTCAAAGCTTCATCGCGCATATGGGCATATCGTTGGGTCATCGTGGGGCTCTTGTGGGTCAGGAGTTTCTGGAGGGTGTACATGTCCACCTTACCGCTGGAGGCCAGCAAGGAGGCAAAGGCGTGCCGCAGTCCGTGCAGGGGACGGAAGTCTTCCGGCAAGCCTGCCGCCTTCTTGATGCGAGTAACCGCCTTGTTAATGTCCACCCGTTGGCGGCCGTCGCGTCCGGGGAAGACGAATTCGCTGGTCCTGGGAATCGCGTCCAGCACTTGGCGGGCTGCTTGGCTTAAAGGGATCTTCTGGTCCTGGCCGTTCTTGGGATCGCGGAGGTGAATGAACCCCCGGCCGTTCTCGATGTCTGTCCAACGCAACTTGAACAACTCGCCCCGGCGCATGCCGGTCAATAGGGCGAATTTCATCAGGGTGGCAGCCGTACGGTTGGGTTCTGCCTCGAGCACTTCCCAGAGCTTTGCCATTTGCTGAGGGGTCAAGTCCTCCGTCTTCTGGTTGTTGACGGTAGGTAACTCCCCAAGGTAAGCTGGGACAGGGCAAAGCTGGCGCTTCTGTGCGAAGTGAATTAACCGCCGCAGCAACTCCATGATGTTCCGGATGGTTGCTGCTGCCAATCCCTTCCGGGTTAGGTCAGTCCTAAACTGGTCGAGTTCAATGGGTGTGAGAGTTCCAGGCTCACGGTTTCCTAAAGCGGCTTTCAGGTGCTTCTTGTAGCGGTTCTCGTCCGTAAAAAAGCTCTTTGCGCCTTGGTTCTGGGCTTTGTATTCGTCCCAGAGCCGATCCAGTGTCCAGCGGTCCGTCGTCAAGAGCCGTTCATTTTCCAACTCCTGGCGTACCTGCTTGCGGGATTTCCGCTTGTTTTCGATTCGATCCGCGCGAATGCTGGCTGCACGAGCCGGAGTCATATCGTCGGCATATTGCCTGCCGACCTTCTCCTCGTAAACCTTCCCATCCTTCTTGAAAACAATGTAATAAACCTTCTCCAATCCCGGACCGCCGACACGTTGGACTTCCCGGAAATAGACTCCGATGTACTTGGTTTTTTGTCTGACGATTGCCATACAGCCTCCGGTAGATTTCCAACCCTATTTCCAACCTTTGGCATAAAATACAGTAAAAAATCAGGTAAGTCAAGGTAAATAACAAAGATTTATTATGCTGTTATTTCAGAGACTTGGTAAATGCAAGTAAACCCAGGTATAGGTACACACTTGGGCTCATAACCCAAAGGTCGTAGGTTCGAATCCTACCCCCGCTACCATAACATAAACAGGGACTTGGAAGTGATTCCAGGTCCCTTTTTTGTTGCCGGAAAAGGTCAGAAGTGATGGTGAACGTTGGTTAACCCGTCAGACGGTTCACCAGAGCCACCAGCTCCTGGGGATCCACCGGTTTGGCCAGGTAACCTTCCGGCGGCGGCACCTGCTTGCGACTGGAGATGAAGCTGCGGAAATCCTCCGAAATGCCCGTGATGATGATGACGGGGATGCCTTTCCACTGCGGACTTTCCTTCAGGTCACGGTAGAATCTCACCCCGGAGGTTTCCGGCATGGAGATGTCCAGGGTGATCAGGTCGGGAACCTGCTGATTCACCATGGTCAGCCCCTCCGCGCCGTCCTTGGCCACGGTCACGGCGTAGCCGTGGTCCTCCAGCAGGCTGGAAAAGTAGGTCTGGGTGTCTGGCTCATCATCTATCACCAGGACCCGTTTTTTTTCGTCTGCCATGTTTCTTTCCCCTTATGTGATTGGCGGGCCGGATGGCGTGGGCGGAACTTCAGGCCGCCGCCGGGGCAGGCGCACCCGGAAGCAGGTGCCCTGGCCCTCTTCCGATTGGATTTCGATCTCTCCCCCGTGCGCCTGGGCGATTTTATGGGAGATGAACAGCCCCAGGCCGGTCCCCGAGGTCCCCTTGGTGGAAAAGAACAGGCTGAAAGCCTTGTCGCAGGTCTCCCGATCCATGCCGATGCCGTTATCCCCCACCTCGAACTGCACCTGCTCTCCATTGTCCCGAAAAGCCAGCCAGACCTCATGGTGATCCTTTTTCAGATCCAGCCGGCAGGCGTCCATGGAATTTTCCAGCAGGTTGACCAGCAAAGTGCGCAGGGCCTTTGCGTCGCCTTCGAATTCGTCCGCTCCGGAGGCCGCCTGAACGGCGAGCTCCACCTTCAGTTCGCGGGCTTTGGAGGCCAGCAATCCCTGGATCTCCGACAACAGATTCGCGGCGGAAAGCGTCTGCCAGTCCGGTTCGCGATCCTTGGCGTAGTACAGGATGTCCAGCACCATGCTGCGGATGCGCCCGATGTTGCGCTGCACGATTTCCCAGCCATTGCGCAGGCGCGAATCGTCCGATTTCTGAAGCCCGGAATTCACCAGGTAGATGCCTCCGTCCAGGCCGTTCAGCAGTCCCTTCAGGCCGTGGGAGATGGAACTGATGAGCAGGCCGATGGAAGCCAGTTGGGACTGGAGCTGACGGATCTGGGTAACGTTGGCGCTCATCTCCATGACGCTGGTGACCTGCCCCTCGGCATTGCAAATGGGCGCGGTATGCACCAGCACATTGATGGGCTTGCCCTGGCGCGAGGTGACCACTTCTTCATGTACCCGCACCTGCCCGTCCAGGAAGGTTTGCCGGGCGGTGCAGGGGAGGCATTCTTCGGTGCGGTGCTTGTATACTTCGTAGCACTGCCGGCCGTAGCAGTCCCCGAAATCTTCCCGGAACAGACGGTTGGCATCAGCGATACGCAGATCCCGGTCCTGGATGGCGATGTAGCAGGGAACCTCCTCGAACAGCATATGGTAGCGTTCCTGGCTCTCCTTCAACTGCGTCTGGAGCTGCTTGATCTCGGTGATGTCGGTGGACATCTCCATGACCGCCACGATCTGCCCGGAGGCGTCTCGGATGGGGGTGGTATAGACGATGACCGATACGGTGGTTCCGTCCAGGCAACGAACCTGCTCTTCGCTGCTGTGGCGCTGGCCGTCGCGAAAGGTCCGTTCCACGGGGCAGACTTCGCACTTCTCCGGGCGGTGCTTATACACCTGGTAACAATGGCGGCCTTCAAAAGAACCGAAATCCTGCCGGAAGTTGCGGTTGGCGGTGAGGATGCGCAGGTTTCGATCCTGCACCGTCAGGTAGCAGGGTATGGCCTCGAAGTATTGTTGATAGGATAAATCCATACTTCAGGTCTCCCTCTTCAGATTATGTCCGCTAATCAGACCAATTTCAGGATCTTGCGGACGTTCAGCAGCAGGGTCTCGTCGTTGACCGGCTTGTCCAGGTAACCTTCCGGCGGAGGCACCGGGCGGTCGTAGATCAGGCGGCGCAATTCCGGCTTGCCGGTGATGATGCACACGGGGATGCCGGCCAGTTCGGGGTCGTTGCGCAGGGCTTCGAAGATCTTGCCTCCGTCCATTCCCGGCATGGACAGATCCAGGGTGATCAGGTCGGGCTTCTCCTTCCGGGCCAGATCCATGCAGGTCGCGCCGTCCGGAGCCTGGGTCACGGACGCGCCGTTGTCGCCCAGCACGGTGGAGAAGAAGGTCAAAATGTCGGGCTCGTCGTCCACCACCAGGATCCTGCGGCCATGCAGAGGCAACGCTGCCTCCACCGCCGGTACAGCCGCCGGAACTTCCACCGGCACCGCCACACGGGCTTCGACCACCAGGGCATTAGCCGTCAGATTGACCAATTGAGCCACCTGCATGTCCAGCTTGTAGTGGCGGATCAGGTCAGTCAGACCGTCCACGCAGTTGTGGCAGGAGGTGACCACGATCTTGGCCCCGGTGGCCTTCAACTGTTCCGCCTTGACGATGGCCGATTTCAGCCGCCGCGGCGTGTACTCCGACATGGACATGGCCCCCCCGCCGCCGGTGCAGCAGTAATTTTCGCTGCGGTTGGGGTACATCTCGCGGAAGTCCTCCACCACCAGCGAAAGCAGCTCGCGGGGCTCTTCAAACAAACCGCAGCTGCGGGCATTGTTGCAGGAATCGTGGAACGTCACCGGAATCGTGTTTTTGGACTTGTCCACCTTGAGGCGCCCTTCTCGGATGTAGCGCAGCATGGTAATGACCGAGCTCTCCATGACGAAGGGGACGTCGTATTTGGCCCAGTTGGGGCCTTCGCAGCGAGTGGACCGGTAGCCGTGGCCGCATTCGGAAATGACCAGCTTCTTCCCGCGCAGCTCTTCGACCTTCTCGTACAGCCGGCGGGCCACCGCGCCGCCCAGGTCATCGTCCCCGGAAAACAGCCCGAAGTTGGTCATGTCCCATCCTTCGCTGGGCATGGTCCAGTTTTCTCCGGCGATATGGAAAATCTTGGCGGCGTCGGCAATGGTGCGCGGGTCGTATTTGACCTCCCGGGGATTGATGGAATAAACCACTTCGCAGTCCATCTTGTCAATGGGGATGATGGCGGCGGGGTCCTTCAACTCCTGCTGCAACTCTTCCGACATCCAGTCCAGAGTATCCAGGTACTCCTCCTTCAACACCCCCATCTGGTTGCCGATTTCCCACTGATCCTTGCTCACCACCGCCACCCCTTCGGGCATGATCCCCACCGACACCAGAAGTCCCCGGGCCATGCGGTTGACCACGGCGAAGTCCACTCCCATGGGGCAGTTGATGGAGCAGCGGCGGCAATTGGTGCACTTGCCGAAGACCGTGTCCATCAGTTCGTTCAGCTCCTCGTCGGTGTAGATGCTGCCCGCCTTGACCCACCAGGGAATGACCCGGCCGGTCCAGTCCATGTGGCGCTTGAACAGGCGGCGGATGCGGTCAGCCTTATAGGCCGGGGCGTAAGTGGGGTCGTCGGGGTTGGCCAGCACGTAGTGGCAGGCTTCGGTGCACATGCCGCAGTGCACGCAGGCGGCCAGGGACAGCGCCATCTGGCGATTGACTTTCCGGGTCAGGCGCTCGATGACTCGTTCGGCTTTGTAGGATCGGGAATTCCGGCTCACGACGTCCTCCGCAGGGGAAACACTCCCCGGTGCCCCAGGGTGCGGCCCAGGTAGAACCGGGTGAAGGGGTAGTACAGGTAGTGGGATATTTTGCTGAAGGGGACGTACACCAGGAAAAAGGCTGTGAGCAGGAAAAAGGTCATCAGGACGCCTTCCCCGTCCTGGTGATTATTGGGCACGGACAGGAAGGCAAAGAAGAACCAGACCGTCAGCAGGATCAGGGAGAAGTAGTCGTCGGGGGAGCTGATCTTGCGCATCACCGGGTGCGTCATGCGCCGGATGATGCGCCACACGCCCACGGCGAAAGCCAGCCCGATGGAGACCTGCAGGACCCGCACCAGGACGAGGGAATGCAGCCACTCGGCGGCGTAGGGGATGATGAAGGAGAGCCCGATGGCCGACACCACGCCCAGGTGGAAAATGATGAACTGGGCGTACATGAAGGCCCGCTTGCGAGTACTTTCCATGGCCCAGGGCATGGCCACATTCAGCCAGGAGTAAAGGATACCCTTGCGGGGCGAAGTGCCCCGGCCGGTGGGCGCCTGGCGATCCCCGCCGGCCTTGAAGTGCAGGATCCACAGCAGGCGCAGGAAATAGACCGTGCCCATGAACTGCAGGGCCCAGATCTGCAGGGTATCCTCCACGAAAAGCAGCGTTTCGCTCATGATGCTTTCCCCTTTACCGCGTCTGTCCAGGTATCTTCCAGCGATTCCAATCGGCTTTGGAAGGGCGCGTATTCCCGGTTGTCCAGAGCGCAGATAATGATCTCCGGCACCGACGTTCGCTGTTGCAGGAACTCCACCATCGCGCTGATCATGGTATCCGCGCACAGGGGCAAGGGAATGCCGTAAAACCCCGCTCCCATGGCCGGAAAGGCCACCTGCCGGAGGCCTTTTTCCGCCGCCAGGTTGAGGCAGGCTAGCATGGTCCGGTGCAGCTTGGCCTTAAGGTCCGGTTCCTGGAACTTGGGCCCCACCGCGTGGATGACGTACTTGGCTTTCAGGTTGCCGCCGCCAGTCAGCACGGCCGTTCCCGTTTCGGCGCCGCCGATGGCTTCCAGTTCCTGGCGGATTTCCGGCCCGCCCCGGGTGGCGATGGCGTTGCCGTACCCGGCCCAGAGCTTCAGGTCGGACCGGGCGTACAGCACGAAGGCTTCCACCTCCAGGTCGGTAATGTCGCCCTTGATCAGGCGGATTTCCCCCTGGTGTACTTTCCTCTGCATGGACATGGCAATCCCCGAAAGGTTTCTATTCCTCCTCGATGTCCCACAACCCGCTGCCCTGGTGCAGGATCTTTTCCTGCTCGGCCAGCTCCCGGATCTTGTAGGCGGAATCGCGCAGCGTGCCGTAGAGCACTCCGCAGCTCCGGTCCGGGCGGCTGGTGTCGCCCTGGTCGGCCAGGAGCATCATGTCCCGGGTGAGGCGCAGGACTTTCACGATGTTGGTGTTGAATGCTTTCGACACGGCTTCGACCAGTTGGGTTATGATACAAAGTCACGCAAAGCCCATACCTGAAGCAGCAGATTCCTTCAAGTGCCGCATTAACTTGAAGATACGGCGGTTCAGAGGCAAGCGCCGCTGGAATCAATTTCGATACACCTCCGGAGAGGAGAAGCGGGGAAAGCGGCAAGCAGCGGGGCGGGAGTAGATCAAGCAGTTGCGAACCTTAAAGCAAAGTGCAGGACAAGTGGGGGAAAAATCCGGCGTGGAGGACTGTCGGTGTCTTTGGCGGGCGTACTGTAATTAAATCGCTACAGTTGTGTATTATGCGACACTCTTGGGGGAATCCAGGTAGCGGTAGAGGGTGGACCGGCTGACTCCCAGCAGCCGGGCGGCCCGGGCCCGGTTGCCGGCGCTCTTTTCCAGCGCCCGGCGCACTTCGCCCGGGTCCAGCTTGGGCTTGCGACCCGCTTTTGAAGGGCCGGCGGAAAGGTTTCCATTGACGGCGATTTCCAGCGGCAGGTGCTCTACCTGGATGGTTTCGCCGTGACTCTTGATCAGGGCGTACTGCACGGCGTTGCTGAGCTCCCGGACATTGCCCGGCCAGGTGTACCGCTGGAGGGCGGTTATGGCGGGGGGGGCTATCGTCGCCGCTCTGCGGTTTTCCGGTGGTGCAAACTTATCCAGGAAATGCTCCACCAGCAGGGGGATGTCGGAGACTTTTTCCCGCAAGGCCGGCAGACTGAAGGGAATCACTGCCAGGCGGTAGTAGAGGTCTTCGCGGAACAGGCCGCGCTGGGTCAGGACCTTCAGGTCGCGGTTGGTGGCGCAGATGACCCGCACGTCCACGTGGGTGGATTTTTCCCCGCCCACCGGCACGAAGGCCTTCTCCTGCAGCACCCGCAGCAGCTTGACCTGCATGGCCGGGGATATCTCGCCGATCTCGTCCAGGAAGATGGTGCCCCCGTCGGCCAGCTCGAAGCGGCCCTTCTTGTCGCGGATGGCCCCGGTAAAGGCTCCCCGGACGTGCCCGAACAGCTCGCTTTCCAGGGTGCCTTCGGGCAGCGCCCCGCAGTTGACCGGCACGAAGGGGCCGGAGCAGCGCGAACTCAGTTGGTGCAGGGCCATGGCCACCAGTTCCTTCCCGGTGCCGCTTTCCCCCTGAATCAGGATGGGAGCGTTCACCTCGGCCAGTTCCTGGATGGTCTCGTATACCTTCTGCATGGAAAGGTGCCGGCCGATGATGCCGTGGAAGCCGCGGCTTTCCACCAGCTTGCGGCGCATGCGCACCATTTCCGTGATGTCGTGGAAGATGACCAGCGCTCCGGCGGTCTTCTGCCCCGGCACTTCCACCGTCACCACCGACATCTCCAGGTCGCGCTGCCCGCCGTCGCGCCGCTGGAAGGCGCGAGGGTAGCGAATGCGGGTGTGGACCTGCTGGCGATCCTGGCAGTAGGAGCAGTCCCCGCCGCAGAAGCGCCCGGGGAAGACCTCGTGGCAGTCCCGCCCCACCACTTCCGCATACGAGTAGCCGGTGATTTTCTGGGCGGCGCGGTTGAAGAAGTAGATGCGGCGGTTGGGGTCGTGGGCCAGAACGCCGTCGGTCAGGTTGTCCAGGAGCGAACGGAAGGTCAGGCGGGTCAGGAGGATGGAATCGAGGAACCCATGGTGGAAGAGCCCGGTCACGCGCCCCTGAATGTCGTCACGCACCTGCCGGAAGATGATTTCCTGGTCACGGGGTTCGGTACTTTTCTTGGAGGGATCCGGCAGCGGCCAGTGGATGCGCGTGGGGGAACCGGGGAAGACGGGGCAGATTTCCAGCGCCTGGTTGCACAGGGTGATGACCACGTCGAAGGCGCGGTTGCGGATATCCTCCAGGGTGCAGTCTACGGTGGCGGGAAGTTCCAGGCCCGCCTCCCCGGCCGCTTTGCGGGCCAGGGGATGCAGGCGCCCGCGCCGGTCGCCCGCGCAGACGATTTCCACATTCCGCGGGGCCAGCGCCCGGGCGTAGGCGGCGGCGGTCTGGCTGCGGCCGGAATGGCCGGTGCAGAGAAAAAGCAGACGGAACATAAGACGAGACCTCCCCGGAGTGTCACAGGCAATAATTTACGTGCGGAAAATTATGAAAACAAGACCTAAGTGAAGAGATGAGGCATCCCGGATGAAGCGGCGACGGGTTGGCCATCCCGGGGGTCAGCCGCAAGGCCGCCGCCGCGCCGGGGCTCCATCGTCTGCACCGATCGCCATCCGATCTACGACGCCCTTGAGGTTCTGCGGGAGGGTGTACGGGCAGGTAACCGTGCCGGCACGATGTGAAAGAGACGGAAATAATGGTTGCGAATCCTTCTCCGGCAGGGTATATTCTTGGTGCCGGCGTTGACCGGCTGATCGTCCGGTTCTGCCCACGGAAGCAGTATTTTCTCGGTCTCTCCTCCATGCTGCGCCGTTGGCGCGGTACGGTCTCTCCCCTGATCCGTTGATTTTTCCAGGAGGAATCCACCATGCCCTTAATCACCGTATCCCGGGGATCGAAAAGCGGCGGGGAAGCGTTGGCCCACCTGCTGGCTGATAAGCTGAATTGCCCCAACCTGGTCAGCCGGGAAGTGCTGGTCCGCGTCTCCCAGGAATCCGGGATCCACGAAGAGGAACTCTTCGCCACCATGCATGAAACCCCCTCCTTCCTGTCCCGCAGCACCTGGGGCAAGCGCCGCCTCTACCTGACCCTGATCCGCGCCGCCCTGCTGGAACACGCCGTCAACGGCTGCATGGTGTACCATGGCAATGCCGGCCAGTTTCTGCTGCAGGACGTGGACTGGGTCCTGAAGGTGCGGCTGATCGCCCCCCTGTCCCTGCGGCTGACGGCCCTGATGGAGACGCAGAAGATGGACGTGTACAGCGCCAAGCTGTACATCCAGAAGGTGGACGAAGACCGCCGCCGGTGGGTGAAGTATCTCTACAGCGAAAGCTGGGATGATCCCGCCCACTTCGACCTGGTGGTCAACCTGAAGCACGTGTCCATGGAGACTGCCGCCGCTACCATCTGCCGGATGGCCGATTCGCCGGAATTCGAGCGCACTCCCGAGCGGGTCCTGGAACTGGCGGACAAGGCCCTGGCCGCCCGGGTCCAGGCGGCGCTGGAAGCCCACCCCAAGACCCGCGACGCGGACCTCCACGTCCGGGCGGAAAACCGGGCCGTCCACCTGTCGGGCGAAATCAAGCGGAAAGGCCTGCTGGAGGAGATCACCAGGGTCGCCGCCGGGGTGCCGGGCGTCGCCCGGGTGGAGACCCACCTGACCAACCGGTAAGCCTCTCCCCCACTCCCCAACAGCCGGCGGGCTTCCGCCGGCTGTTGGTGTTGCGGTGCCGCGGTGTCTTTTCACTCGCCGTATGGCGGAGGACAGTCCGGAACGGGGTTGCAGTCACCGGAATGTGGGCAAAATGCTCTTGCTGAAGTGAAATAGTGTGATTATATTGGTAGGGCGGGGGTTATTCCCCCGCCCTATCCTCCGGTGAGGTGAGCCATGAAATGGGTTTGGATAGCTCTCCTGCTGCCGTTGTTGGCGCAGGCCCAGGAATTCCCTTTCGTGCAGGAGTACGACTCCATC
>QZKQ01000115.1 GCA_003599535.1 Candidatus Zixiibacteriota bacterium | reverse complement strand
TTCCAGCCCTTTTTAAGTTGGAGGGTTTGGGTATTCGTGGAGGCGCCTGCATTCGTGGCGCCATCCATGATCAGCATGGCGGGCCCCATTTCACCGGGGGCGAAGCCGGAGGGCACCTCGTCCGGCAGGCGGTCGAGGAGGTGGTTTGGCCCTCCCGCACCGGCGCCAAGGGGCAGGAGCAGCAGTATCAGCGCGATCTTCATGCCGTCAATATACGGCACGGGGGCGGGAAAGTCAAGATAAATATTCACCACCGAGACACACCACGCAGCGGCTCCTGCGGAGGAGACCACAGAGAAAAAAGGGCGGCCACACCGGGCCGCCCCTACAGGGATGCGGTTGATCGTATCAGCTCAGGCTCACGCCACCACCCCTTCGACCGCGTTCAGGGTGAAGATCTCGTTGATGCCGCGCATGTCCTCCTCCATGAAGCGCAGTTCGTCGCGGTACTGGTCCAGCAGGCCGGGATCGTCGTAAAAATCGCCCAGCTCTTCCAGGACCTCCTCGAAGGCGGTCACGCAGCGGGGGCAGAACTGCCGCCCTTTCAGCGCGTTCAGCTCTTCCAAGGCCAGGTCGCGGCTGCGGGCCATGCGGTAGGGGCGGTCGCTGCGCATGGCATCGTAGGCGTCCACCACGGCGATGATGCGCCCCTTGATGTCTATCAATTCGCTGTGCAGGCCGTCGGGGTAGCCGGACCCGTCGAACCGCTCATGGTGCTGCCGGATGACGTCCCGGGTGCGCTGCAGGAAGAGGATGGGGTCCAGAATGGTGGCTCCCACCACCGGGTGCCCCTTGATGACGTTGTATTCTTCGGGCGTCAGTTGGCTGGGCTTCAGGAGGATGGAATCGGGCACGCTGATCTTGCCCAGGTCGTGCAGCAGGGCGGCGTACTTCAGGTGCACCATGTCCGAGGGCGGCAGACCCAGTTTGTGGCCCACGTGCAGGGCGTAGTGGAACACCCGCTCGCTGTGCCCCCGGGTGTAGCGATCCTTCGATTCCAGGGCGAAGTACATCACCGCGATGGTGCCCAGGTAACTGCGCTGCAGGCTGGAAAACAGGCGGCGGATTTCGTTCTTCTGGCGCAGCAGCTTGCTGTTCTTCAGGGCCAGCTCTTCGGTGACCGTTTGCAGCGCCCGGGTGCGCTCCTGCACCCGTTGCTCCAGGATCGCGTTCTGCTGCCGCACCTGCTGTTCCAGGACCTGCTTCTGGTGCACCATGTCATAATATTCCAGGGCCCGGCGCACCGCCACCAGGATCTCTTCCATCTTGAACGGCTTGGTGATGAACTTGTACACCCAGCCCCGGTTGATGGCCTCGATGGCGATCTTCAGGTCGGCGTAGCCCGTCATCAGGATGCGGATGACGTCCTGGTGCCGCTGGCGCACGACTTCGAAGAATTCGATGCCCGACATCCCCGGCATGCGGTTGTCGCTGACGATGACGTCCGGCGCCTGGTGTTCCAGCAGGGCCAGGGCTTCCGGGGCGCTGTGCGCGGTCTGCACGCTGTACCCGGCCTCGGCGAACGTTTCGTGGAGCAGGTCCACAATGTCGGGTTCGTCATCCACGACCAGAATCGTGTACGAACTCATTACCCCCCCAGACACAGGTTGATGCGATTGGGCTCCCGAAGCCGTCCCCCACGGCTCCCGGCGGAGCAGGGAAAGCGTTAGGTTCTAAGCAGCACCGTCTCCTTCTGGAAGACCCGCACCGCCGTGAATACCCCCGCCGCCGCGTACAGCGTACTGGACAGGAAGGTCAGGGCGATCAGGGCGAAGTCGTAGGACCCCATCAGCGCGTTACGCAGGATCAGGGCCACGTTGACCACCGGGATGAAGGCCATGCGCAGATCGACTTCGATCCCGGGAACCATGGAAGTCATGGCCGGGATGATGACCAGGAACATCAACGGATACACGTAGCTCTGGGCTTCCTTGTAACTGCGCGCGTTGACGGCGATGGCAATCAGGGTTGAAGCGAACAGCGCCGCCACCGGCACAAACAGCAGGAAAATGGTGATTAACGCCAGCGGATCCAGACTGAAGGCCATCCCTTCCAGGTCCGTGTCTGATCCCATCCGGGCGCCCATGGCGAAGGTGACCAGCATGGAAGTCAGCGTCAGGCTGGCGGTGATGAAGCCGGCCAGCATGGTGGTCAAGAATTTCCCCAATACCAATTCCAGCCGAGAGGCCGGGCTGACCAGCAGCGTTTCCAGGGTGCCGCGCTCCTTTTCCCCCGCGGTCAGGTCGATGGCCGGGTAGGTGCACCCGGTCATGGCCAGGAGAATGACCAGGTAGGGCAGGAGCATGCCCATGACCGCGCCCGCCATTTGCGCCTCGGTAGCGCGATTTTCCGTGGCGATGTAGAACGGCTCGATGACACTGACCGGCAAACTGCGGATCTCCAATTGGCGGCGGATCTGCTGTTCGCGGTAATCCTGCAGCAGGGACTTCATCCGGGCCATGACCATTTCCGATTCGGTCTTCGACTTATCGAAGAGCAGGCGGAGGCGCAAGGAATCAACCGGAGCGCGATCAGCGGAAAGCAGGCCTTCAAAGCCTTCCGGAATCACCAGGGCCGCATGAATCGACTTCTCCTGCAGCATCTGCAAGACCGTGGCGGTATCCTGGATGCTGGGGATGATCTGAAGGCCGGCCTTCTCTTCCAGTAGCGCCATCAGCTCCGGCGCCCATTGCCCGCCGATGACCACCACCGGTGACTGGGCCTTTTCCAGCTTCTTGATCTGCGAGCTCATGAACGTCCCCAATCCCAGGGTCATAATAGGGATGATGAGGATGGGCAGCAGCACCATGGAAACGATGGTGCGCCGGTCGCGGAGGACGTCCAGGAACTCTTTACGAAAGATGATGAAAACGTTGGCCAGTTTCATGCGCGGCACTCCTCGCCGGACGGAACGGCGATGTCTTTCAAGTTGAGTTGACTGATCTCTTTGCGCTGGATCTGCTGGATCTGACGGATTCTCTCCCGCGCCTCTTCCGGCAGGCCGGATTCGGGCACTCCGCCCAGCGCGTCCATGACCCGGACCAGGGAAATATTTTCGGGATCGTGGGCCAGGCGCAGGTAATCGTCATCCCCTGAGGGTTTATGGATGATGTGCGCCCCCACCAGGCGCTTTAACAGATTCTTGAATTCCGGGGCGCGGACCTCGAACCGGGCGGCGGCGGTGTTGACCCGGATGGGATCGGCGTCCAGGCATTGCCGGTGAGCAATGTCCACCAGCAGGTTCAGGGCCACTCCCTCCATGGAAAAGTACTTGGCCTGGTCCATGGGAAAGCGCTGCAGCTCGCGGTAATTCTGCGTTACGTAGGCCGCTTCCATGGCCAGCAGCAGAATCATGAAGGAGATGTTCAGCCATATGAAGAACAGCGGCAGCGCGATGAACGTCCCATACAGCACATTGTTGCTGACCAGGATGGAGGTGTACAGGAAATAGATGCGCTTGGCCGCTTCCCACAGCACGCTGCCGATTAACGCCCCCAGGGCCGCCGGAAAGAAGCCGATGGAGACGTTGGGTACCAGGCGGAAAAGCAGGAACAGGCCCAGCCAGTCCAGGGCGACGGGAAAGACGACGCTGGTCAGAAGACCGTACGCCCAGGGCCACAGCAGCGTCTGCAAGGTCGCGCTCCATTGCACCGACGAGGTGGCGAACAGCGAAACCAGGATAGCCAAGGGTACCACGGTCACCGCCACCCAGTAGTTGCGGAAGCGGACGAACAGGCTGCGCCCCTGAGTCACCTTCCAGATGTAGTTGAAGGTGTCTTCCAGGGCGCTCAGGAGGCTCAAGCCCGCCAGGGCCAGGAACAGCGTACCCAGGGCGCCCAGCGTGCCGGTGGGAGCCTTGACCAGGAGTTGATCGAGGATCTCGATGGCCCGATCGCCCACCCCGATGGAGAGGTTCTCGATCAGAAAGGGCTTGATACGCTCCGCCAGCCATTCGCCTCCGCCGAACAGGTCAAAGAACGTGAAGAACACCGCCAACACCGGCACCAGGGACAGCACGGTGGTGAAGGTCAGCACCGAGGCCCGCAGGTCGCAACGATTGCGGAAGAACTCGCGGAAGAGCAGCTTCAGCCAGTTCCGCACCAGGGCCAGGGTATTATAATGAAACAGCGCGACCGGAGCGCTCCCCCCTCCGAGGTTCACATTTGAAGCCGCCGGGCGCAGCCGGATACGTTTTTTCATCCCATCTGCCAATTCTATGCCGTTTTAATGTGCAGGGGGAAAGCCGGGTCCAAACCCACAGCGCGCACGAACACCTCCTCCAGGTCGGGGCTGCCGAACTGGCGGCGCAACTCCTCCAGGGTGCCCTGGGCGGCCAGCCGGCCGCGATGGATGATACCCACCCGGTCGCACAGCCGCTCGGCCTCGCGCATCACGTGGGTGGAAAAGAGGATGGTTTTCTGGGCGGCGCGGGCCCGGGCGATGAACTCGATGATGGCCCGGGAGGCGATGATGTCCAGTCCGGCGGTGGGCTCGTCCAGGATCAGCACCGGGGGGTCGTGGATCACGGTGCGGGCGATGGAGACGCGCTGCTTTTGGCCGGTGGACAGCTTGTCGGTTTTGGCGTCCAGGAATTCGCCCATCTCCAGGAGACCAGTCAGCACCTCGAGGCGGGCCTGGAAGGCCGCCCCGGTCATCCCGTAGAGCGAGGCGAAGTAGCGCAGGATCTCGCGGGCCGAAAGGCGCCGGTAGAGCCCGGTGTCGCCCGACAGGAAGCCGATCGAGGCGCGCACTCCGCCGGGGTCGTTCAGGAGGTCGTGGCCGGCCACCACGGCGGTGCCGGAATCGGGCTCCAGGACGGTGGAAAGCAATCGCAGAGTGGTGGTCTTGCCGGCGCCGTTGGGACCCAGCAGGCCGTAAATCTCACCGGGCCGGCAGGTAAAGCTGATGCCGTCCACGGCCTTGACCACCCCGCGCTTCTTGTCACTGAAACTCTTGGTCAGGTCGGTAACCTGGATCACGGATTCCTCCGGTCATTTCCTGCGGATGGAGGCTTCGATCTCGTACCAGTCGGGCCGGCGGAGTTCCCCATTCTTGGTGGAATGCACCAGCCGGTAATCGCCATAGTTGTTGCGGTCCACAAAGGCGAAGATTACCCCGCCTTCGATGGAATCGTACTGCCAGATCTCGTAGGCGCGAGTTTCCATATCGTGGGTGTGGTATTCAATGTGGTCCGGCTCGCCGTAGAGCACATAAACCCGGCCCCGGTCGGTCTTCCACCCTTCGCGGTCGAACACCCCATAACGGCTGTTGGCCACGTCCTTGCGTTGCTCAAAGGCCTGGCGGAATTCGTTGACGGCGGTGGTGGGGTTGGGATCATGCTCCTTCCAGAAACGCACCAGGAACTGGCGTTTGCCGTCCGGGTTCAGCCCCTGCAGGTTGCGCCACTGGGTGTCGTTCAGCAGGAAGCGAATGCCATCCACCGCCTCCTCTATTTCCTGGTCGGTGTAGGCCAGGATCTCCCGGCTCTCTTCGTCGCCCCCGGACTGCCGATCGCTCAACCGCCCAGCGTCCTCCGGCCGGTACACGAAGAACTTGCTCTCTTCCGTGGCCGCAGTGTCGGCCGCCGGATCATGGACTTCCACCACCAGGTAGTAGGTCCCCGTGGTCAACGACGCGACCGAGAACCCGTCCACCTCCACCACGTTGCCGCCGACCTTCGGTACCTGCTTCTGCGGCAGGCGTTTGACTTCCGTGCGGTTCGCATCCTGGATGATCCGGTCCACCGTGAATTCCCCCTCGGTCCCCTGCAGATTGTATATCTCCATATAGTAGTACAGCATGGGCATGGCGGAACCGTAGAGGCGCTGGGGATTGGGCAGCACCAGGAAGCCGTTCTTGGTGAACTTGTTGGTCTGGTCGGAACGCTCCAGTTGCGTGGCCAGCTCGATGTTGGACAGCGCCAACAGCGAATCGCTGAAGGCGGCCAGTTCCAGGTCCATGGTTCGACGGTAGGTGGTATCGCCGTGCACGTCCTTGACCAGGCCTTCGACGGTATAGAGGCCCGGCGGCAGGTTGTAGGGCTGGATGTCGGGCAGCTTCTGCCGCGGCGTGACCTCACCCAGATCATCCACCCGGTCAACGACCTCCCAGGTGGTGGAGGACAGCAGGGTATCGGGAGAATGGAGGTTCAGGGTGATCTGCAGCAACGCCTGGTGCCCGGTGTCGGCGGGCACGAAGGTCAGGCCGTCGCGCTGCACCATCAGGTAGACTTCCAGGTACACCAGGCCGCCGCGCTGCTGATACCCGGCGGCGTCCATGCTGAACAGCGTGGGCGAGGTGGCCGCGGGGGCCGGCGCCGGCAAGGCCGTGAACGCCAGGATCGCCGACAGCAGGCCGGCAGCCCAAAGGGAGGGATAGATTTTCATGAAATTCACCATAATGATCAGTTGACTTTGACGGGCACCACCTTGGATACCCCCTCTTCTTCCATGGTGATGCCCAGGAGTTGTTCCGCTTCCATCATCATGCGCTTGTTGTGCGTCACGACCAGGAACTGGGTCTTCAGGGAAAAGTTCTTCAACATGCGGCAGAAGCGCCCGGTGTTCTCTTCGTCTAAGGGAGCGTCCACTTCGTCCAGGATGCAGAAGGGGCTGGGCTTCTCCAGGTAGACGGCGAACAGCAGGGAAATGGCCGTCAGAGTCTTCTCGCCGCCGGACAACAGGGTCAGAGAACCGATGCGCTTGCCGGGCGGGGCGGCCATCAGCTCGATTTCCGATTCTAGGGGATCGTCGTCGGTCAGGCGCAGGTCCGCCTTGCCACCTTCGAACACTCCCTGAAAGATGCGTTGCAGGTTTTCCCGGATGCGGCCGAAACCGTTCTCGAACCGCTCCCGCGCTTCGCGGTTTAAGGTGGTTATGGTCTGCTGCAGGTCGGCCTCGGCCTGGTCCAGATCCTTCAACTGATCCTGCAGGAACTGCAGCCGGGCCATCTGTTCGTTATACTCCGCCTCCGCCGCCAGGTTCAGGGGTTCCAGCGACAGGATCTTGCGTTCCAGTTGCGCCAGGACCTCGGGGTTGGCCTCCTCCCCTTCCAGGGCGGCCGGGTCCACCCCTTCCAGGCGGCGGCGCTCTTCACGCAGGGTGGCTTCGATTTCCACGCTGCGCAGTTCGGTTTCGTGGACCTGCCGGGAGTACGTCTCCAGGTTGGCGCGGTACTCCCGCACCCGCTGGTTCTGCAGTTTCTGGGTTTCCTGCAGCTCCATGCGGCCGGTATCGAAGTCCTCCAGGCGGCGGCGAATTTCGCTCAGGGCCTGCTCCGCCTGGGTCACTTTTTCCGACTGTTCCCCCACCTGCTTTTCGGTCTCTTCCAGGCGGGTTTCCACCGACCGGTTTTCTTCCGACAACTCTTTCAGGCGGCGCTGGAGGTCATCTCTGCGGCGGGCCAGCCCGTGGAAGTGGTCGCGGGCACGGGTCAGCTCGGCGCGGCCCCGCTCGACCTCGATCTGCACCCGCTCCAGGTTCATCCGGACGCTTTCCCGCTCGTCCATGACTTTGGCTTCGCCCGCCTCACGGTCGCGCTGCTCGGCTTCCCGGGCGCGCAGGCGTTCGATAATGGCGGGCAGGTCGCTGTCCAGGGGCTGGGCGGCGGCCTCCCGGAGCCGGGCGTCCACCTCGCCGGCCTCGCGTCGGATCTGCTCGGCCAGCAGGTTGGCGCCGGAAAGCTGGGCCTCCAGTTGCAGTTTTTCTCGGGTTCGGGCATCGAGGGTTTGCTCGGCCTTCTTCAGGCTATCCTGGGAAACCTTCAGCCGGTCTACCACCCCCCGCACCTCTTCCTGCAGTTGGGCGATCTCCTCCCCGATCTCCCGGTGCCGGACCTCGCCTTCGCGGCGCTGGCGCTCCAGCTCCTTCATGCGGGCGGAGACCCCCAGCACGCGGGGAGCTTCGCCCTTGCGCCGGCCCACGATCCAGACGCCCCGGCCGTCGGTGTATTCGCCTTCGGGGGTGACCAGGGCCACGCCGCTTTCTCCGGCCGCGGAAGCCCAGCGGCGGGCCTCTTCCAGGCCGGGCAGCAACACGATCCCTTGCAGCAGGTAGCGGATCCACTGGGCCGCCCGGGTGCCGCCGGCGACCGCTTCGGCCAGGGCTTCTCCGCCGGCTTGGGCGGCGAATTCTCGGGCGCGGCCGATATCCACGTCGGGCGGATCGCCCACCAGCAGGGCGGCGCGCCCGGCCCCTTCCTGGCTGATGAAGTCCCGCACCGCCTCCAACTGGGCAGGGTCGTCCAGCACGCGGGAATAGTTGAAGGCCATCAGGGCCGTCTCGACCGCCTTCAGATACGTCTCATCCACCACCAGCTCGTCGCCCAGGGTGGCGCTGATCTGGTCGGGATAGCGCGCCGCCAGCGGCCCGCCGGCAGCGAACAGGGGGGAACTGCGGCGGTGCAACTCCTGGAAGTGCTTGATCTGAAACTGAATCTGGGACCGGGCAGAAACGTTCTGGTCCAGTTCGCGCTCCTTCTCGCGGATGGCCGTGCGCAGCGCCTCGGCTTCGCGGCTCTGCGCGGCGGCTTTTTCCCGGACGGCGTGGATCTGGGCGGTCAGCTCTTCTGTTACCCCCTGGAGACTTTCCGCCTCGGCCCGGCGCGTGACAAGGCGGCTCTCCTGCTCCTGCAGGCGAGCGGCCAGATCAGCGCGGCGCTCTTCCAGCGACCGCACCTGGGCGGCCCGGCGTTCCTGGTCCCGGATGGCCTCGGTCTCCTGCTGCCGCAACCGCGTCAGCTCGTCGCGGCCGGCCTGGGTCTGGGTGCGGATTTCGCGGTAGCGGTTGTCCACTTCGGTGAAGGACCCGCGGATCTCGCCCAGGCGCGCTTCCAACCCCGGAAAACGCTCCTGGCGGGCAGCCAGATCGGCTTGGGCGGTCTCGCCCTGCCGTTCTACGGATTCCAGTTCTCCGGCCAGCCGTTTGGACTCATCTTTATTCTTCTCCAGCCGCCAGACCTGGGACCGGACTTCCTCTTCCAGGCGGGTCTTCTCCGCAGCCAGGGCCTGGTGCCGGGATTGGGCGGCGTGGAATTCGCCGGAATGCCGGCGCCGCTCCTCCTCCAGTTGCAGGATTTCCCCTTCCAGGCGCATGAGGGCAGCTTCGGCGGAAGCCAATTCGCCCGTTTCCGCCTCCATGCGGGTGCGAATATCTCCCAGGGATCCAGCCAGAGGTTCAAGCTGGGATTCCAGCTCCTGCACCCGGGCCAGCACGATGGCGGCGCGCACGCGGGCGGCTTTCTCCTGCAGGCGGCGGTAGGACTGCACCCGGGCCACCTGGCGGTGCAGGGCCTTGGTCTGGCGCTCGACTTCCGCGAAGATGTCCAGGGCGCGCTCGCGGTCCTGCCGGGCTTCCGCCAGTTTGCGCAACGCCTCCTTGCGGCGCAGCTTGTACCGGGTGATGCCGATGGCCTCGTCCAGGATGCGGCGCATCTCTTCCGGGTTGCCCGAGAGAATGTCCTCCACCATCTTCAGCTCGATGATGCTGTAGGAATCGGGACCGATGCCGGTGTCGGTGAACATGTCCACCAGATCGCGCAGGCGGCAGGTGGACTTGTTCAGCAGGTATTCGGACTTGCCCGAGCGGTACAGGCGGCGGGTGACGGTGATCTCATCGAACTCCACCGGCAGCCGGCCGTCGGGGTCCTTCAGGGTCAGGCTGATCTCGGCCATGCCCAGAGGCCGCCGCTTCCCGGTGCCGCCGAAGATGATGTTCTCCATGCGCTCGGACCGCAACGCCGACTCGCGCTGCTCCCCCAGGACCCAGCGCACGGCGTCCACCAGGTTGCTCTTGCCGCAGCCGTTGGGCCCCACGATGGCGGTCAGCCCGGAAGCGAAGTTGATCCGGGTGCGCTGGGCGAACGACTTGAAACCGAAGATGTCTAAGGAGGACAGGTACATGGAGCCTCAGGGTGCGCCGTGTAACTCATCACAGGACTTACGCAATTGCCGAAGAGTGTTGCCGAAGAAAGCGAAACGCGTAAGTCCTGTCGTAAATTAGCCTTCCAATGCCTTCTGCAGCAGTTCCCGCAGCTTGACGGGATCGCCCTTTCCGCGGGTGGCCTTCATCAGCTCGCCCATGAAGAAGCCGAAGAGCTGGCGCTTTCCGGCGCGGTAGCGGGCCACTTCCTCAGGGTTGGCCTCCACCACCTGCCGCACCAGGCTGCCCAGGACCGCTTCGTCGCCCATGACCGCCAGGCCCCGCCGGGCCACGATCTGCTCCGCGGTTTCCACCCCGGCAAGCATCTCCTGGAGCACTTCCCGGGCCAGGGGGGTGGAGAGCGTCCCCCGGTCCAGCAACTGCAGCAACCCGCCCAGGCGCTCCGGATCCACGGGGTAGCGGCCGATGCCGGTGTCGTGATCCTTCAGCCAGCGCTGCACCTCCGCCAGGATGACATTGGCCGCCAGGACGGGGTTGCCGGAGGCGGCCGCCGCGACCTCGTAGTAGTCGGCCAGGGCGCGGTCGGCGCACAAGGTCTGGGCCTGCTGTTGCTGAATGCCGTACTGTTCCTGGAAGCGGCGTTCCCGGGCCCGGGGCAGCTCCGGCAGCCGATCACGGGCGCCGGCCATCCAGGCGGGATCCACCTCCAGCAGCACCAGGTCTGGTTCGGGGAAGTAGCGGTAATCGTGGGCCAGCTCCTTGCGGCGCATGGGGCGGGCCTCGCCGGCGGCCTCATCCCACAGCAGGGTCTGGCGGACGACCGCCCCCCCGGATCGCAGCACTTCGGACTGGCGCTCGATCTCGTATTCGAGGGCCCGCTGCACTCCCCGGAAGCTGTTCATGTTCTTCATTTCCGTGGGAGTGCCCATCCGCCCGGTGGCGGGGTCGCGCAGGGAGACGTTGGCGTCGCAGCGCAAGGCCCCCTCTTCCATGTTGCCGCTGCAGACTTCCAGGTACTGCAGAAGGCGCCGCAGTTCGGTCAGGTAGGCGCGGGCCTGGGCCGGGGACTCGATTTCCGGCTCGCTGACGATTTCGACCAGGGGCACGCCGCAGCGGTTGAAATCCACCAGGGAATGACCGCCGTCGTGGAAGGACTTTCCGGCGTCCTCTTCCAGGTGCAGGCGGAGCAATCCCACCCGCAACGCAGCGCCGTCGCAGTCGAATTCCACCGCGCCGCCTTCGGCCAGGGGGCGGTCGAACTGGGATATCTGATACCCTTTGGGCAGGTCGGGGTAGAAGTAATTTTTGCGGGCGAACTGCGACACCGGCCGCACCTGCGCTCCCAGGGCCAGGGCCAGGCGTAGAGCCATGTCCACCATCTCCCGGTTGAGCACCGGCAGGACGCCGGGCAGGCCCAGGCAGACCGGGCAGGTGTGGCGGTTGGGATCCGCGCCGTAGTTCGTGGGGCAGCCGCAGAAGGCCTTGCTGCGGGTCAGGAGCTGGGCGTGGACTTCCAGGCCGATGACGGGGATGAATTCCGATTTAGCCACAGATCACACAGATAAACACGGATAAAACATTTTACGCAGAGTCGCAGAGACGCAGAAATATTCCAGAAGCCAGAAGTGTAGGAGCCAGCAATCAGGAGAATCACCCCGCAGGGGTGGACTTTCAGTAGCCGGCGGTTTTAACCCCCGGAGATGGGCGATCCCCCTGCCTCCGATTTGCGACCCTGGAGGGGTTGACCAAAATCCGTTAAATACGTTCAATCTGCGATTCTGGTGATCAGTGAGGCGGCCACCCCACGATCAGCGATCCCCTCCGGGCGATTGCTTCAGCCCGCCCATCCGAGACCCATTCTACCGGATCAGAACGATTCGAAGGTCACAGCCTCATTCAGGTTCAGGTTCCGGCGGGCCTCGCAATGACACTGGATTCCAAGCGGGCGGGGACAAGCCCCACCCCTACGCGCTCTCGTTTACCGTTTCCAGATACTTCCCCACCCGGAACAATACCTCTTCCCCGAAATCCGGGGCCAGGAACTGCGCCGCCAGGGGCAGACCGGAAGCGGTTCTCCCCGCCGGAACCGACAGTCCCGGAATTCCCGCCAGGTTGGCCGGCGCGGTGAAGACGTCCGACAGGTACATGGCCAGCGGGTCCGCCATCTTCTCGCCCAACCGGAAGGCGGGAGTCGGCGTGGTGGGCGTCAGCAGCAGGTCCACGGTCTGGAATGCGTCCAGAAAATCCTGCCGGACCAACCGCCGCACCTTCAGGGCCCGGGAGTAGTAGGCCTCGTAGTAGCCGGCGGAAAGGGCGTAGGTGCCCAGCATGATGCGGCGCTTCACCTCGTCGCCGAACCCCAGGCTGCGGGTCCGGACGTACAACTCTTCCAGCGATTCCGCTTCCGGGGCGCGAAGCCCGTAGCGCACCCCGTCATAGCGGGCCAGGTTGCTGGAAGCCTCGGCGTTGGCCACGATGTAATAGACCGGGATGGCATACCGCGTGTGCGGCAGGGAAACATCCACCAGCTCGGCGCCGCCCTCCTGCAACTGCCGCTTGACCATTTCCAGGGCAGCGGCCACCTCCGGGTCCAGGCCGGGCAGGAAGTATTCCCCCGGCAGCCCCACCCGCAGGCCGCGCACCGACAATCCGAAATCATCCACCGGCAGGGGGCGGTCTTCACTGGTCTCGTCCCGGGGATCCTTCCCCGCGATGGCGCGAAAGACGGCGGCCAAGTCCTCCACGGAACGGGCCAGCGGACCGATCTGGTCCAGCGAGGAGGCAAAGGCCACCAGCCCGAAGCGCGATACCCGCCCGTAGGTGGGCTTCAGGCCGTACACCCCGCAGAAGGCGGCCGGCTGGCGCACCGATCCCCCGGTTTCCGATCCCAAGGCGGCCCGGCAGAGGTCCGCCGCCACGGCCGCCGCGCTGCCCCCCGACGACCCCCCTGTCACGCGTTCCGGGTCGAGCGGGTTGCGGGCCGGGCCGAAGCGGCTGTGCTCGGTGGACGACCCCATGGCGAATTCGTCCATGTTGCCCCGCCCCACGATGACCGCTCCGGCGGCCTTCAGGCGCGCGGTCGCGGTGGCGTCGTAGGGACTGACGAAGTCGCCCAGGATGCGCGAGGCGCACGTCAGCGGCCAGCCATCCTGGGCGATATTGTCCTTCAGGACCACGGTCATCCCGGCCAGGGGCGGCAGGTCGCCCCCGCGAAGACGCTCGTCCACCCGTCGGGCCGCTTCCAGGGTATCGTCCGGCCGGGTGTAGACCACGGCGTTCAGGGGCGCAGACCGGGCGATGCGTTCGAGGGATTCGGCCACCAGATCCTCGACGCGGATCCGCCCGTCGCGCAAGTGATCCTGTATGTCGCGCAGGCCGGCCATGGTCAGCCTTCCAGTTCCGGGGGCTTGGGTCGGGCGCGGGGCGGCGGCTCCTCGTCCTCGTTCAGGTACATGTTGAACTCCCGCTGGAAATCGCGGGAGGCCTTCTGCACCTTGCGCATCCCCTTGCCCGCCGTGCGGGCGAATTCCCGCAGCTTCTTCCCGCCGAACAGGAGGAAAGCGGCCAGGATGATCAGTAGCAGTTCACCGCCGCTGGGTAACATCTATAAACCTTGAGATAACAAAATTTGAAAACGATCGGTTATGGCGCTTCGGAAGGCCGCGCTCTGTCGTGGCCAAAGGTCAGAGAGCCTTTCACCGGGAATGGCCACGATCCGTCCGCCGACGGATGGCCCTCCGAATGGTTAAGCTTCCGACGGATCATCCGCACTCGGTCAAGCCTGCCGCGCCCGCCGCCTGACCGTCACCGAGGCGATGATGATGCTGATTTCATACAGCAGCAGCAACGGCACGGAAAGCACGACCATGGTGAAGATGTCCGGCGGAGTGATGACCGCCGCGATGATCAGGTTGATGATGATGGCGTAGCGCCGGTTGCGGCGCAGGAACTGGGGCGTGACCACGCCCAGGCGTACCAGGAAGTAGATCAGCAGGGGCAGTTCGAAAATCACCCCAAAGGCCAGCATCAGCCGCACGGCGAAATCCACGTAGCTGCCGAAGGACCAGACGTTCTGGACCGGGCCCTCGCCGAAGCCCAGAAAGAAGCGGGTGGCGTAGGGCAGCACCTGGAAGGAGAAGGCCACGCCGATCAGAAAACTGGCCGAGGAGATAATGACCACCGGCAGCACCATCCGCTTTTCATTGGGATACAGCCCGGGGGCCACGAAGGTCCAGAACTGGTAGAAAACGGCCGGCGCCGCCAGGAGCAGGCCTCCGGTCAAGGCCAGCTTCAGGCTGACCACAAAGCCTTCCGTGGGCCGCAGGTAGGCCAGGGGCGCTTCCCCCTCGCCGGGAAAGAACACGCGGATGAGGTAATCCTGCGCGGGCTGAACGAAGAACCAGGCGACCAGGAACCCTCCCGTCACAAACAGGAAGGTCTTGATCAACCGGCTGCGCAGCTCATCCAGGTGGTCCCAGAATGACATGAGCCTGGGTTCAGCAGGCTCAGGCGGGCGGTGGCGGGGTTCTTCAGCCATGGATAGCGGCCCGTTTCTTACGCGGCCTGGGCCAGGCTCTGGAACAGGGCCAAGCCGTCGCTGCCGCCCAGCCGGGAATTCATGCGGCGTTCGGGGTGGGGCATCATGCCCATCACCCGGCCGTTGGCGCTGACGAGACCGGCGATGTGGTGGAGGGATCCGTTGGGGTTGGCTTCCGGGGAAATCCGGCCGGAGGCGTCGCAATAGCGGAACAGTACCCGTTGCTCGTCTTCCAGGCCGGCCAGCACCTCCGGCGGGGCGTAGTACCGGCCCTGGCCGTGAGCAATGGGCACCTGGATGACCTGCCCGGGCTGGTATCCGCTGGTGAAGGGAGTCTGGACGTTCTCCACCCGCAGGTAGACGGGCCCGTGAGCGAAGCGGAGGGATTCGTTGCGCAGCAGGGCGCCGGGCAGCAGACCAATCTCGGTCAGGACCTGGAATCCATTGCAGATGCCGATCACTGGGCGGCCCTGGCGGGCGTGCTCCACCACCGCTTCCATGATGGGCGAAAACCGGGCAATGGCCCCGGCGCGCAGGTAATCTCCGTGGGCGAACCCGCCGGGCAGGACGATGACGTCACAGCCTTCCAGATCGCGCTGGCGGTGCCACAGAAAACGCACCGGGTAACCCAGGTCGTTCTTCAAACCCCAGTAGACGTCGTAATCGCAGTTGGAGCCGGGAAACACAACGATGCCAAAGTTCACATCATCCCTCGTGGATCTCAATGGTGTAGGTTTCGACATTGATGTTGGCCAGGAGCCGGCGGCACATCTCTTCCAGGCGGGCGCGGGAGTCCTGGCCGGGCTGCGGCTGAATCTCCAGGGTGATGTACCGTCCCACCCGGACCTCCGATACCTCCCGGTAGCCCAGGTCATGCAGGGCGCTGTTGACGGCTTTGCCCTGGGGATCCAGGATGTCCGGTTTGGGGCTGATATGAATGCGAGCCATCATGGCAGAAGGATCCTTCCGGTTAGGGCTTCACTTCGAAATTGCTCTCCAGATCTTCCTCGTCCACCGCTTCCTCTTCCGGAGCCAGGCCCAGGAGGCCCATCAGCACGCCCCGCAGCAGGTAGGCGACCATCAGGGGAAAGAAGACGATGGCCGGCTTGACCGCCAGCAGAAGGATAAAGCCGAGAATGAACGCCGCCTTGACGGGATGCCGGGGCATATCCCGGAAGCTCAACCGGGGCAGGGCGTCGTAAGGGAGATGGCTGACCATCAGGAAGGCCAGCACCAGGGTCATGGGCACCAGCACCAGTTCCAGCTTCATCTGCCCCCACAGGGCGTGGTTGAACAGGATGAAGGCGGCGATGGCATCGGCCTGCATGGGGATGGGCAGGCCTTCGAAAAAGGCTTTCTTCTCCCCTGTGGTGGCGGCGGTGGCGTTGTACCGGGCCAGCCGGATCATGCCGAAGAGCAGCGGCACGGAAGCCAGGACGATCCCCGCGAAGCCGTACTCCTGGAAGGCGGTCCAGTAAAGCAGCACGCCTGGAGCCACACCGAAGGAGACAACGTCCGCCAGGCTGTCCATCTCGATGCCCATCTCCGAGGAGCTGTGCACGAAGCGGGCCAGTTTCCCGTCCAGACCGTCGCTGATGGAGGCGATGATGATCAGCCAGCAGGCGGTCAGGTGGTTGCCCTGAACAGTCATCAGGATGGCCCAGAATCCCAGAAACACGTTGAACGCGGTCATCAGGTTGGGCAGCCAGGCCAGATCACTTCGTTTCATGAAGCACTCCCACGATGGTTTCCCCGGCACGCACGCGGTCGTTGAGTTTTACCCGGATATCACATTCGGGCGGCAGGTACAGGTCCAGGCGGGAACCGAAACGGATCATGCCGTAACGTTCCCCGGGATGGACCGCCTGTCCCACCCGCAGGTGGCAGACGATGCGCCGGGCCAGCCATCCGGCGATCTGCACGCATCCCACCCGGCCGTAGGGGCCGGCGAAGTCCACGTACTGGCGTTCGTTGTCCAGGCTGGCTTTGGACTGGAACGCGGCGGCGAATTTTCCCGGGCTGTAGCGCAACGCCTTCACCACCCCCTCCACCGGGATGCGGTTGACGTGAACGTTGAAGGGGGACATGAAGATGGAAACCTTGCGGGCGGCGCTGTCGTGCACCGGCCCGGCTTCCACCAGGGAGAGGTCAATGATTTTGCCGTCGGCGGGCGCCACCACGGCGCCGGGCAGATCCGGCGGGCGGCGCTCCGGGTCGCGAAAGAAGTAG
>QZKQ01000062.1 GCA_003599535.1 Candidatus Zixiibacteriota bacterium | reverse complement strand
GCCCGGAGGCCGCTTCTACTTCATCGAGCACGTGGCAGCGCCGCCGGATACCTCCCTGCGCCTCTGGCAGGATCGGCTGACTCCGGTATGGCGGGGCTTGTCCGGAGGGTGCCGGCTGAACCGCGAGACCTGGACCTCCCTGGAAGCCGCCGGATTTGGTAAACTGCGCTACGACTATTTCCGGATGCAGGACTTCCCGGGCATTCTTTCACCGCATATCATTGGCATCGCCACCAAGTTGCCTTGAGGTCCCATCCCCGCGTTCCCATGAACCCATCCCCCATCCGGTCCGAGTAACTCACCGACCCCCGCCGGCAACCAGGCGGGGGTCGTTATTTTTTTTAAAAAATCGCTCGAGTGGCAAAATTTCTCTTGCTTTTGGTACGTAATTTATGTAAATTATCTGTTACCTCACGCGCTGCTGCAAATCCTTTGGGTTGCAATTTCCGGTCCTGGGGGGATCCCTGGGACCGCTATTTTTTGCTCGCCATCCCACCACCCACCAAAAAGGAGGACAGTATGCGACGCACAGCTCTTTGCTTCTTTCTGTTGCTATGCGCCGGCGCGGCCTTCGCCGGCAGTCCGTTGGGCGATTGGAGCGCCGTGATTTCCCCCGGCCTCGACGCCTCCGGCGGTCCGGACCTCTACGGGTACACCTGGAAGGACCAGGCGGAACCGGGCGGCCCGACCTACAACTGGAAAGACATCACCACCATCGGCACGCAGGTGACCGGTTTGGGCGATGACAATTACGTCGGCGCCTTCACCATCGGGTTCCCCTTCCATTTCTACTGGTACGATGTCAGCACCTACTACATCGGCTCCAACGGCTACCTGAAATTGCCCCCGGCCGCCAACATCAGCTCCGCCTTCCCGGCCTCCATCCCCCTGCCGGCCGCGCCCAATGACTATCTCGCCGTGTACACCGCGGACTGGGATATGTCCTCCGGAGGTACCTGCTACCGCTGGAACAACGCCGACAGCCTGGTGGTCTCCTGGATCAATGTGCCCGCCTGGTTCCCCACCCCGCCCGGACCTTCGGGCTCGCATACCTTCCAGGTCATCCTGTCCCGCCTGGACAGCTCCGTCACCTTCCAGTTCGGCCCGCAGACGGGGACCATGTATCAGACCGACGTCATCCGCGGCATCGAATCGGTGACCGGGCTGATGGGCCTGCAGCATTCCGTTGACGTACTGGCCGTGGCCAACACCGCGGTGAAGTTCTATTATCCCCCGGTCGTCACCGCCATCATCAACGACCTGGCCTCGGTCGCCAGCGGCAACGCCAACTCCGAAGGGTTCTTCGTTCTGGCCGGCACCGCGGTATCCCCCTGGGGCAAGGTGAAGAACGTGGGCAACCAGACGGCGGCCTCGTTCACGGTCAACTGCACCATCCAGCAGACCGGCGGCGCGATCGTCTACAACCAGACCCAGACCCTGGGCCCGCTGGCTCCCGGCCAGGAGCTGGAAGTCCCCTTCACCCAGACCTGGACCCCCTCCGTCAGCGCGGAATACACCTACAAGATCACCGTGAACCTGACCGGGGACGTCAATCCCAACAACAACATCAAGACCACCGAAGTGCATTCCATGCTGATCCCCGGGACCCTGCTGTACGACGACGGATCCAACAACCAGGCATGGAGCTGGGCGGGCGGCAACGGCGGCCTGGGCATGCGCTTCGTGCCCCCGGAATACCCGGTGGTGATTGACAGCATCCGCTTCTTCATCCCCACCGCCACCTCCACGGCGCACCCCTTCACCGCGCAGATCCTGGACGATGACGGCCCCAACGGCTATCCCGGCACGGTGCTGTTCACCCAAAGCATTACCAATGTTGCCGGCAGCAACCAGTGGCGCGGAGCCGCCACCAGCATCACCATCACCGAGGGCGCGTTCTACGTGGCCTGGCAGATGCAGGACTCTCTGACTTCCGCCCTGGGCACGGACAACACCAACAACCTGGGATCGCGCCAGAGCTACGAGTACACCGGGGTGTGGGCGCCCTTCCGCAACTCGGAGACGCACGACGCCATGATCCGGGTCAAGATCAGCTATCCCGGCGTGACGCCCAACGTGACCATCAGCATGACGCCCATCAATCCGCCCATCGTCATCCCGGCGGGCGGCGGCAGCTTCAACTTCAATGCCACTCTGCTTAACAGCGAGACCACCACGCAGACCATTGACGCCTGGATCATGCTGCGCCTGCCCAACCAGACCTGGTACGGCCCGGTGCTGGGCCCGTTGACTCTGACCCTGCCGCCGAGCGCCAACATCACCCGGCTGCGCATCCAGAACATCCCCGCCTCGGCTCCGCAGGGCGCCTACTGGTACGAAGGCCGGGTGGGCGACTATCCCAACACGGTCTGGGACACCAGCGGCTTCGCCTTCGCCAAGTCGGCCACCGACGGGCAGAGTTTGGTGCATGACTGGGCCAACTGGGGCGAGAGCTTCGAGCTGGCCGATCCCGCCCAGACCCCGGCGGATCACGCCCTGGTCAATGTGTATCCCAATCCGTTCAACCCCTCGGCCACCATCCGCTACAGCCTGGCCCAGGCCGGCCTGGTGGATCTGGCGGTCTACGACCTGGCGGGGCGCGAAGTGACCCGGCTGGTGGACGGCTATCGTGAAGCCGGATCCCACGCCGTCACTTTCGACGGATCGGGGCTGGCTTCCGGGGTGTACCTCTACCGCCTGAACGCCGGCGGCCATTTGGTCACGGCCAAAATGGTGCTGTTGAAGTAGTTCCCGGTACACCAAAATCGGGGATAAAGTAATCCCGGCCGGAGTGCAGCCCAGTCCCGCACTCCGGCCGGGCAAAGGTACCTCCCTTACGCCGGCAATTCACCGCTGGTCAGATTTTCTGTAACCACATGATATTCCTGGTATTAAAGGCGCAAGGTCGCCTCCGGCCCGGTTCCGCAGGGGGTGATATGATTTCATCGTGCAAAATGTATTGGAAAAAATTCACTTGATTTGCCCCTGGATTTATGCCTATATTACAGTACTTAACCAAATTACGTGCTTCCCTTAACCAAGGAAGCTCTGATCGGAATGCACTGATACGCACCCATGTAAGGAGGCACCATGACCCGGCACTTGTTCACAATTGTTATCCTGAGCGTCTGGACACTGGCGGCACTGGCTGGAGCCCCGACCAGTCCGGCGGTCGGGATGGCGGGATGTCCGCTCCCCAACCTCCTGGTTCCCGGCGGCTCCGGCTTCACCCTGGACGAAACCGACGAAGCCATCTTCTACGATAATTTCGAGTACGGCGCCACCAACTGGGCCACACTGGACCTCACCGCCCAGGCCACCTGGCACCAGGACGACTTCAACGCCTACGGTGCTACGGGTCATTCCTGGTGGGCCGGCGACAGTCTCCTGTGCGGCTACGACGACCTTTGGCTGCAGTACCTGGAAAGCCCCATCATTAACCTGGCCGGCACCGTCAATCCGGTGCTCGAATTCGAAGCTTTCTGGGCGGTCGAAGGGCTGTCGGGCGGGTATCCTTCCGGCTACAACGGCTGGGATGGCTGCAACGTGTGGGTCTCCACCAATGGCGGCACTACCTGGGAAGTGCTGCCCGTGCAGTCGCCCGCCTACACCTCCACCAGCCTGGCCAGCTTCGGCGTGGTCTGGGGCATGGGCCCCAACGTGGCCGGCTGGACCGGATTCTCCGGCGATGCAGCGCCCGGCGCCTGGGTCCACGTGACCGCCAATATGGCCGCCTACATCTCCGACCAGGTTAAAATCCGCTTCGCGCTGGCTGCCGACGAGCAGGTCTGCTCCCGCACCAACTCCCAGTTGACGGGCTTCTTCGTGGACGAACTGAACCTGCACGACGGGATGACCCAGTACCTGTGGAACAACGGTTCCGGCTGGTTCGGGCCCGCGGAACTGACGGCCGTCTCGGGCATGGGATCGGTGGGCAACTACTGGAGCCTGGAGACCGTCACCACTCCGGCGCCGCCCTCGCCCACTCACGCCTTCCACCTGGGGAACACGCTCACCAGCTATCCGCCGCTGCTGAACAACGCCCTGGTGACGCCCCGCATCGCCCTGCCGGATTCCGTCCCGCTGCGCATCGAGGCCGATTTCTGGGTGTGCGGATCGCTGAACGTGGGCGATCCCGGCTCCATGCCCGACCTGGATTACTGGACCGTGCAGGTGAGCCCGGACAACGGAGTCAACTGGTACGACTATGCCGATCCCTACAACACGTCCGGCACCATGTCGCTGTGGATTGACGCGCCTCCGGCCTACACCTCCTTCTCGATCCTGAACGGCGGCCACGCCATTGACCTGTCCACCTACGCCGGCCAAGAGGTCCGCCTCCGCATCCTGTTCGTATCCGACGAGGACGTCCATAACGGCCTGGGGCTGTTCATTGACGACTTCTCCGTCACCATCGAAGGGCTGCCGCAGCACGATATGACGCTGCAGGATCTCCACATTCCCATGCCCACCTCCACCTACTTCTCCTCCCTGAACGGCACGGTGAAGGTGCAGAACCAGGGCTCCGTGATGGAATCGAGTGTGCCGGTCTACTGGAGTCAGGCGGGCAATCCGAACGCCATCCAGCCCTTCCCCACCCTGAATCCGTGGCAGATCGTAACCCAGGACTTCGCTTGGACCAACCTGCAGGAAGGCGAATTCATGGTGAAGGCGTACGTGGCCCTGTCCACGGATACCACCCGGAGCAACGACACCAGTTACGCCGGGGTGGTCGAAATTACCCCCGATGACGTGCTGGAGTTCGGGTATGACAACCGCCAGTACAGCTACCTGCAGACCATCCTGTACTATCCCTTTGCCCAGGGATACGGGCCCTGCGTGCGGTTCACCCCGCAGGCTGACGGCGTGTCCGATTACCTGAACGCCCTGCAGCTCAAGGCCATGTTCCACGCTCCCGGGGCGGTGCGCGTGCACGTCCTGGAAGCTGGCAGCGCCAGCGTTCCGGGCCCAGAGGCGGGGGCATTCGACGCCATGGTGGATGCGGTTTACCCGGCCTGGGAGACCTTCGACCTGAGCGGCATCAACTACCTGCAGGGAGCCCGCACTGACTTCTGGGTGTGGATTGAAGTCACCGGCGCCGATCCCGGCATCATGGGCGCACCCATGGAACACGGACAGGGGCATTTCTTCGCCCACAGCACCATCAGCCATGCGCCCGCCAACATTGATTTCTTCATCCGCACGGTCATGGAACCGACGGTGGGGGTGGAGAATCCCAATCCGGGCGCACTGCCGGCAGTCTACGCGCTGGGGCAGAACCGTCCCAATCCGTTCAACCCGAGCACCGTGATTCCCTTCACCCTGCCGCAGGCTGCGCCGGTGAAGCTGACGGTGTTCGACCTGTCCGGCCGCGCCGTGGCCACCCTGGTGGACGGCTGGCGGACCGCCGGATCGCACCAGGTGACCTTCGACGGCGCCGGGTTGGCTTCCGGTCTCTACCTCTACCGTCTGCAAGCGGGCGACTTCACCGCCGCCGGCAAGATGGTGCTGATGAAGTGACACAGAAGCCACAGGCTCTTCTTCGCCGGGTCGGCGGAAAGGGCTATCACTGATTACATGGAGCGGGGCGCGAGAGATCGCGCCCCGTTTCGTTTCTGGTCCGGCGCCGGGGTGGGTGATTAATCAATCGCATAATAATTTCCTTTTGTGCTCCGGATCGCTTGACATGGCCGCCAAAATGTGATATATTACAGTGCTTGCGCTTTTCGTCCGGAAGGCCACGCTCCGTCGCGGCCCAAGGATCTTGGGGCTATCCGCCAGAAAATGTCCACCCTCCGTCAACCGACGGATGGCCCTCCGATTCGGCGGCAATACCCGGACGAACGCGCAAATTCTCATGGTATCCAGGTCTGATAGCCACCAGCAGGACGGGGAAGAAATGCATCTGGTAAAAGCATCTGTCTATCTGGCGCTCTACGCGGTTATGGCCGCGTTCCTGCTCGCTTCAGCCGCGATGGCCCAGGTTCCGGTTTCCGCTTGGACCCAGGCGCTCGGAGGCGCCTGTCGCGACGCTGCCTGGTGCCTGGAACTGACCGGCGACGGCGGCTGTCTCCTGGCCGGAGAATACCAGGCCGCCGCCACGGATTGCGTGGACGTGCTGCTCCTGCGGACGGACGCCGCGGGCGATTCCCTGTGGAGCGTTCTCTACGGCGGGGCGGCGACGGACGTCGCCTACGGCATGGCCGGGACCCCGGACGGCGGGTACGCCATCCTGGGGCAGACGGCATCCTACGGCGCGGGATCGAACGACCTCTGGCTGCTGCGGACCGATTCGCTGGGCGCCCTGCTGTGGCAGCGCACCTACGGCGGGCCGGACGACGACGGCGCTTATCATATCTGCACCCTGGAGGACGGCGGCTTCATCATCGCAGCCTGGTCCCGCGACGACAGCCTGGGGACCAGCGATGCCTGGTTGATCCGCACCGACGCCCAGGGGGAGGTGTTATGGGACCGGCGCTTCGGCGGCCCGGCCGACGACTTCGGCTTCAGCGTGCTGCCGGTACCCGCGGGCGGCTATCTCTTTTTCTGCACGTCGCACTCCTTCGGCCAGGGCAACGGCGACTGGTGGATCATCCGCACCGACGCCCAAGGGGATTCCCTCTGGAGCCGCACCTACGGCACACCGCACCGCGAGCGCGCCCGCGACCTGCTCCCGTGCAGCGACGGCGGATTCCTGCTGCTGGGCTACGGCCAGATGGAAGGCCGCCCCGATTACGACGTCTGGCTGATGCGCACCGACGCCCAGGGCGACTCCCTCTGGGCCCGCACCTACGGCGGCCTGGGGTACGACGAGGGGTGGTGCCTGCAGGAAATATCCGGCGGAAGGCTGCTGATCGCCGGGTGGACCCAATCCTTCGGAGCGGGCCTGGAAGACGCCTGGCTGGTGTGCTGCGACACCCTGGGAAACCTGGACTGGCACTACACCGTCGGCGGCCCCGGCTGCGATTTCGGCTTCAAGGCCCGTCCGACGCCGGACGGAGGCTATCTCCTGACCGGCATGACCCATTCCTTCGGTTCCGGCGACCCGGACGTCCTGCTGGCCCGCCTGGAACCGGCGAATCTGCGCTGCCAATTGCAGGCGGCGGGCGTGCCCACGCTGCCTCCCGGCGGCGGGTCCGTGTCCTTCACCGCCCAGGTGGCCAATGACGGGGCCGTCGGCGCCGGGTTCGACTTCTGGGTCGCAGTGCGGCTGCCCGATGGATCCCTGTACGGCCCCACCATGCTGCGCACCATGCCCGGCTTGGCGGCGCAGGACAGCCTCTTTCGGCCCCTGGTGCAGGCCGTGCCGCCCGCGGCGCCGGCGGGAAGCTACTGGTTGATCGCCCGGGCCGGCGATTACCCCGGGACCGTCTGCGGCGCGGACAGTTTCCTGTTCACCAAGGAAGCCGGCAGGACCGCTTCCGGGGCCGGCGAGGGGAGCTGGGTCTGCACCGAAGACTCCTTCCCCGGTGAACTCGGAGGGCCGTCCGTCAGCCGGCGATTCATGGCCATGCCGGAGGAGGTTGCCCTGAACGTTTCACCCAACCCGTTCAACCCACAGACCGTGGCGAGATACGAGCTGCGAGAGGCGAGCCATGTCCGTCTCCGGGTTTATGACACTGCCGGCCGTGTGGTGGCGACCCTGGTGGACGGGTGGAAGGTTGCGGGCGTGCACGAGGTCACGTTCGATGGCACAGGTTTGGCTTCGGGGGTGTACCTGGTGAGACTGCAGGCGGGGGAAGCGTCACAGTTGCAGAAGTTGGTGCTGCTGAAATAATTGATAACCAAGAACTAATAACTAACAACGAAGGGCGCCGTGGCCGCCCCGGCGGTTTTGTAACTTTCGAACCTTATAACATTCCAACCTTGTAACTTTCTAACTTTCCAACCAAAGAAAAGAGGGGCGCGAGAGATCGCGTCCCGATTGGCTCCCGGGGGTGAGTTTCGGTTAATCCTTCGGCTCGGAATCCGGAGAGACCGGCCCGTTCCCGAGCGCGCCCGCCGATCCGGTCTTCTCTTCCAGCTTCACGATTTTGGCCTGGGGCTCCCCGGCGGCCTGGAGCAACTGGTCTTCCGCCCGCACCTTGCCGTACAGGATGTACTTGGTGTAGGCATGCGTCATGTGCGTAAACGGGTAATAGGCCAGGAAGAACAAGACCAGCGCCACGTGCCAGGATCCCACCGGCGGGAGGGCGGGCATATCGGCGGCGAAGAACAGGGCGGCCACGAATTGCGCCAGGCGGCGGGCGTAGTCGGCGTGGACAGCGATCCAGCCCAGGCCGGTGACGTGGAGGCCTCCCAGGAGCGCCAAGTGGAAATAGTGGCTGACAGTGCTGCAGGCCCGCAACCGGGGGTCGTGCAGGCGGCGGTAGAGCATCAGGATGACGCCCAGCAGGCCCAGCACGTAGCCGGTCCAGGCCAGCCCCTGAATGACCGCGGCGAAGCGTTCCCCCGGGGCGTGCGGCCCGGCCAGCCCGGCAGCGATACCGGCCGTCAGCAGCAGCACCGCCACCAGGGTCAGGAGGTAGAGCCCCATGTGCAGGGAGAAGCAGGAGAACCATAGCGGCCGCCGGCGGGTCCAGACGCCCTGCATGAGCAGGATGTCCCGCAACATGGCCATGCGGTTACCGCGGTGGTCCGCTTCCAGGGGGTGAGCCCACCAGGTGACCTCTTCCAGCAGCGAGCCGCCGTAGCGCACCCGCCGCTCCTCGTGGAAGGGGTTCAATTCCCAGCGTTGGTGCAGTGGAGTGCGGGCCAGGCGGATCGCCCGTACGAGATTGCCGATCACGAATATACCCGCCGCCATGTAGGCGAAGCTGTGCCACGGAATCATGGGTTACCCACTTCACGGATGGAAAAAACTTTATAACGGGGGAGCCGGAGGCCGGATAATGTATTATAATATACGGTGCCCGGCCGAGATTCTCTGCCCCTCACAGCCGTTATCCGAAAATGATTTTTCAGGACCTCGGCGGAAGCAGGAAATCCCGCGGATAAACCCGTTGATAGGCTCACCCGGATGACCCCATGATCCACTTCCCCCTCTCCGGCGTGGACACCTACTGGTGGCTGCCCGCCCTGACCGCCTTTGTCATCTCCGTGCTGTCGGCCACCGGAGGCCTCTCCGGCGCCTTCCTGCTGCTCCCCTTCCAGGTGAGCGTGCTGCATTTCACCGGGCCGGCGGTCAGCCCCACCAACCTGATCTTCAACATGGTGGCCATCCCCAGCGGAGTGTACCGCTACTGGCGGGAAAAGCGCCTGGTCTGGCCGCTCGTGGCGGCCATCACCATCGGCACGCTGCCGGGGCTGTTCTTCGGCGCCCTGATCCGCATCAAGTGGCTGCTCGACCCCCGCGCCTTCAAGCTGTTCGTGGGGCTGGTGCTGCTCTACATCGCCAGCCGCATCCTGGTGGACCTGCTGCGTAAGACGGTCAAGACGGCCGCCCCAGCCGGCGGTTTCCTGGTCAGCCGCCAGTCCTTCACCCTGCAACGGCTGCTGTACGAATTTAACGGCCAGGAGTACCGGGTGAAAACCTGGAGCCTGATGCTCCTGTCCTTTATCGTGGGGATCATCGGAGGGACCTACGGCATCGGCGGCGGGGCCATCATCGCGCCGTTCCTGGTGGCGGTGTTCCGGCTGCCGGTGCACACCATCGCGGGCGCCTCCCTGCTGGGGACCTTCATCAGCTCGGCGGCGGGAGTGTTCATCTACACCGCCATGGCCCCCTTCTACGCCGGCAGCGGCATCAACATATCGCCGGACTGGATGCTGGGAGGCCTGTTCGGCCTGGGCGGCGCGGCGGGGATCTACCTGGGCGCCCGGCTGCAGCGCTACCTGCCCGCGCGCCTTATCAAGGGCATCCTCCTGGCCTTGCTGCTGTTCGCTTCGCTGCAGTATATCGTGGGGTTTTTCCTGTAAAACAGGATGGCGTGATACAAAAAGCGGCTCCCCTGGGGGGGGGAGCCGCTTTCGCTTGACGTTGCTGAAATCCCTTACTTGCGGCGCGTATAGATGATCTCGCCCATTTTGGACTGTTCGCCCCGGGACTGGTCGTGGAATTCGAAGACGCGCTTATCCCGGTCCACGATGCGGGTGACGTACCGGATCGGCTTGTTGCGTTCCCCGGTCATGTAGTCGTCCATGACTCCGGTGTAAGTGATTTCCTTCTTGGCCGGATCGTACGTCCCTTCGCCGGTCGTCATGCCCGTAGAGGTGTTGTCAATCCAGGAGAAGAGGTACTTCTCCTTGAAATTATCGTAGCCGATGGTGTGAAATCCCTGGAAGGGCTGGCCCATCATGGTGCCGCTGACGTCTTCCCGCAGGAAGCGATCGCCCAGAATCCACTGGACGTCAGCGGTCGCCTTTTCTTCGCTGGGCGGCGCGGAAGGATCCATCCACCAGCGCATCACCAGGTCCCATTGGCCGGTGAATTGATCCAGCAACTGGTGGGATTCGCCGGGGGTGGCGTACTTTTCCCACTTCGCCTCCATCTCCTCCTGGCTGGGGGCGCCTTCCTGAGCCAGTGCTCCGGAGACCAATACCGTCAAAACGAGCAGAGCAAATCCGATAAGGGTGTGCCTCGACTCCATGGGGACTCCTTTCAAGCTTGACAGGTAAAATGTATACGAAAATTACGGAGTGATACGACGGTTTGATGGAGTGTTATTCCCCTCGTACACCACTTTACCCCCCACTACTGTCATCCAGACCCGGATATCGGAGACCGCATAGGTCATCCAGTCCAGGTCCACGTCCCAGTCCAGGTCCAGATTCCCATCCATCACGGTCAGATCGGCCAGCTTGCCCGCCTCCAGGGTGCCGCGTTCCCCTTCGGCGAATCCGGCCCAGGCGGCGTCCACGGTGAAGCCGCGAATGGCCTCGTCGCCGGTCAGGCGTTGTTCGGGATGCCAGCCGTCGGTGGGGTGACCCATTACGTCGCGGCGGGCCACTGCGGCCATAATGCCCAGCAGGGGAGCGGGGGATTCCACGGGGAAGTCCGATCCCAGGGCCAGGCGGGCGCCGGATTGCAGCAGGGTGCGCCAGGCGTAGGCCCCCTTGATCCGTTTCGGGCCCAGGCGGTCTTCAGCCCAGAGCATGTCGGAGGTGGCGTGGGTAGGCTGCACCGAGGCGATGAGGCCCAACCGCCCAAAGCGGGGGAAATCGTCCGGGGCGATCACCTGGCAGTGCTCGATGCGCAGGCGGTAATCTCCGGGCGGGACTTCGGCCAGCGCCTTCTCGTAGGCGTCCAGCACGGCGCGGTTGGCGGCGTCCCCGATGGCGTGGGTGCAGACCTGGAAGCCGTGGGCCAGTGCCTCCCGGGTCATGCGGTAGAGGTAGTCCGGGGATTGCACCATCAGGCCCCGGGTGGAAGGATCGTCGCTGTAAGGTTCCAGCAGGGCCGCGCCCCGCGATCCCAGGGCGCCGTCGGCGTAGAGCTTCAGGGCGCGCACCGTCAGCCAGGGATCAACCTGTGGGCCGGCGGCGAACTGCCGGGCCACGAAGGCGCTGTCGGCGTCATCCAGCATGGCGTAGACGCGCAGGGTCAGTTCCTCCCGGTCGCGCAGCTCGCGGAGGATTTCCAGCGTGGCCTCGTCCACTCCGGCGTCGTGCATGCCGGTCAGGCCATAGCGGTGGCATTCACGGATGGCGGCCCGGGCCCACTCCAGCCTCTCCGCGCGGGACGGTTCGGGGATGATGCGGCGCACCAGGTCGGCGGCGTTGTCTAACAGCACGCCGGTGGGTTCGCCCCGGGCGTCGCGCAGGAGGCGGCCGCCGGGCGGATCGGGGGTGTCCCGGGTGATGCCGGCCCGGTCCAGGGCGGTGCGGTTGACCCAGGCGGCGTGGCCGTCCACCCGGCGCAGGTACACCGGGTGGGCCTCCGTCCCTTCCAGGTCCCGCCAGGTGGGGAATTCCCGCCCGGGCCAGCCGTTCTGGTCCCAGCCCCGGCCGGTGATCCAGGCGCCGGGCGGAGCGGACGGCTGCTTCTCCAGCACCTTCTGGCGGATCTGCGCCGGCGATTGCGTGCCGGTCAGGCTCAGTTCGCTTAGGGAGCGGCCCAGGGACAGCAGGTGACCGTGGGCGTCCACCAGGCCGGGGAAGACGACGCGCTTGCCCAGGTCCACCACCCGGGTCTCCGGGCCGATGAACCGCCGCGCACCTTCTTCCGATCCCACGAACACGAGGCGCTCGTCCCGGATCGCCAGAGCCCGGGCGCGGGGCCGATCCGGGCTCATGGTCATGAGGTTCCCGCCGGTCAGCACCAGGTCCGCGGGCTGATCCGGAGCGCATCCGGCCAGACCCGCCGCGGTCATCGCCAGCATCGCCATAATCCTTCTCCAGGCCTTCCATCCCATGATTTTCTCTCCAGCAGATCGGAGGTTTTATCGCATGATTTCGCAGGGGGGGTGGCGCGCCGGCGCCCTCGGTTCGCCGCGGCCGAGACTAAATGCCGCATTTCTACCGGGATAACGCGCCTTCCGGTGTGCGCGCCGCCGTCTTCGCCGATGACATAATTAACGCGGAAAACCTTGCGCTGTAAAGAGAAATTGCATAGATTTCTTATAACCGACTCTATTCCCTAACCGAGGAGAGAAACCATGAAACGCTCTGCTGGCGGCCTCTGGGCCGTGCTGGCGGCAGTGATGCTGCTGTGGGGGTCCGCCCCGGCAGCCGACGACACCGCGGCCGGCGTTCAACGTTTTACCCTCGACCAGGACGGGCAGAAACTGACCCGCCTGGAAACCATCTCCGGAAACGCGTCTCCGGTTTCCGCATTGGATTCCCCCGCCCCGCTGCTGCCTTCCCTGGGGCTGGACGCCACCGATGACTTCGTCGGCCAGCTGCTGTGGCAGACCGGCGATCCCTCCGGCATGTGCAATGACTGCGCCGTCTCTCCCGATGGCGGCTACTTCGGGTTGGGCATCAGCCTGAACAATGAGCGCGCGGAACTGTACCAGTCCGCCTCGTCCATGCCCCTGTGGAATTTTCCGGTGCAGGACGGCGGCACCTATCCGGCCCTGTCGCAGAACTGCGGCGTGTACGCCTTTTCCTACCAGCATTACCTAAGTTTGTTCAACGCCGCCTCGGCCACGCCGCTGTGGACCTACGACTATGGCGCCACGGCCTACGCCGGCCCGGTGGCGGTCAGCCGCGACGGGTCGCGGATCGTGGCCGGTTGCACCCAGGGCAGCACCGGGCGTATCATCTCCTTCGCCCCGGGCAGCTCCGTGCCGCAGTGGGAAACCGTCCTGACGCAGCCCAGCAGCTTCGGCTTCTACGGCGTGCGAATCAGTGCTGACGGCAGTAAGATTTCGGCCAACAGCAAGTTCACCGCCTGGATCCTGGACGCCGCCACCGGCAACGTCCTCTGGGAGGGTGAGACCAACAACACTGAGTATGCCATACCCATGTCGGCCGACGGCGGGGTCATCGCCATCGGGTCGCTGAGCAACGGTTCGGTGCGGGTGCTGGGCTGGAACAATCTGCTGCAGGACTACGTCGAGCTGTGGCACTACACCATGCCCGGCGGCACCTCGCGGTGGTGCTCGGCGGTGGAAGTGTCTGCCGACGGCAGTACCGTGGCGGCCGGGTCGCTGGTCTTCCTGACCGGCGGCTACGATGGCAACCTGGCGGTATTCGAGACCTGGGGCACGGGCCAGCCGCTGTGGCTTAGCTCCACCTTCGGAGACATGGTGGGCGCCATCACCCTGTCCGACGACGGCCTGACCGTGGCCGCGGGGTCCTGGGGCGACATGGGCAACTCCCTGACCGACCTGCGGGTCTACGAGAAGTACACCTCCACCCCCTTCTACACCTACAACCATCCCGGTTCGATTAATTCCGTGGCCATGTCGGCCGACGGGACCCGGATCTTCGCCGGGGGCAAGCACGTGCACAACCGCTACTTCGGCAACGGCGGCGACGCCTACGCGGTCAGCGCCAGCCTGGGCGGAGGCACGGTGAGCGGCACGGTGGCGGTCGCGGCCGGCACCCCGATGGACATTCGCGTCGAAGTCCTGAACGCCAACCGCTACGCCTACACCAATGCCCTGGGCCAGTACAGCATCCCCAACGTGCCCGCAGGCACGCACAGCGTGCGGGCCGGTGCGCCCGGATTCACCACGGCCACCCAGCCGGGCATCGTCGTGCCGGAAGGCGGCCAGGTGACGGTCAACTTTAACCTGGCCGCGGTGACCGGTGCGCCCGCCAACCTGGCGGCCACCTCCGGCCAGTTGACCTCCATCCCCCTCGCCTGGTCCCTGACCGACCTGGCCGGCCGCCAGCGCGAAGCCCGAGTGGCGGTGGGCGACGAAGCCGCGCTGCCCCTGTGCGCCGCGCCGGTGCGGGAAGCGGCCAATCCCTTCCTGCCGGGCCTGGCGCCGGACAACACCGACGACGCCGACTCCATCCGCATCTACCGCTCCATGCTGCCGGGCGGGCCGTACGCGCAGATTGCCTCCATCGGAGGCACGGCCACCCAGTACACCGACACCTATCAGCTTTTCCCCACCCTGACCTACTACTATGTGGTGTCGGCGCTCTACCCCCAGGGGGAATCGTCCTATTCCAATGAAGCGTCCGCCTCGCTGGACGACTCCTACCTGGTCTACGATCCGGTCATCCCGGCGCAGACCGCGGCGGTCACCTTCGACGGGGTGCTGACGCCGGGCGAATGGGCCGACGCCGTGCGCCTGGACATCTCCGATGTCTTCGGCTACGACCAGCCCGATCCCCCGGGCTCGGTGTTTATGTACCTGAAGTACAACGACCTGACCGACAAACTGCTGATCGCCTGCGAAGACCACCTGAACGCCTCGCTGGACGACAACGAAGGCATGGGCTTCTACGTGGACGACAACGACGACAACGCCTGGACCTACGCCATGACCGGCACGGAAGGCAACTACTGGGCCTACTGGCATCCCTACGGCGCGGACCTGCGCTACCGGTCGCTGTCCGGCGGACCCTACGCCTCGGCCTACTACTACTTCCCCAGCCCGGAACTGGCCTTCTCCCAGGCGGCAGGATACGTGACTTACGAATTCTCCGTGCCGATGGGCTTCCGCAACGTGTACGACCTGGCCCTGTACGGACCGGACAAGTCGCCCGGCATCGGCGCGTTCAGCATCAGCCGCGTGGGCGGCAACGCCATCTTCAACGGCTGGTGGCCGCAGAACATGGCCTCCATCGTGTCCAATCCCGAACAGTTCGGCGACTGCCCCATCAACGCCACCCTGGTCGTGCCGCCCGCCGCGGTCAACGACCTGGTAGTGGAACGGGAAGGGAACAGCGCCCTGCGCCTGACCTGGACCGACCCCGATTCGGGCATTGACAACCTGCCCCTGGCCTCCTTCGCAGGGCTGGAAATCTGGCGCAACGGAGTGCTGCTGACCACGGTCAATCCCGGCGTGCAAACCTACCTGGACGCCACCGTGCAGCCTTACGGCTGGTACGAATACTCCCTGCGCGGCTGGGTGGTGGACGCGGTGGGCAACCTCTACGGGCCGGCTTCGCCCGGCCAGGGGGCCTACGTCACCCAGGACCCGACCCTGACCACCCTGGCCTATGACGACGGCGGCTGGGAAGGGATCTGGATCGTCTCATCCTCGCCCAATGACAACCAGTTCGCGGTGCGCTGCACACCGCTGTCCTACCCCACGGCGGTGTGGACCATCCAGGTGGCCACCAGCACCGCCGATTCGGTGATGATGGCCGTGGCCGCCGACGAGAATGGCAACCCCGGAACGGTTCTGGCCGGGCCGTACTTCTTCGTTCCCGGCGGCAATTACCAGTTCTCCACCTTCCACATTCCGGAACTGGACCAGCCGGTCATCACCGCGGGTGATTTCTGGATCAAGCTGCTGTGGTTGAACACCAGTCCCAGCGAACCGGCGGTGTGCGTGGACGAAACCACGCCCCAGGGCCGGTCGAAGTGGTACGATAACACCAGCGGCTGGACCAACCTGACGGCGGGCAACATCATGATGCGCGCGGGCGTGGGCGCGGCCCCGGCAGCCAACCCCGACGTCTCCATCACCCTGGCGCCGGTCGGCGGGCCCATCCAGATCCCGGCGACGGGCGGCAGCTTCAGCTTTAACGCCACCCTGCTGAACGGCGAAACCACCCCGCAAACCTTCGACGCCTGGATCATGGTGCGCCTGCCCAACCAGACCTGGTACGGCCCGGTGTTGGGCCCGCTGGCCCTGACCCTGCCGGGCGGTGCCAACCTGACCCGCTTGCGCCAGCAGACGGTGCCCGGAACGGCTCCGGCGGGTTCCTACTGGTACGAAGGCCGGGTGGGGGATTACCCCGACGCCATCTGGGACACCAGCGGCTTCGCCTTCACCAAGCTGGCGGCGGGCAGCGGCCCGTGGGTGGGCGGCTGGAACAACACCGGGGAAAGCTTCGAACCGTACCTGGCGCAGCCGCAGACCGCGCTGCCCACGGAATATGCCCTGGATCCGGCCCACCCCAACCCGTTTAATCCCTCGGCGGCTCTGGGTTACCGGCTCCCCGCTTCCGGCCGGGTCACTCTTCGCGTCTATGATACCGCCGGCCGCGAAGTCCGGACGCTGGTGAATGGCTGGCAGGACGCGGGCGTGCACGAAGTGACCTTTGACGCTTCCGGCCTGCCCAGCGGGATCTACTTCGCCCGGCTGACGGCGGGAGGCTTCACCCAGGTGCAGAAGTTGATTCTGCTGAAATAGCTGTTGGCCTTTAGCCATTGGCCTTCAGTCCTTAGTCTTTGGCCATTAGTGGCA
>QZKQ01000054.1 GCA_003599535.1 Candidatus Zixiibacteriota bacterium | reverse complement strand
GTAGACCTTCAGGGACACCCGGCTGATCTCCGGCAGAGAGAAGCTGATGGTGGTGGCCGGATTGAAGGGGTTGGGGTAGTTCTGCTTCAGGTCAAAGACTTCCGGCACAGAAGCCAGCTCCACCTTCGTCAGGTACGGCTCGAAGGATTCGCCCCAGTTGGTCCAGTCGCTCACCCATTCCCCGTCCCCGGTGGTCAGCTTGGTGTAGGTGAAGGCGCTGGAATCCCACTTGGTGTCGGGATAGGTACCCACGTAACCGACGTAGGTGTAGGTCCCCGCCGCGGCCGTGCCGGGCACGTTCTGGAAGCGCTGGCGGGTGACGTTGGCTCCCGCCGGCATGGTCAGCGACAAGGGCCCCAGCAGCGGCCCCTGCCAGGTGCCGGCCGGCACCCACTGCCCGATCCAGGCGTTGCAGGTGGTCTGCGTGGCCCCGTTGTTGGCCACCGAGGCGTCGAAGCTGAAGCTGCCGCCCGAGGCCGGGATCTGAATGGGCGGATTGATGGGCGTCAGGGTGACATCCACGCTGGGCAGGCTGGTGGGCGTGGTGTAGAGCAGGGCGAAGCCGTCGGTGATGGCATGCGCGCAGGTGTTATAGGCGCCGTCGAAGAGGTACTGGAGGCCCACCGTCTCGGCGGCGTTCTCGATCCCCACCGTCCCCTCGCTCTGGGCCGAGGCCGACATATCCTTGTACTGCACCTTGATGCGCCCGTCGGCGGTGGCGGTGGGATAGTAGGCGGGATCGTAGAAGATCACCTGGAACGTTTCAAAATTGTTCAACGGAGAGAACTGCTCGATGTGGTTGTACTCCACGACCAGGCGGTGGTTGGCGGTGTCGAACCAGCGCCACACCTTGCCCGAATTGGTCCGCTGGGGCGACAGATCCTCCCAGAAGGCGGCGATCATGGCCGGCGGGCCGTCGCTGTTGGGGATGGCGCTGTTGCTGTAATCGTCGGCGGTGATCACGCCCATGCCCACCCAGCCGTTGGCGGCGATGGTGTAGTCATTGTACTGGGTGCCGTAGTAGCGGAAGGGGAAGGGCAGGGGGAAATTGAACACCTGGTCGTCGCTGGTGAAGGCCACCTGGGTGCCCAGGCCGCCCGAGTCGGCCGAGATTTCCACCCACTGGTACAGCGGTGCTTCCGGCATGTCGAAGGGATCGTAGGCTACGTACCCGTAGGCGTCCGGTCCGGTGGGCAGGAAGGTGCTGTCGCCGATCATGATGCTGAAGGTGTCCGCCGCGGCGTATCCGCCGGTTGCGGTGAAGTTCAGCACCAGGGCGGCCACGTGTTCCATGGGGCAGGTGGACAGGGCGGTGACGGTGAAGTCGCCGGTGGCCGCGGCATTGGGCGCCACGGTGCCGAAGTTGGCCGGCGTCGCCGCAAGGCTCAGGTAGGGGTCGTTCTCCGTCAGGGTGGCGGTCAGGCCCGATACCGTGGAGCTGCCCTCGTTGCGCACGGTCACGGTGAAGGTGGCCGTCTCCCCCGGGTCCAGGTTGCCGTTGTTGTTCCCCGGGGCCGGGTCGCTGACCGTGTGGCTGACGTACTGCGCCACGGGCGCGTGCGCCACCACCACGAAGTAGCTCTCCCACACATCCGTGCCGGAGGTGGCCCGCAGGGTGAAGTTGCAGCCGTGCAGGTCTTCCACCGTCGCCGCCACGCTGAAGGTGAAGGCGCTGTTGACCGTGCCCGTGGCCCCGGCATTGATGGAGCCCAGGGACTGGGTGGAATCGGTGATCGTCACCAGCGGATCGGAAGACCGGATGGTCAGATTGACGTTGGTCGCGTTGGCCACGCCTACGTTCTCCACCGTCATGGTGAGCTGCACCGTTTCGCCGAAGTCCAACTGGCCGTTATTGTTGCCGGTGACGGCGTCCACCACCTGGCTGGAGGAGTGGATGACGTAGGGGCCGGCGGGCGGGATGATCTGCACACTGCCCTGGTAGGGCATCATGTTGTGCGCGGTGATCATCAGGGTCAGGTTGCCCAACTGCGCCAGCGGCTGGTCAAAGGTCACCGTGGCCAGGCCGGAAGCGTTGGCCGTGCCCTGGCCGATCACCTGGTTGTTCAGGGACATTGTCACCAGGGCGCCGGAGACGGAAATGCCGGTCACCTGGAAGGTCTGCGCCCCCAGCAGCACCACGCTGTTGTAGGTGGGGGTAAAATCCCCGGGATCCATGGTCCACACGTCAATGGTGGGGTCGCCGATCAGGTTCAGTTCGTAGTAGCACCAGCGGATGGTGTTGTCGGAAGGCACCATCCAGATGCAGTCTTCCTTGGAATCGCCGTTCATGTCGCCCAGCGTAGTACGGTTTTCCGAGAACAGGGCGTCGAAGAACTGGCGGTCGAAGTGCTGCGAAGGGCCGTTGGTGGTGGACAGATCGCCCCAACCGTAGCGGCTGTTGCATTCCCAGGCCACCGCTCCGTGGGCGATGGTGGTCATCTCTTCGCAGATGCAGTCGGCGCCGATGGATCCACCGGTGCTGCGGTTGTCGAAGCTGCCGCTGTAGCAGGCTTGGCTGTAGTAGATGCTGAAGTTGTGGTTGGTCCCGTTGTTGGTGAAATTCACGTCATTGATGTTGGTGGTGGTGAACTGCATCACCAGGTTGGTGTTGCCGTGGCCCAGGTGGTTGACCAGGTTGGGGCCCTGATTCAGCAGGGGCAGCAGGTCGCCCATGGCCGACCAGAATTGGCCGGGACGCTCGTACAGCGTATCCACCACCATGGTTTCGGGGAAACCGACCGTGGTGTAGCCCCAGTTGGACGAGCCGCGACGCACCTCTTCCTTGTACGACCACGCCCAGATGGGCCAGCCCAGGTCTTCGCCGGTCATCAGGCCGGTGTTCAGTTCCGCCTGGACCGGCTGGGTCTGGTACATCAGGGTCTTGTTCACCCAGTTCTGAATCTCGGTGGCGTTGTCGGCGCAGGAGCGGCCGATCAGCACTTCGGCCACGAAATCTTCCTCGCCCGGCTCGCCCCAGTAGTTGTCTCCGTCGGTGTTCCAGTTTCCGTCCAGGCCGGCGTAGTAGAGGTCGGCGGCGATGTCGTTGTCCGTATAGCCGGACACGCAGCGCAGCCCCCGGTGGGGGATGTGCTCGTTGTCCCCGGCCAGCATGACGTAGGTGATGTCTTCGGTGGTATAGTAGTCAATGATGCAGTTGCGGATCTTGGTCTGGTTGTCCGCGCCGGGGTAGTTGGCGTAGATGTATTCGGTGGTCACCACCGTGGTCATGATCCCGCTGCGGTTCTTGTAGTCCACCCAGGGCTGGTAACCGGGGATGAACGCCTGTGGCGTGACCACCAGCATGTCCCAGCCGTCGGGGCGCTGGGGCTGCACCGGGCCGTAGGCGGCGCCGGCCTCCGGATTCTGAATCATGCCGGCCAGGCGCTGGGCGGCGGCGGGGGTGTGCTTCAGCAGGCCGAAGGCCTCCTGGGCCCGGGCCGTAGGCCGGGTCTCGATGATGACGGTAATGGTGGGATAGTAGGCCAGTTCCCCCGAGACGGGGCGGTAGACCACCGGGAAGGCGGCGGCGTAGGCCAGCCCGTGGCCGGCGTAGAACTGGGTCTGCAGGTCGCCGGCGGCAACGGCGGGATAAGAATCGTCGCTGCCGTAGATGGTTTCGTCGGCGGGGGTGGGCTGGGCTTCGGATTCCAGCGACAGGGGGTAGGGCTGCATGCGATGGGGAATGCGGTAGCCGTCGCCCAGGGACACCGGGGCGGAGGGTTGCGCGATGATGGATACGGCTTCTTCCCCCGGAGGCAGCAGCAACTGGATGGGGGCGTGGGGCAGCAGCGGGGCTCCCACCCGGGCCCAGGTGTGGGCGCCGTCCAGGATGACGGTCGTCTGGCCCTGCACCACTTCCACACGGGGGGTGTCAAAGTGGTAGGTGTGCGTGATGGTGGCAGCGCCGGCGGTGAAGACCAGAACTCCCAGCAAGAGGCACAAAGTGAGCGGTACTTTCAGTCCTTTCATGGCGAGTCTCCCAAGCTAAACCGCGTCAATGAAGTTATGTATATGGGGATACCTGAGTGTCGGAACTGAACCGCGCCGGGGATGGCGGTCTCCTCCCGGGAATGGAAGGCAACCTATAAATTAGTGAATTTTTTCTGTAAAAGCAAGGATTTTCTCCAGCAGGGTGATTATTTTTCTGGTGACATTGGCGGGAGAGGCCGGGTCTAAAACAGGAGGGTAACCCAGGGCAGGACGATCCACAACCCCAGCCCCAGCCAGGCGCGCTCCCGGGAGCGCCCGGCCAGCCGGGAGGCGCCCAGCGCCGCCAGGGTCAGGAGGAAGGGCAGGGCGGGCATCAAGGTACGCGCCTCGCCCTGGGGGTAACACCAGTTGACGCCCAGGTACCCGGCCGTCACCGCGGCGCCGGCGCCCAGGAAGATCCAGAAGCCGGTGCGGCGGCCCCGCCACAGCACCGCGGCGCCCATGATCACGAAGCCGGCGAAGGCCAGCGCGGCCAGGGGGAACACGAGGTACCCGGGGAAACCGCCCCACCAGCCGTCGTAGGGGAAGATCAGGGTGCGGGTGAAGTAGTTGGCCAGGAGGCCCAGGCGTTCAGGGGCGTTCTCCAGGGTCAGCGGCTGGGGCGGGCCGAATCCCACCGACAGGGGGAGCATCCGGCCGTACAGATCCAGGTTGCGCAGGTACCAGGGGAGAATGGCTGCCAGGGGCAGGATCAGGGCCGTCAGCGCCTTGATTCCCCGGGAGCGGAGGGATTCAGAGGAGGCCAGAAGGGCCAGGGGGAAGAAGGGCAGCACCAGCAGGAAGGAGGCCTTGGTCCACAACCCTGCGGCAGCAGCCAGGGCGCCGGTCACGACCAGCCGCCAGTCCCGCTCGCCGCCCAGCGCTTCCAGGGTCACCGCGAAGTAGAGGCAGGCCAGGGCGAAGAGCAGGCTGTCGTTGGTCACCAGCGTGGAGAAGCGCAGGGGAATGCTGGAGAGGGCTCCCAGCAGCAGCACCATGGCGGCCAGATCGCGGCGGCCGGAGAAGCGGCGCACCGCCGGGTACAGCACCGCCAGTCCGCCCAGGGACAGGATGACTGAAGCCAGGCGCGCACCGTACAGGCCCCCGGCGGGGAAGAGGCTCCGACCCAAATCGTACAAGGGTTGAGCCAGAAGGTAGTATAGCGGCGGCTGGTAGTACTCGAATTCAGCCTGGTCGAACTGATCCCGCACGCTTCCGGTCTGCACCGGGAGCCGGCCGGCCGCGTCCAGGTAGCGCACGTAGTTCAAGTGGGCGGGTTCGTCGTTGAAGTAGGGGACGGGGCCGGCGTCCGGGCCCGGGGCGGTCAGGAAAACCAGCAGCAGACGGGCGGCCAGCGCCAGCCCGAGGAGGGCTCCGGCCGCGCGGTTCACACCCGCACTCCCAGGCGGCGCAGGGTGGAGGCGGCCAGGCGGCGCAGCCGGACGGCGGGTCGGCGGCGGTAGTAGCTGTGCCGGAAGCGCCGTTCGAACTCAGCCTGCCAGGCGGGCAGGTCGGCGGCCTTCAGCCAGGGGGTTTCGATCAGGGGGCGGTGCAGCACCTCGGGATCGGCCTCGAAGCGCTGCCCGGCGGACACCAGGTACCCCTTCTCCCGGCAGAGGTCGTACAGTTCGGTGCCGGGGAACGGGGTGGCGATGAAGACGCCCAGGCCGTCCAGGTCCAGAGACACGGCGTAATCCATGCTGCGGCGGAGGGATTCCGGCGTCTCCCCCGGCATGCCGATGATGAAGTAACCGTTGGCGGCGATGCCGGCTTCCCGGCACCACTGCCTGACCCGGCGGGCCTGCTCCAGGTCCAGATCTTTGCGCATCACCCGCAGCATCTCCGGGTCGCCGGATTCGAAGGCCAGGTTGACCGAGCGGCAGCCGGAACGCTTCATCAGGGCCAGGAGCTCGGGGTCCAGGTGCTTCAGGCTGACACCGTTGGGGGTCATCCACTGCAGCCGGGGGAAACGCCGGGCAATCCCCTCGAAGATCTCGGCGGCGCGGGCCCGGTCGGCAGTGAGGTTATCGTCTTCGAAAGCGAGGACTTCCACCCGGTGGTGGGCGGTCAGGTCGGCGATCTCATCCAGCACATTGGCGGCGGACCGGCGGCGGTACTTGCGCCCGGTCACCCGGTAGGCGGAGCAGAAAGTGCAGCGGTAGGGGCATCCCCGGCTGGTAATGAGCGACGCCACCCGCACTCCCCGGCGGATCCAGCGGCCCCCGCCGCGCTTCAGGTAGTCCTCGAAACTCCCCCGGACCAGGCGGTCGCGGGCGGGGAAGGGAAGAGCGTCCAGGTCCGGCGGGTGGGCGGCCTGGGGGATCTCCACCACCCGGCCGTCCCGCGCCCGGGCGATTCCGTCGTTCAACCGGCCTTCCAGGAACAACGGCAAACTGATTTCCGCTTCCCCCAGGAGCACGGCGTCGAAGCCGGCGGCCAGCAACTCCCCCGGTTCCACCGTGGCGTGCATGCCCCCGGCGACCAGGGGCACGCCGGGCAGAGCTCGGCGCACCTCCCGCCCCAACTCCAGCGCCGCCGCCATTCGCGAGGTGAAGGGCACCGAAATGCCCACCAGGTCGGGGCCCAGGCGGACGGCCTCCGCGGCCATCTCGGCCGCCGTCATCCCCACGTGGTAGAGTCCCGCCTCAAGCTTCCGCACCGGCCCCAGGCAGCCGTCCAGAATCCAGGCCTCGTGGCCCGCTTGCCGCAGCACAGAGGCCAGGTAGCCCAGCCCCAGGGGGAAGGGGAGGGATTCGGCGGGATTGGAGGACCGCAGGGGAGGATTAAGCAGCAGGACGTTCACGAGAAGACAGGGGAATTAATGGTCATAAAGTAATTGATATCCTAAATGCCACCACAGCATTACGTTCAGTATTTGGTCTATAACCATTAATTTCACGCAGAGATGCAAAGAAAAAAGCCATCATCGGTCAGCCTCGATCTGCGCGGCGGTAGGGGCAAAGCGTCGGCCGTGACCAAACCACCGGAACTCGCTTCCATTATGCCCCAATCCAGATGACCGATGTATCTCTGCCCGCGCCGATGCTTTGCCCTGGGTCGGGAGCAGTCGGGTCTCGGGGCAAAGCCTCTGCCGAACGGGGTAAACTTTGCAGCCATGGATGGAGGCAGTGATAGGGATGTGGCAGGAGGCCTCTTCCGGGCAGACGCATTGCCCCTACGGCTTCGTCCCACTCCCTCCCCCCAGGAATGAATTCCCGGGCGAGCGACATATCGTCATCAGCGTCCAGAATCATCGGGCGGGGTCAAGCCCCGCCCCTCCGCGATTCATCGCCCACAGCCGGGAGCCGACCGCCGACCGCCTACAGATCAATGGTAAACGTGTCCCGGAACCAGCCGCGCGAGCCGAAATTCTCCTTGAACTTCAGCAGCCCCCAGTTGGGCTCCATGTTCAGGGTGGAGGTGCCGAAGTCCAGGTAGCGATACCCCCGGCGGTGGGCCCACTGCATGGTGTCGTAGATCAGCAGCGGTACGGGGCGGTGCTCCTGGTACTCCCAGTCGTGGCAGACGTAGAAGATCAGCAGCACACGGTCGTTGGTGCCGAAATTCAGGATGCCGGCCACCGCCCGGCCCTGGAAGCGCACCAGGGACAGCATCAGTTTGCCGGGGATCAGGTCGCGCAGCCGTTTCAGCTCGTCCAGGCTGTGGGTGGGGGTCACGCCCAGGCGCTGGCGGTTGTCCCACAACAGGGGGTAGAAGGTTTCCAGGTTGGCGTCGGTCAGGGGGAGGTCCTGGTCCACCGTCAGCCCCTCCTTGACCGCCTTACGCACCGCCGTGCGGGTCTTGTTGCACAGGGTGGAAAAGATATCGCCGTCGGGGTAATCCAGGGGGATGGCCTGGGTGATCTCCCGCCTCAGGTAGCGGAACCCGGACTTGAACAAGTGGAATTCGAGCACGTCGCCCGGCCAGCCGCTGTAAATGGCCGGCGTGGGCGTGATAGTGACGGTTTTGAAACCTTCCTGCCGGGTATGGCGCAGCAGCAGGTTGACCAAGTGGTGCGCCTGGGTGAAGGAGAGTCCGGCGGGATAGGCCGGCCCGCCGTAGGAAGCGCCGGGATAGGAGACCAGCGCGGGCCCCCGGTCGGTGGCGCGGATCGCCCCGGTCATGAGCACTCGGGCCTCTTCGCCCACGCGGAAGAGCAGGTGATGGTTCTGAAACCGGCCCGGGGGATGATAATCCAGGAATTCATGCAGGTGGAACAGGGTGGCGTTGCAGGTCTGGGCCAGGGCCTTGTCCCAGGCCTCCTTGTCGCGGGCCGGATCGTACACCTGCAGGGTGTACGGGTTGCGTTCCAGCCCGCCGGGCAGGGTATGGGCAATATCCGGGCTCATGCGCCTCCCTCGGATGCGGTTCTCCAGAGAGCGGAAATCACGGTGATTCTCCCAACATATCCAACAGGGCCTGCGCCGCCAGGCGGTAGCCCAGAGGCCCCAGGCCCGCGATTTTCCCCTTGCAGGCGGGGGTGATGAAGGAGTGGCGGCGGAACGGTTCGCGGGCTTCCGGCAGGGACAGGTGCACCTCGATGACCGGCAACCCCACCGCCTTGATGGCGTCGAACAGGGCGATACTGGTGTGGGTGTAGGCGCCGGGGTTGAAGACCACGCCGTCCACTCCGCTGCGGGCTTCGTGCAGCCGGTCAATCAGCGCCCCTTCGCCGTTGGCCTGGAAGGTCTGGAATTCGACCCCGGGAAAGGTCTCCCGCAGTCCGCGGTAGATGTCTTCCAGGGTGTCCCGGCCGTAAATTTCCGGTTCCCGGGTCCCCAGCAGGTTCAGGTTGGGACCGTTCAGGATCAGCAGGGTGGGCATGGGCGGTCTCCTTGGCAGGACGATTACAGGATCAGCTTGAGGCGGCCGGCGGGGTCATCGGCCAGATCCAGGCGCACCGGGGGGATCTTGCGGCCGTCCGGATCGGCGAAGATCACCAACTGGGGGCGGTGGGGATGCCGGCGGTTGGGTTCGGCGATCACCGCCAGGTACCCGGCCCAGGCGCCCCCCTCGTGCTCCAGCAGGCGCACCATGGCCCCCTTGGGAAAGAGCACCACGACCTGCTGCAGCGCCTCGACCACGGCGCGATTGTACTGCTCCGGGGTCCCCTTGATCAGCTCCGCCAGGGCCTCCTCCGGAGCCCGGGGCACGGGTTGCCAGGCGCCGCTGGTCAGGTTGGCGTAAGCGTCGGCCACGTGGATGATTTCCGCCAGGCGGTAGATTTCGCCCGCGTGCGGGGCGTCCTCTCGCGCCGGGGACCGGCCGTCGCTCTTCAGCCCCTGGGGGAAACCCTTGCCGTCCGGCTGCTCGTGGTGCTGCAGCACGCATTCCCGTTCAATGAACAGGGTGTCGGGCAGGCCGGCAAGCATGTCGGCTCCCAGACGGGGATGCTTGGCGTAGAGTTCCAGTTCTTCAGCGGTCAGGTCGCAGCGGCGGCGGTTCTCCAGGTTGGTCAGGAGCGACTTGCCCAGGTCATGAAGCAGCGCGGCCAGCCCCAGGGAGCGCAGCTCCTTGCGGATCTGGAAGTGCATGCCGATCAGGAGCGAGAGGATGGCCACGTCCACCCCGTGCTGGAAGTGGTCCCCGGTGACGAAGCGCGGTGGCATGGTGTCCCAGTGCCGGATCATGTTGTCGAGCAGGTCGTCAATCAGGGCCACGACCGTCTTCTTCACCTGGACCAGGGGCACGGACAGCCGGGAATAGGGCAGGTTCTGGACCACGTCCTCCACGCTGTCGCGGGCCCGGCGCCGGGTGGTGGCCAGGACTTCGTCGTAGACTACTTTCAGGGAATCGCCGGCGGCGCCCAGGGTGCGGGCCGGTACCAGGTCAGGGATGGTGATCTCCTCGGTACCCTCCGCTTCGACACAGACATAGGAGATCCTCATGCGGCGGATGCGGGTGATCAGCATCTCGTTCAGCTCGTAGCCGCGGGCCAGGAGCAGCTCGCCATTGCTGGCATGGAGCGGCTTGGCCAGCACCATCCCGGAACGCAGGTCGTCGCAGTGGCAGTAGCGCATGGGTTAATCTCGGATTTCCCTATCTTCACCTTCAGGCGCGGCGCCGGCGCGCATGCGGTCGCGCAGGTGGTCCAGGGCCGCGATCAATATCTGCGGGTCGGCCAGGGGGGTCACCACCGGCAGGCCCACGCCGCGCAGCAGGACGAACTGGACGACCTTCCGGCGCACCTTCTTGTCCCGGGCCAGCAGGTCCAGGACCTCCCCGGAATCGAACTCCAGGGGCGGGATGGCGGTTAGGAAGGGAGCCAGGAAGGCCTGGATATCGGTCTCCAGGCGGGGATCCAGGCCGGCTCGGCGGACGGACAGGTCCAGGGCCGCGCTCAGGCCCCAGAGCACCGCCTCCCCGTGCTTCAGGGTTCGGTATTGGCCCAGGCATTCCAGGGCGTGCCCCACGGTGTGGCCGAAGTTCAGGATGCGGCGCAGGCCCCCCTCCCGCTCGTCCTTCTCCACCACGCCCGCTTTGAAATCCACGCAGCTCTCGATCAGCCCGGCCAGGTCCGGTCCTTGCAAGTCAGGATGTCGTTTAACGAAACTCCGCAGTTCGGTGAATAGTTTCGGCCCGGATATCAGGGCGGTTTTGATCACTTCCGCCAGCCCCGAACGCAGCTCGCGTTCCGGCAGCGTGGCGAGGAAATCGGGGTCGGCCAAGACGAAGCGGGGCTGATGGAAGGCGCCCACCAGGTTCTTGCCTTCGGGCAGGTCCACGCCGGTCTTGCCGCCCACCGAGGAGTCCACCATGGCCAGCAGGGTGGTGGGCAGTTGCACGAAGTTCACCCCCCGCAGGTAACAGGCCGCGGCGAAGCCCACCACGTCGCCGATGACCCCGCCGCCGCAGGCCACCAGCGTGTCGTGGCGCTCCACCCCGAGTTGGACGAAGCGGCGGCACAAGTCCTCCACCGTGGCCAGGCGTTTCTGCTCTTCGCCCGCCGGCAGCACGACGAGATCGGGGGCGGCAGTGCCCGAAAGGGAACGGATTTCGTCCCCCCACAGGCCGGCGACGTTGCGGTCGGTGATCCACACGGTGCGGTTCAGGTGGAAGGGCGCCAGGTAGGAGACGAACCGCCGGCGAGCCCCGGGCCCGATAACCACGGGATAGGGGTGTCCGGGGATGGAAACCTCGACGGTGCTGAGCGAAGGGCGGGCGGAATTGGGTGTCGTATTCACGGGGTACCGGGAGTTGACCGGGAGATCCGGGGACGCATATTTTCCCGGCGCCGGGAGGGAAATCCCGGGCGCCGCCGGCAATGCGCCGAAATCAGGGAACGGTGACCAATACCTTCAAGGCTTCCGGGCGGGCGGCATGCTCGAAGGCCTCCTCCGCCCGGGACAATGGATAGGCGGCGCTGACCAACTCCTCGACCGCAACCAGGCCCGCCTCCAGCAGGCGCAGGGCCGGAGCGAAGGGGCCGCAGCGCGACCCCAGCACGGTGATTTCGTCAATCACCAGGAGAGCGGCGTTCAGGGTCAGGGCGCCGTGATAGGTGCTCTTCAGGACCAGGGTGCCGCGCGGCTTCAGGGCCGCCCGGGCGGTTTCGAATCCGCCGGGCGATCCGGAGGCTTCCACCGCCAGGTCGAAGTCGCGTTTCCCGGCGAAGTTTTGGTGGTGCAGCGCCCGCAGGCCCCAGCGCCGCAGCAGATCCAGCTTGGCTTCGTGCGACCCCAGGCAGAGCAGCTCGCAACCGTGGATCTGCAGCACACGGGCGGCCAGCAGGCCCAGCTTGCCGTCGCCCACGACCAGGACCCGGGCGCCCGGCGGCACGTGGGCCTGTTCCAGGATCTCCAGGGCCGCGGCCAGCGGTTCGGTGAACACGGCGGCACGGTCGCTCACCCCTCCCGGCACGGGATGCAGGTTGGACAGGGGCAGGGTCAGGTATTCGGCCAGCGAACCGGAACGGCCGGCGAGGCCCAGTACAGTGCGGTCGGGACAGTGGCGTTCCAGGCCGCCGCGGCACCAGGCGCACCGCCCGCAACCGGCGTTGATTTCCCCCACCACCCGGCGTCCCATCCATTCCCCGCCGGGGAAGCCGTCCGGGCGATTCACCTGGACCACCTCGCCCACGAACTCGTGACCGGGAATGCCGGAAAAGTCCATATACCCCCGGGCCAGCTCCAGGTCGGTGCGGCACAGGCCGGTCAGGCGCACCTGGATCAGCGCTTCGCCGGGCGCGGGCCGGGGGTCGTCCACCCGGGTCAGGCGGGCGGCGCCGTTATCGAGCAGGAGAGCTTGCATGGTTTACAATTCACCGCAAAGACGCGAAGAGCGCGGAGATCTGTGTTTATCTGTGTGATCTGTGGCTACGGTTCTTCACCCTCCGCGACCAGGGACTGGCAGTCCATTTCCGGCGGCTGGGGCAGGCCCAGGAGCTGCAGCACGGTGGGGGCGATTTCGCACAGCCGGCCTTCGGGGCGGGGGAGGAGGCGCACCTCCGCGTCCAGGAGAAACAGGGGCACCGGATTCAGGGTGTGAGCGGTGAAGGGCCCGCCGGTGGCTGGATCCACCATCATCTCGCAGTTGCCGTGGTCGGCGGTAAGAATCATGACGTAGCCGTGATCGAAGGCGGCGCGACGCACCTGCCCCACCCCCTGGTCCACCGCTTCCACCGCCTTGACCGCCGCTTCCAGGATGCCGGAATGCCCCACCATGTCGCAATTGGCGTAGTTCATGACGATCAGGTTGTACTTTTCGCTCTCGATCGCCGCCACCGCCTGGCGGGTCACTTCCGGAGCGCTCATCTCCGGCTGCAGGTCGTAGGTCGGCACCTTGGGGGAAGGCACCAGGATGCGGTCTTCCCCGGGGAAGACGCGCTCTTCGCCGCCGTTCAGGAAAAAAGTGACGTGGGCGTACTTCTCGGTCTCGGCCAGGCGCAACTGGGTCAGACCGGCCTGGCTGACCACCTCGCCCAGGATACGCACCGGCATCTGCGGCGGGAACAGCACCGGCAGGGTGAAGCTCTGGTGGTACTGCGTCATGGTGGCGTAGCGGAGCTTCAGGGGAACCACCGGAAAGGCGGAAAAGCCCGGTTCGGTGAAAGCGCGGGTCAGTTCGCGGGCGCGGTCGGCGCGGAAGTTAAAGAAGATCACGGCGTCGCCGTCCTTGACCGTGGCGGACGGGCCGCCCTGCCCCACGATTACCGAGGGTACGATGAACTCATCGGTGACGCCGCGGCGGTAGCTGGACTCGACCGCTTCTTCTGGGGTTGAAAACCTCAGCCCCTCGCCCTTCACCAGGGCGTCGTAGGCCAACTGCACCCGTTCCCAGCGGTTATCGCGGTCCATGCCGTAGTAGCGCCCCATGACCGTGGCCAGGCGACCCACTCCCATTTGCGAGATGAACGTCTGGGTGCGGCGGATGTAATCAATCCCGGAGGTGGGGGGGGTGTCGCGCCCGTCCATCAGGGCGTGGATGGCGACGTCCTCCAGACCGGCTTCCCGGGCCGCGCCCAGGATGGCGTAGAGGTGCTGCAGGGAGGAGTGCACGCCGCCGTCGCTGTGCAGCCCGATCAGGTGCAGGGTGACGCCGCGTTCCCGGGCATAGGCCAGAGTCTCCTGCAGGACTGCGTTGCGGCGGAATTCGCCGCTTTCGATGGTCACGTCTATGCGGGTAATGTCCTGGTACACCACCCGGCCGGCGCCCATGTTCTGGTGCCCCACTTCGGAATTGCCCATCTGCCCTTCAGGCAGGCCCACGGCCCGCCCCGAACAGCGCAGCAGGCCCATGGGGTAGGAGCGCCAGATGTCGTCCAGGTTCGGCGTATGCGCCTGCTTGAAAGCGTTGGTGTCATCGTTGGGGATCTGCGATATGCCCAAGCCATCCATGATGACCAGGATGACGCGATCTCGTCGGAACATGTACTCTTCCCTTTCCCCCTGCGCAGGTTACGGTCGGCGCGGCCGGGACCGCCGCACGGTTTTGATGATCAGATACAGGCCCAGCCCGACCAAAAGGAGGGGCCAGAGCCGCAACCCCCAAAAGACGATCTCATCCCAAAACCGGCGGAAGTAGAGGAAGGTCAGGCCGGTGGCGATCAGGATGGCTCCCGCCGCCAGAGTTCCCCGGCGGTCGGGGTCAATGGCCGACAGGACGACGAAGGAGATGCCCAGGATCACGACCAGCAGGGGCCAGAATTGCCAGCCGGAGACCTCGATGATTCCCACCCGGTGGAGCATCCAGGCCAGGCCGGCTAGGACCAGGAACACGCCGGGAAACAGGGTGGACCGGTCCCGCGCCAGCCCCCGGTAAGAGAGGGCGACTCCCAGGGCCAGGATCAGGGTGCCGGGGGTGAGGAAGTCGGGGTAGCGCCGGTCCAGCAGCATCAGGGCGCCGGCCAGCAGCAGGAACAGGCCCGCCAGGGCGGATCGTCGGTACCGGGGCATGGCGTCAGTAGAGCGGTTCTTCGGGGACAACCAGGATCAGGATGATGTACAGCAGCACGGCCGCGCCCAGGGAAGTGACGGCGAAGATGACCCACAGCACCCGGATGATGGTGGGGTCCAGGTTAAAGTATTCGCCCATCCCTCCGGCGACCCCTGACAGGACCCGGTTGCTGCGGGAGCGGTAGAGCTTGCGGGGCCGTTCTTCGGGATTGGCGCGTTCCACTGGGGCCGCGACGGATTCGGATCGCGGGCGGGTCAACAGCCAGCCCAGCAGCAGGCCCAGGCCCAGGGCCAGGACCACCCCGGGGATGACCAGGGCGATGGTGGCTCCGGGGATCAGGGCGATCCACCAGCCCGGCCAGGCGGCCAGAAGCAACAGCCCGGCCAGAACCAGGATCACCCCCAGAGCGGTGGATCCGGATCGCGGGGCCGGGGCGATCGCATCCCGAGAATCGGGCTCGGGAGGCACGACCAGCCAGAGGATCAGATAGGCCAGTAGTCCGGCTCCACCGAACAGGGTGATCACCACCCACAGCAGCCGGACTACGGTCACATCCACGTTGAAGTATTCCGCCAGGCCTCCGCAGACGCCCGCGATCATGCGCTGCTGCCGGGAGCGGTACAGCTTCTTGACCGGGGGTTTGGTCGGGGGAGGGGGGAACTCGGCGGTGGTCATGGGTCTTTCACTCCCTCTTGACGGAAATGATATGGAACTCGAGCACGCCGGCCGGCACTTCCACGGTTACTTTGTCCCCGGCCTTTTTGCCGATCAGGGCCTGCCCCACGGGGGATTGCACCGAGATGCGGTGCTTGTCCACGTCCACCTCTTCGGGCGACACCAGGGTGTAGGTCACCTTGCGGGGTTTCTTCAGGTCCTGCAGTTCTACGGTGGACAGCAGGGTGACTTCCTCGGGATTCAAGCCGGTGGGGTCGAAGAGCTGGGCGCGCGACAGGGTCTCCTGCAGCCGGGCGATGCGCCGCTGCAGGTGATCCATCTCCTCGCGGGCCACATCGTACTCGGCGTTCTCGGCGATGTCGCCGTATTCCCGCGCGGTCGCCATCTTCTGGGACAGGAGAGGTTGCTCCACCTCCACCAGGCGTCTAAGTTCGTTCCGAAGTTTGTCAATGCCCTCGCGGGACATGTAGATGAATTTGGCCATAGTGAGTCACGGGTTGAGTAACGTTACGCGCTGCGGTTGTCGCAGCGCCGGTCCGGTGCAGTACCGAGATTTCAGTGCGGGTCTGTTCTGCCGGCGGCCAGGAAGGCTTCCAACCCCTGGGCCAGGCCGGCGGCGGTGCGCCGCAGGAACTCGTCGTCCCGCAGCAACATCTCTTCTTCCGGGTACATCATGAAGGCGCATTCGATCAGCGCCGCCAACATCTCCGTGGGCCGCGCCAGGGCCAGGTTCTGATAGTAGAACCCATGGTCCGGCAGGTCTGTCGCGGCCAACAGGTAGCGGTGCAGGGTGCGGGCCAGCTCCAGGCTCTGCGGTTGAAAGTAGTACACCGCGGAGCCGTGGTTCATAAAGGGATTTACGCCGTCGGACAGGGCATTGTTGTGCAGGGACAACAAAATTTCCGCGTTCCAGGCCACGGCGGAATCCACCCGGGCGTACAGATCCAGGGCCGTGTCGCCGGTGCGGGTCAGAAACACCCGGGCGCCCTTGCGCTCCAGATAGTCCTTCAGCGCCAGGGCCAGCTTCAGGTTGGGTTCCTTTTCCGCCAGACGGGTGGGGCCCACCGCGCCCGGCTGCGCGCCACCGTGGCCGGGGTCCAGGACGATGATCCGGTCCTGCAGCGCCCGGGCCTGAATCTCGGGCGGGCGGCGGATTTTCAGCGCCAGGCTCCCTTTTTCCCAGACGGCGCCGTAGCCCCACAGCGGAGCGTTAAGGAAAATCTCCAGGCGCAGGACCCCGTCGCGGATCTGCTCCCAGCGGATCTCCCGCACCAGTGGGTCGCCGGAAGCGTAATCCACGCGGCCGAGGCGCGACTGGGCTCCGAACAGGTCCAGAACCAGCTCGCCGGGATCGTCCCCCTCTTCCAGGGAAAAAAGCAGCGGTTGGTCCAGGCCGACGGCCACCGTAACCCAGGGATCGCCGCCTGTCACCCGCACCCGGCTCACCGCGCCGCGGGGCGGGTCGCAGTGCAACGTGTCCAGCGCCACGAACTTTTCTTCCACCCACAGGCTGTGGCCCGGTTCCAGGCGCACCCGGTAGTAGGGCGGTATGAAGGTATCCGCCCAGGCCACGGTGCCGGACGGAGGGAACAGGGCGTATGCCTGCTCGGGGCCGGTGCGCAGGACGGTGTGATCCAGCGTAAAGGTGATACGGGCAGGCAGCCGGCAATTCCGGGGATGGGGCGGGGCCGGGCAGGCCGGACCCGGCGCTGACTGGGGCAGGCGCAGGGGCAGTTCACGCCACAGGGTATCCCCCGACGGCGCCACCGCCTGAAAGGCGAACCGCTCCCCGGCGGTGTCCAGGGGGGCCCAGGCCAGGAACGCGCCGTTGTC
>QZKQ01000049.1 GCA_003599535.1 Candidatus Zixiibacteriota bacterium | reverse complement strand
GGCGGGGGCGACGTTGACGTTGTGGTAAACTTCGCTGCGGTATTCAATCACCCGCAATTCGGCGTAAGCCCCCTGGGGCAGGGCCAGGTAGCGGCTGGCCACGGGCAGGTTGGGTGACCCCGCCTCGTTGGGCAGTTGCACCCCGGGGATGACGATTTCCGTCATGGCTTCCCCGTTGATGCTCACGTCCACCAGCTCCATGTAAGGGACGCTGAAATTGACTTCGGCCCCGGCGGCGTCCTGCTGCACCAGGGTGAAACCGGGCGCACCCCAGGATTGGTCGAACGTGTAGGTTACCGCGTTCGCCAGTCCCGGGAGAGCCAGGCACAGGGCGGCGGTGACCAAAATCGCGCCCCGGCGGCCGGAAAAAAATCTTGAGATCATCATGTGGCTTTCTCTCGCTTGATGAATTCGGCGCTGACAGATCTATGGTGTGGTGTGGAAGGCACAAGGAAACCGGCGGACTAAAAAAACAAAAAGCAGGCGGATCAGACCGGCTGCTGAACGATTCGGACATGGGGCATGGCGGGACTCCTCTCTATCAATCGGTCCGGCGAGCTTCAGATTCGCGGGGGACAGAGAAATTCCAACCTTTAAGATAAGCATTTATTTCGGCGATGTCAACAGGAATCTCCAAAAAGGTGAAATATTTAGCAATTGCTGCCGGCCGCAGAGGGCAGGGCCAGAGCGGGATAGAATATTCGAGCCTGTTCTTTGCCCATGGAAAACGTTTGGAATAGCCGCTTCCCGGAGGGCCTCCATGGGGGTGTTATTCGGATGGATTTCAGTGGGGGATTTTACGCGCGGGGTAGAGGGATTCGATATCCTGCCGGAAATGCTCCGCGATCACCTTGCGGCTCTTCTTCATGGTGGGGGTGATTTCTTCCCGGTCCTGGGAGAATTCCCGCGGGAGCAGCGCGAACCGGGCGATCCTTTCGTATTCGGCCACGTCGGCGGTGGTCTGGTCAATTTCGCGGCGGAACAGCTCCCGGACGCGGGCGTCGGCCAGGGCTGTTTCCCGGGCGGAAGGGTCCAGGCCCAGTTCGCGCAGAGCCGGTTCCAGGGCTTCCCATTCCGGCACGATCAGGGCGCCCAACTGAATCTGTCCATCCCCCACCACCATGGACTGGGCGATGAAGGGAGATATCTCCAGTTTGCGCTCGATCGGATCGGGCCAGACGTTTTTCCCGGCGGCGGTGACCAGGATCTCCTTCTTGCGCCCGCTGATGGTCAGGAAGCCGTCGTCGTCCAGGAAGCCCAGATCGCCGGTGTGCAGCCAGCCTTCCCGGTCAATCAGCTCGCGGGTAGCCTCCGGTTTGCCCCAGTAGCCGGGCGTGAGGTTGGGTCCCTGGATCAGGATCTCCCCGTCGCCGGCGAGGCGCACCTTCACCCCCTCCAGCGGCAGGCCCACCGTGCCCACCTTGTTGCGATCCACCCGGTTGACGCTGATGACGGGGGAAGTCTCGGTCATGCCGTAACCTTCCAGGATGGGAATGCCGGCCCGGGCGAAGAAGTGGGCCAGTTCCGGGCTCAGGGCCGCGCCCCCGGAGATGGCGAAGCGCAGCCTCCCCCCGAACCGGGCGCGCAGGCGGCGGAACACCAGCCGGTCGGCCAGAAAGTGCCCCGGCGTCCCCGGCCGCTGCCGGAAGGCCCAGCGGAACAGCTTCAGGGCCAGGCTGCCCTTGCTGCGGGCGGTCTGCCAGGCGGTTTCGTGGATCTTTTCGAACAGGCGGGGGACGGCGATCAGGATGGTGGGACGCACCTCCAGCAGGTTCTTGGCCAGATCCTTCACGCTGCGGGCGAAGGCCACCGTGCCGCCCGCACCCACCACCGGGGCGTAGTACCCTCCCAGGCGTTCGAACACGTGCGACAGGGGCAGGAAGGAGAGCAGCACGTCCCGATCGTTCATGGGGATGGCCTGCAGCGCGGCGTGGGCGTTGGCCTGGAAGTTGTCGTGGGTCAGAGTCACGCCCTTGGGTTCGCCGGTGGTGCCGGAGGTGTACAGGATGCTGCAGACGTCGCGGGGGTTGACCCGGGGAAAAGAATGGATTCCCGAGCGGCGGCCCTGCTCCAGGAAGTCGTCCCAGGTGCGGCAGAAGTTCGCGGGCAGGGAGGGAGGGCAGAGTTCCAGGGATATGACCTTCTCCAGGTGCGGCAGCTCCTCCCGCAGGGCGGCCACCTTGTCCAGTTGGTCGGCGGACGAAGCCACCAGGAAGCGGCTCCCCGAATCGGCCAGGACCGCGGCGGCCAGCCGGGCGCTGAAGGTGGTGTGAATGGGCACCACGACGCCCCCGGCCAGCATAATGCCCAGGTCCGCCATGACCCATTCCGGCCGGTTTTCCGACAGCAGCGCCACCCGGTCGTGGGGCCGGAGTCCCGCCTGCAGGAAGGCCGCCGCCACCGCCCGCACCGCCTGGGCGACCTGGGCGTAGGTCAAATCCCGGTACTCGTCGCCCGATTTCCAGCGCAGAGCCGGCTTGTTGGCATAGCGTTCAGCGGTCAGAAAAAACTGGTGCGGCAGGGTCAGCATGAAAGATACTTTGGTTATTGCAGGGTATATCCAGATATACGAACAAACCGGGCCGGACGCCGGTCACACGGCAGTCCGGCCCGGATCCGGAGAATTTGGGTGGGACAGGCCTTCCTGCCTGTCGGAGAGGGAAATTCATGTCAGACAGGAATCCGCCGGGGGACGGACAAGTGTCTGACCTGCCGGGCGAGGCATTATATCCACCCTGTCATCGGGGCGGCGTTCAGAAGGGGACGTCCTCGTCCTGGACGTCTTCCGGCATTTCCGGCGGAGGCACCGGTTCCCGGCGCATGCCGCCGCGGGCGCCTTCGGGCGCCGGATCCAGCGGCACCATGCTCTCCAACACCACCTCCGTGATATAACGCTTCTGGCCATTCTGGTCGTCCCAGGATCGGGACGTCAGCCGGCCTTCCACGTACAGCTTGGAGCCTTTCTTCAAATAGTTGGCTATGAATTCCGCCTGCTGGGCCCAGGCCACGATGTTGTGCCATTGGGTCTCTTCCTGCCATTCGCCGTTCTTGTCCTTCCAGCGGCGGTTGGTGGCCAGGGTGAAGGTAGTGACATGCTGCCCGGACGCGGTGGAGCGCAGCTCCGGGTCTTTTCCCAGGTTGCCGATCAGCAACACCTTGTTCAGGGAACGTGCCATGGGTGAACCTCCTTATGCAAATGGGGAATGAAGGGGATTACACTTTCTTGGTTAAACCCCGGCCGGAAGAGGGTTGATCCACCGTTCTTTTCGCCGCCTGCCGAAACAGCAGGAGGGCGAAGAGCCAGCGGCCCAGGATGACTCCGATCAGGTCGGCCACGACGTCGTAGGTCGAAGCGTTGCGGCCTCCCACGAAGTACTGGTGCGCCTCATCGCTGATGGCGTAGGCCAGGCCGGACAGGATGGTGATCCAGGCGTAGTGCCGGCGCAGGAATGGTTTCCCGGAAAAGAACAGGGCCCGGGCAATCAGGTATCCCGCCACGCCGTATTCGGCCAGGTGCGCCAGTTTGTCCCAGGAGAAGTACTTGCCCTGGGGGATCAGGGCCCGGGGGTAGGCCGACAGGGCGAAGATCACCAGCAGCCAGAACAGCGGGGGCGCCCACAAGCGCAGGGGGGACAGGCGGCACGGCGCCCGGGGAGGCCCGAACAGCATCACGCCTCCGGCCAGACTTCCCGCACGGCCCGGGGGATGAAGCGGTCCAGGTCGCCGGCCACGGTGGCGGCCACGCCGATCTCCCGGGCCGCCAGGTCGCCGGCCAGCCCGTGCAGGAACACTCCGGCGCAGGCCGCGTGCAGGGGCGGACACCCCTGGGCCAGCAGCCCCAGGATCATGCCGGTCAGCACGTCGCCGGACCCCCCGGTGGCCAATACGGGACCGCCGGTCGGGTTGCAGTAGGCCGCGCCGCCCGGGTCGGCGATGATGGTGGGCGATCCCTTCAGCACCAGGACCGCGCCCCAGTCGGCCGCCTTGCGCCGGGCCAGGTCCACGCGGTGGGTGAGGATTTCCTCCACCGGCATGCCGGTCAGGCGGGAGAATTCGCCCGGGTGGGGGGTCAGGATGGACCCCGGCGGCAGCATCCCGGCGAACTCGCTCTCCATGCCCATCACGTTCAGGCCGTCGGCGTCAATCACCAGCGGCTTCTTGATGCTCCCCAACAGCATGCGCACGGTCTGCTCCGTGTCCGGGTGCTGGGACAGGCCCGGCCCCACCCCCACCACGTCGGCCCAGGAGACCAGGTCTTCCAGGACCGGCATGGCGTCCGGGCTCAGGCAGCCTTCGCGGTTTTCCGCCAGGCGCCGGGTTATGACTTCCGTCAGTTTGGCTTCCAGAATGGGATTCAGCGACGCGGGGATGCCCAGGATCACCAGCCCCGCCCCGATGCGCAGGGTGGCCTGGGAACAGAGCGCCGCCGCGCCGGTCATCCCCGGTGATCCGGCCAGGACGAAGGCCCGCCCACAGTCGCCCTTGTGCGCGGTGCGCGCCCGGCGGGGCAGCATGGCCGGAATGTCCTTCTTCTCCAGCAGGTGAAAGGGGATCTGGGTGCCCGCCCAGATGCCCGGAGGCAGGGAAATGTTGGCCACGCTTACCCGGCCGGCCAGTTCCCGCCCTGGAGGCAGCACCAGGCCGCGCTTGCGCATCCCCATGGTGACGGTGCATTCGGCACGCACGGCCGGACCGTGCACCTGCCCGGTGTCGCTGTCCACCCCGGAAGGAATGTCCACCGCCAGCACCGGCTCGGGACGGGCGTTGATCCAGTCAATCATCCGGGCGACCAGGCCCTTGGCCGCGCCCTGCACGCCGGTGCCCAGCAGGGCGTCCACGATCAATTCGCCGGGGGGCGGACCGGGCATTGGCCCGTGCATCTTCACTTCGGTGACCGATCCCCCCATGTTCTGGAAGATGCGGGCGTTGGTCAGGGCGTCGCCCTTCAGCTCTTCGACCGGGCCGGCGGTCAGCACCCGCACGTCGGCCTTGCGGTTCAACAGGTGGCGCGCCACCGCGTAGCCGTCGCCGCCGTTGTTGCCCTTGCCGCAGGCGATCAGAATGCGGCGCCCGGCCAGCTCCGGGCCGATCATCTCCCGGATCGTGCGCAGGATGCCCCAGGAGGCGTTCTCCATCAGAACCAGGCCGGGGATGCCGGTCTCTTCGATGGCGGCCTGGTCCAGGCGGCGCATCTCTTCGGCGGTGGCGATTTTCTTCATGGGGTGGGGTGGGATAAAAGTTATGGAAATGGTCGCAGAATAGACATTCCAGTCTGTCACCTGGAGGCAAATTTTTCATCAGACAGGAATGGCTGACCTACCGGTTGAATTCCGGGTCTTCCAGCAGCTCCAGAATCTCCTGGATGTCGTCAATGTCCCGGTCGGCGCCCGAATGGGTCACGTGGAAGGCGTCGCCGTAGCGGGCGAAGACGGTGCGGAGGCCCACGGCCTTGGCCCCCACCATGTCGCGTTCCGGCCAGTCGCCGATCATCAGCGCCTGGTCCGGCTGGATGCCCATGGCCTGCATCACCATCTTGAACGGCCGGGGGTCGGGCTTGCGCACGCCGGTGTCTTCGAAGGTGATGACGGCTTCGAAGAAATGGTGAATCTCCAGGGCGCACAGGCGCAGCCAGGCCTGCTTGGCGGGAGCGTCCGAGATGACCGCCAGGCGGTACCCCCGGCGCATCAGCTCGATTAAGGTGGAACGGACGTGGGGGTAGACCACCATGGCGGCTTCCCGCGCCCGGCGGTAGGCGATGATCCCCGCCGCCAGCATTTTGAAATTGATGACCCCGTAGTGATCCTTCAGGAAATGGTCGAAGACTTCCTGGAATTCAATCCCTTCCTGTTCGTAAATGGCCCAGACGCGCCGCTTGGCTTCGGCGGGGGGAACGTCCAGGCCGGAATCTATCATGGACAGCACGGCGGCGTCCACCGCCTGCTGCTTCATCTTCATGAAGTCTACCAGGGTGTTGTCCAGATCGAACAACAGGGCGCAAATTTGAGCCATCAGGCTTCGCTCCGAGTGAAATCGCGGATCAGGCTTCGCCGGGGACGTCGCCCGCCCCCAGGGTAAATTCCCCCGCCCGGATCATCTGGGCCACCCGCTGAATCTCCGGGCTTAAAGAGCGGTCGTCTTCCAAGTGAGGGACTCGGGCGCGCAGGGCGTCGTAGAGGGCCCGGGTGCCCCGGCCGGGGCGGCCCTCCCCCCGCCGCAGGCGGAAATCCAGCCCCTGGGCCGCGCACAGCATTTCAATGGCCACGACGTTCAGGGCGTTGTTCACCACCTCCCCAGCCTGGCGGGCGGCGATGGGGGCCATGGAATTGTGGTCTTCGGCATTGGCCGAAGTGGGGATGTTGTCGCAGGAGGCCGGGTGGCACAGCACCTTGTTCTCGCTGACCAGGGCGGCGGCGGTATACTGCGCGATCATGTAGCCGGAATTCAGCCCCGGGGAGTCCGTCAGGCAGGCCGGCAGCCCCTCATTGTGGTGGTGATCCAGGAGCATCTGGGTGCGGCGCTCGGAGATGTCGGCCAGTTCGGCGCAGGCCAGGGCCAGGTAATCCATGGCCAGGGCGACCGGCTGGCCGTGGAAGTTGGCCCCCGAATAGTGCTTCAGGTGTTCCCGGCCGTCCATAGGCGCGTGGTGGTAGAAGAACAGCGGGTTGTCGGTGACCGCGTTCAGCTCCCGTTCCAGGATGCGGCGGACGTGTTCCAGGGCTTCCCAACTGGCGCCGTGCACCTGGGGGAGGGCACGCAGGCTGTAGGCGTCCTGCAGTTGGGAATTGCCGTCCAACAGGGTGGATCCTTCCACCAGGGAGCGGACCTGGGCGGCGCACTTGATCTGCCCGGGATGGCGCCGGAGGCGGTGCAGGGGATCTTCGAAGGCGCGGCTGCGCCCGCGCATGGCTTCCAGGGTCAGACTGCCGGCGGCGTTGGCCGCGGCCATCAGGTTCAGGGCGTCGTGCAGCGCCAGCAGGCCCAGGGCCGTGCTGATGGCGGTCCCGTTGATCAGGGCCACCCCCTCCTTGAAGGTCAGGGGGTAGGGCGCCATTACCCCGGCCTGGATCAGCTCCGCCGCCTCGAAATCCACCTTGCCGAAGCGGTCTCGGCCCCCTTCCCAGCGCAGCCGACCCTCCCCGATGAAGGGCAGGAACAGGTGCGCCAGGGGGCACAGGTCGCCGGACGAGCCCACCGATCCCTGCGCCGGGATGACCGGGTGAAAGCCCCGGTTCAGAAATTCGGCGATCTTCTCCAGCAGGGCGAAGCGCACCCCGGAATGCCCCTGGGAAAAGGTCTGCAGGCGCATAAGCATGGCGCCGCGGGCCACGGACTCCGGCAGCGCCGGGCCCACACCGCAGGCGTGGCTGCGCAGCAGGTTGATCTGGAGCTGGTGGGCTTCCTCTTCGCTGCGCAGGATCACCCGCTTGAATTCGCCCAAGCCGGTGGTAATGCCGTAGATGTAAAAATCCTCCGCCGTCGTGCCGTCCGGCGGCGGGGCTTCCCCGGTGGCCCAGGCCACCGCACTCTCGACGTACTCGCGCCCCCCGTCCACCCGGCGGGACACTTCCGGCGCGAAGCTCACCGGGCGGCCGTGGCAGGCCACGGCGATGAAATCCGCCAGCCCCAGTTCGCCCGCGCCGATGACCAGCGTTTCCGGGTTATTCGTTTTTTTCTTGGGCATGCGTGAAGATAGATGAGAGATGCGGTTGGCGCGCAGGGGCGGGGCATGTCCCCGCCCGCTACGGTTAAAGCCTTAGGCCAGTGGCCGACAGCTAAAACAGAATCTGCCCCACCACCAGGCCCATGTCGTCATCCGCCACCAGCACCAGGTCGCCGGCCACGGTGAACTGATTGGGATTGGCGGTCAGCAGAGTGCCGATCAATTCCGGATTGGTGGGATTGGTGATATCCACCGCGAAGACGCCGTCCAGGGCGTCCAGCAGGTAGGCGCGGCCGTCGGCCACGATCACCCGCTCGATGTCGCGGGAATTCTCGATCCGCAGCGACCCCAGGTAAATGGGATTGGCGGGATCGGTCACTTCCACGGTATGCAACCCTTCATACCCGGCCGCCAGGCAGAGGACGCTGCCGGACAGGGCCGCGTCGCGCACCCGCCCGGGCAGGTTCATCACCGTCAGCACGCCGGCGAAGCCGGAGATGCTCAAGTCCAGGGAGACGAAGCCTTCCAGGTCCAGGGTCACGAAGGCGACGTCATTGGCGCCCAGGGCGAAGCCGTAGGTGGACGCCACATAGCGGGTGCTGAAGAGCGAACTGCCGAACTGCAGGGTGTCGCCGCCGGTGTTCTGGTATTTCACAAAGGTAAAACCGTCCGCCGCGCCCCGGTCGCTGTAGGCCAGGGTCAGGATATCCTGGGAGTAGTGGGCTTCCGATTCGTAGATGCCCGAAGAGCTGGGCGGCAGGAAGAGCACGCCCCCGGTCTGGAAGCTGTACACCTGGATGGGATTTTCCGTATGGAGCAGGGCCAGCAACCCCGAGCTTTCCAGGGTGATGCCGTCCGCGTAAACGTAGGGCAGGGGCATGACGATGGAATCCACTAGCGCCGGAGCGGCGGGATTGGACAGGTCGTAGATGCCGATGCCGTAGGGCCGGTCGGCCAGGTAAGCCAGGTTGCCCTGCACGTCCACGTCCAGGGCCACGCCCCGCGCCGGGACGCTCCCCAGGTTGACCAGAACGTTGCCCGTCAGATTGGCGTCCTGCCGCTCGGCGCAGCCGGCCAGCGCGATGACGGCCAGAAGAACCAGAACGCGAAGTTTCACAGTATTCCCCGCTAAGTTTAGACCTTGAAATCCATTAAATGTAAGAAAAAAGCAGGACAATGTCAAGCTCCATGATGGCCATCATCGAAAGCGGGGAGGTACCAGGCGGGGGCAGCGCAGGGCGGACTACAGGCGGCGCAGCAGGTCTTCCTTCAATATGGCCAGCCGGGGAGACAGGGCCACGGGGTAAATTTCCGGGTTGCGCAGGCGCTTCAATTCGTCCGGCAGGGATTCCACCTGGCTCCGGGCGTGCCGGCGGATCTCCTCCAGCGGCGCCTCCGGTGTCACCCGCCGGCCGTGGTGGAACACCCGGCGAGCCAGCTCTTCGCGGCGGGTAATGTGTTGCCATTGGTATTTGCGGTAAAACCGCTGCCGGTCCACGCCCGCCGGGGGACTGTCATCCAGGGTCTCCTCGGGCAGCAGGAGCAGGTCGCCGGCGGGGCGATCCCGGTCGTCGTAGAGCCGCACCGGGCGCTTGGGGCCGGGATCGGTGGTCTTGGCCGGGTTGGAGGAGAGCTTCAGGCGCGGTTCCCAGCGGCCCTCCCGCTCCAGCGCCACCAGCTTGTATACCCCCGACAGGGCCGGCGCCTCCTTCGAGGTGATCAGGTTGGTGCCCACTCCCCAGGAATTGATCCGGGCCCCCTGGCGCTTCAGGTCGGCGATCAGGTCCTCGTCCAGCTCGTTGGAAGCGACGATCAGGGGATCCTCGAAGCCCGCCTGTGTGAACTTCTCCCAGGCGGCCTTGGACAGCCGGGCCAGGTCGCCCGAATCCAGGCGGATGGCGGCGCGCTGCGGCCGGCCCGCCTGGCGCATCTCGGTGAACACCCGCAGGGCATTGGGCACGCCGCTTTCCAGGGTGTTATAGGTGTCCACCAGCAAAATGGGATTATGGGGGTAGACTTCGACATAAGCGCGGAAGGCCTCCAGCTCGGACGGGAAGCTCATGACCCAACTATGGGCCTGGGTGCCCCGGACCGGAATGCCGTATTCCCGCCCCGCCAGCACGTTGGACGTCCCCACGCAGCCGCCGAGGTAGGCCGCCCGCGACCCGGCCAGCCCCCCGTCGGGCCCCTGGGCGCGGCGCAAGCCGAACTCGACCACGGGGTCGGGCGCGGCCACCTGGCAGATGCGCGCCGCCTTGGTGGCCACCAGCGTGGGGTAGTTCAGCGCGTTCAGCAGGAAGGTTTCCAGCAGTTGCGCCTCGAACAGCGGGCCTTCCACCCGCACGATGGGTTCGTAGGGAAACACGGCGCTGCCTTCGGGGATGGCCCACACGTCGCAGGCAGGGCGGAACTCGGCCAGCGACTGGAGGAACTCCGGGCTGAAGAGGTTGGCGGAACGGAGATAGTCAATATCCTCAGGCGTAAAGGCCAGGTGCTGGTAAAATTCCAGGAAGGGCTCCAACCCCGCCAGGACGGCGTAGCCGTTGTGCGGCGGGAGGTCGCGGAAGAAGTATTCGAAGCAGGCGCGCTCCTGGCCCCGCCCGGTGGCGTGGTAGCCGCCCATCATGGTGAACTCGTACCAGTCGGTCAGCAGGGCCAGGCCGCGGCGGTGGACCCAGTGCCACAGGCAGGAGCGGCCTTCCCGGGGTTCGGGATCGCGGGGATCGGCCGGGTCGCTCATAGAGGCGTCAGTTCCCGGGGGGCGGTCACCAGTTGCTTCGCCGTGATCACTTCCGCGCCCTGCTGCACCATCTCGTCCAGGGCCTGGGCGACGTTGCCGGCGGGCTGGTTGACGCCGCGGGTGGCGTCTTCCACCACCACCGCCTGGAAGCCGCGCTTCAAGGCGTCCAGCACCGTGTTCTTGACGCAGTAGTCGGTGGCCAGGCCAGCCACGAACACCCGCCGGACTCCGGCCAGGCGCAGGCGGCGGTCCAGGTCGGTGCCTTCGAAGCCGCTGTACGCCTCCCGCTCCGGGTCGGTGCCCTTGCTGATGATCTGGGGGTCGTCATCCGGGGCGATGATCAGGTCCTCGTGCAGGTGCGCGCCGGGGGAATCGGCGAGGCAGTGCGGCGGCCAGGACCCGTCGCGGTATTCCGGGAATTCGCTGAAGCTGATGTGGTTGTAAGGGTGCCAGTCGCGGGTGTAATAAATTTTATCGAAGGCCGGGATCAGCCGGTTGATAATGGGGATGACGGCGTCGCCGTCGGGCACGGCCAGGGGGCCGCCGGGCATGAAATCCGGCTGCACGTCCACCACGATCAGGGCATCGGTATCAGGATGAATATCATAACGGTATGGCATGGTTCCACTCGCATATCACAGGGGTGCAAATCACGGCAGGATCCTCCACTTCTGTGATACGTAGCCGCGGGGAAGGGGTGGGAAGGGAAGGATGAAAAAGAAAGTCTAAAGTCTAAAGTATAAAGTATAAAGAAAACAGGAGGGTAGGACAGACATTCTTGTCTGTCAGTAGGATAGGCATTCCTGCCGGTCGGTGGGGAACGCATGTCAGACAGGAATGTCTGACCTACCCTCGTGCGGGTAGTGGCATTGCGAGGAATCCCGACCGCAGGTCGGGATGACGAAGCAATCTCCACCCCCGCCCAGCCATCTCCCGCAGTGGTCCTTTTCACGCAGTGACCTCTTCGTGGCGGGAAACGACTGGGCTACGGATAGAAAAAAAGCCCCATAAACGGGGCTCCCCCCAGCCTGCCACCGGCAGACTGTTATAGTTGATCTTTAATCCGTCAGCTGACGGCTTGATCTTTGAATTATCTGAGAATCACCATCTTCTGTACTTGTGCCTCTCTCCCGCTTCCCAAACGCATACTGAATCATCCAATTCCAACCCCCTTTTTACCCCCCCTGCCGGAACTGCCGCAGGAAGCCCGGAAACCAGGGCCGCGACCCATTGGCCACCAGCGGCCGGCGCAGCGGAGCATTCCCTTCCTGCGCGTAGCGCACGTCTTCGATGGAATAGAAGGCGTTGGGTTGGGACTGTTTGATCAGATCCAGCAGCCGCGGCAGGCTCTGGCGCGACACCACCATGAAGATGATCCGCGCGGGGCCGTCGTTGCCCGTCGCTTCCACGGAGGTGAAGCCGTAGCCGTGGGCCCGCAGCGCCTGCGCCAACGATTCCGAATCCTGCCCCGTGATGACCCGCACGATGACGGTGCCCAGCGCCAGGCGGCTTTCCAGCCACATGCCCACGTAATTACCCGCCGCGAAGCCCCCGCCGTAGGCCGCGTAGCAGAGCCAGTTGGTCAGGTTCTGCATGATCTGCCCGATGGCCATCAGCCAGATCAGGACTTCGAAGAAGCCCAGGAGCGGCGCCAGCTTGCGCATCCCCTTGGCGATGGCGATGACGCGCACCGTGCCGATGGACACGTCCACGATGCGGGCCAGGAAAATCAAGGCCGGCAGGATCACCCAGGTGAACAGGCCGGATTGAAAAAAGGAGGGGTCGGGCATTTTTGGCTGCTGGTTGCTGGTTGTTGGTTGCTGGTCAAGGGCGAAGCATTTGCGAGGGGGGTTCGGAGTTCATCTTTGCATAATGGCTATCTGCCCTAAGCGGGTTCTGCAATTAATCCGAGGGCAAATGCATCGCCCCTACACCTCATCTATTAAAGGCGGGACGCTACTCTCTTTTGCTTAGCCTTTAATACTTATTACTTTATACTTCTTTTCTCTGTGGTCTCTGTGTCTCTGTGGTGAATTTTTCTTCAGACGGTCTGTTGGGCGCGGCGGGTTTGCAGCTCGTCCCAGGCTTCAAAGGCGCGGCGCAGGTGGGGGATGGTGATGGATCCGCCGACGATCAGCCCCACCGCCATCGCCTCAGCAAACTCTTCGTTTGTGATTCCGGTTTCAAAGCATTGAATAACATGGTATTTGACGCAGTCGTCGCAGCGCAGCGCCAGGGACGCGACCAGCCCCAGGAGTTCCTTGGTGCGGGCCGGCAGAGCGCCGTCGCGGTACACCTGCCCGTCCAGGCTCCAGAAGCGCTTGATGGACTGCCCGGCGTACTTCATCACCAGGTCGTTCAGGCGCTCGCGTTCGCGCTGAAAGTCGTCCAGGGACATGGGTGCCTCATATTTCTGGGGGAGAAAAAACACGGCGGACTGCGCGGCGGGGCTTATATTCGACGAAGGATGGGCTGAGTGCTCCGCCGCTTGGTCCACCCTACGATAGACCTCAGCGGTACACTCCGGGAATTTGCTTCGGCGCTGAAAAACCCGCCTCGCGATGACACTGAAAGCGGGGATCAAGCGTCGGGTCACGCCGGTGCAAACACAACACCGTCTAAGACCTGACGCAACGCTCTCCAACCCGCAAGGGCAGGGCGCTACTTAACCCTTAACACTTAATACTTATCACTTCATACTTCTTTCTCTGTGTTCTCTGCGTCTCTGTGGTGAATTCATTTTCCCGCCCCTAAAACCCCACCGACATCACGTACACTTCCTGGTCGCTGTAGTCCACGGTGAAGCCATGCTTCTGAAACAGGTGCACCATGGGGGTATTGTCCTTCAGGGTTTCGGCGGACAGCCCCAGCAGGCCCTGCTTCCTGGCCAGCCAGATCAGGTAAGCCACCAGCTCCCCGCCCACGCCGCGGTTCTGGTAGTCGTCCCGCACCAGGAAGGCGGCTTCGGCTGTGTGGGTCGGCTCGTCTACGGCGTACTGCCCCAGCCCCACGATCTCCTCGCGGTTTTCCTGCCGCACCGTGGCCAGGATGACCATTTCCTTCGCGTAGTTGATGACCACGAATTCCTGCAGGCGTTCGTGGGGCATATCCCTGCGCGGAGTCATGAAGCGGGTGTAGAGGCTCTGGTCGGAGAGCGAATAGAAGAAGTCCTTCAGGCGCGGTTCGTCGCTGATCTTGACCGGCCGCAGAAAGATTTCCAGGCCGGTGCGGGTGGTGCGCCAGGTTTCCAGCGACTCCGGGTATTCCCCTTCCTTGCCGGGGATGAAGGCCTGGTCGGCGTAGATCAGGCGGCGCCGGCGGGCTTCCTCGATCAGCTCCGCGCGGAAGTCGGGGTGGGCGATGGCGATCAGCTCCATGGCCCGTTCGCGCACGTTCTTGCCGTGCAGATAGGCGATACCGTACTCCGTCACCACGTAGTGCACATCGCCGCGGTTCAGGGTCGCGCCGGCGCCTTCGGGCAGCGCCGGGACGATGCGGGATACGGTCCCCTCCCGCGCGGTGGAAGCCAGGGTCAGGATGGACCGGCCTCCCGGCGCCAAAACCGCGCCGCGCATGAAGTCCGCCTGCCCCCCGATGCCGGAAAAGAAGCTGCCTCCCAGCGATTCCGCCGTGGCCTGGCCGGTCAGGTCAATTTCCAGGGCGCTGTTGATGGCCACCATGTTTTCGTGCCGGGCGAGGCGCAGGGGGTCATTGGTGTAGTCAATGGCGCGCAGTTCCACCGACGGGTTATCGTGGATGAAGTCGTAGGTGTCGCGGCGGCCCATGCAGAAGGAGGCCACGGTCTTGCCCCGGTTCAGGGTCTTACGGGAATTGTCCACGACGCCCCGCCGGATCAGGTCCACCAGGCCGTCGGACAGCAGTTCGGTGTGGATCCCCAGGTGGCGCCGCTCGGCCAGGTGGTAGATGATGGCGTTGGGAGTGGCGCCGTAGCCCACCTGGATGGTGTCCCCGTCGCGCACCAGGCGGGAGACGTACTTGCCGATCTGCCGGGCGATCTCGGTGTCGGCCTCGGGGGCGTATTCGAGCAGCGGTTCGTCATGCTCGACCACGAAATCCACATCGCGCAGGTGGATGAAACCGTCGCCGTGCACCCGGGGCATGCGCGGGTTGGCCTGAGCGATGACCAGCCGGGCCCGTTCCAGCGCCGCCTTGACGATGTCCACGCTGATCCCCAGGCTCAGGTACCCCTGCTCGTTGGGCAGCGAGGTCTGGATCAGGGCCGCGTCCACCGGCAGCAGCCCCTTGCGGAACAGGTCCGGCACCTGCGACAGGAAGATGGGGCTGTAGTCGGCCAGGCCGGCGTTGACCGCCTGGCGGGCGTTGGGTCCCACGAAGAAGGTGTTGTGGCGGAAAGCGTCCTTGAACTTCACGTCGGCGTAGGGCGCGATGCCCAGGGTCCAGACGTGCAGCACTTCGACGTCGCAGAAGGCCTTGGGGTGGGCTTCGAGGTAGGCGAACAGCGAGCGCAGCAGGTACTGGGGCTCGCCGCAGGCGGTGCCGATGAACAGCCGGTCACCCCGGTGGATGTGCCGGAAGATGGCCTCTTCGGGGGCGAATTTTTCCGGGTACGCCCGGCGGAGATTATCGAGAGACATGGGAAGATCCATTTCACCGCAAAGACGCAGAAAACGCAGAAAGTAAATATTTCTCGCAAAGGCGCAAAGGCGCAAAGAAGCTCTCATCTGACAGCAGACAGCTTACAGCCATACATGGTTGCCGCCAGGATTGAAGCGGGGGTTCGGGCGCTTTACCCATCGTGATTGCATCAATGCAGGCTTGCCCTGTTCCGGTCGAATTGTCGAAATAGCGGTTCCTGGCGGTAACGAACGCTGCTGTGTCAGGTATCCAAATGCTGCATGTTAAGCGTTCAGTTTTCTCTGTGTCTCCGTGGTGCATTTTCCTATCTTTTACCTCCCACGCCCAGCGGGGCGACGGCTTCGGTGGCCGCCACCTTGTCGCGGGGGCGCAGGTTGATCAGGTACACCGCCGCCACCGCCACCGCGCCGCCCACGATGGTGTTCCACATCGGGGTTTCCCCCAGCACCAGCCAGGCGATACCCACCGCGCTGGTCGGCACCAGGAAGATGAACGAGGCCGCCTTGCGCGCTCCCAGCCGCGCCGAGGCGAAGAAGTAGACCGTGGTGGCGAAGGTGGTGGCGAACACCGCCATGTAGCCGATGTTCAGCCAGAAGACCCAGCCTTCCTCCAACGCCCGGGACAACCCCCGGGGCAGGGCCACGGGGAAGATCAGCAGAGTGGAAAACAGGTTGACGTAGAAACTGAACACCAGGGGCGACAGGTGCGCCTTGGCCTTCTCGCTGGTGATGGTCAGGAACACCCAGGAAAACGAAGCCAGCAGAAAGAAGGCGTTGCCTGAGAGCAGCAGGGTGTCGGCGGATAACTGCCACGCGCGTAGCAGGATCATCCCTCCGGTCAGCCCCAGGGTCAGCCCCAGGATCTCCCGGCCTCCCACCCGGCGGCGAAAGGCCACCAGCGTCACCACGAAGGTGAGGATGGGGTTCAGAGTGGTCACCAGGACTCCGCCGGCGCCCGCCAGCCCGGTCTGCAAGCCGCGGAAGAACATCAGGTTGTAAGCCACGATCAGGGCGGCGCCCACCAGCGTCATGCGCAGGCCGAAGCGGTCAATTTTCAGCGGAGCCCGGTACCAGGCCAGCACCGGCAGAAAGGAAACCACCGTGACCAGGAAGCGCCAGAATACCAGCACCTCGGGCGGCTGGTCCGTGGCGATGAGCTTGGCCGACGTCCAACTGCCGCCCCAGGAGGTCATGGCCAGGAGCATGAGGAGCAAAAAGAGGCTGTCGCCGCGGGATTTCATGGCCGGATTGGGGATGGAATGGGTGTGGAATAATATACGTCACCGGCAGGGAGGAAGCAAGCAGGTTCACGGCAGACTGATATGGGAAAAAGAAGGAAAATTGAAAGAGGGAAGGATGAAGGATGAAGGATGAAGGATGAAGGATGAAGAACCCCCTGCCCGCCGAGGGTGGGATAGGCATTCCTGCCTGTCAGAGGGTGTCGCCGGCGTCCCCGCCCCCTCGCCAGTGTCATTGCGAGGCCCCGTTGTTCAGGGGCCGAAGCAATCTCAAGCTCCGTCCAGCGCTCAAGGACTGGGCTACGGATACGAAGAAAACCCCATCATGGTCATAAAGTGATTGATATCCTACATGCCACCACAGCATGTAGTTCACTATTTAGTCTATGACCATTACGGGGCTGGGGCAGATGCGAGCTGCGGGATGCGAGATGCGAGTCAAAAGGGCGGCCAGTGGCCGCCCTTAGCTATTAGTTCTTCGTTATTACTTACTTCAGCAGCACCACCTTCTGCGTCTGGATGAAGTCCTCCGCCTCCAGACGCAGCAGGTACACCCCCGAAGGCAGCCTCGACCCGTCGAAGGTCACCTCGTGCGACCCCGCCGGATACCACGCCTCCCCTGCCGGTAGGGGCGAGGCGTGCCTCGCCCCCGCCACCCGCCGCCCGGCGATGTCGAACA
>QZKQ01000073.1 GCA_003599535.1 Candidatus Zixiibacteriota bacterium | reverse complement strand
CCTGTCTTTGGTTGGAAAGTTGCAAAGTTGCAAAGTTACTTCAACAGGACGAGCTTCTGCACCTGCACCACCCCTCCCGCCTGCATATTCACCAAATACATCCCCGAAGCCAGCCCCGAGCCGTCGAACGCCACCTCGTGCGATCCAGCCGGATTACCACACCCCCTGTAGGTCGGGTTCACCGAACCCGACGTTCCCCACCCGCCGCCCCGCCGTGTCGAACACCTCCAGCCGCACCTGCCCAGCCGCCGCCAGGGCGAACAGCGCCAAGATAAGTGTGGGGGTACGCATGAGCGGCCCGGCGTGGCCGCCCCCATGATCCCGCACTCCCCAACTCCTCCCCCCCAGCTAAAAAACTTTCACTCCCCCTTGCGTTTTTCTTGCCGCCATGCTATATTTACTCTGATTCCCTGTTTTCTTCCGAGGCGAGATGAACCGCATTTCCTTCGTCGGCTTTTTCCTGGCCGGATGGACCCTGCTGCTGGGCGCCGGTCTCGGGGGGGTATTTCCCGCCCAGGCCGCCGCGCCCCGCCCCGCCTGGGCCGACAGCGGCATGGTGGTATCCGCCCACCCCCTGGCTTCCCAGGCGGGCCTGGATATCCTCCAGGCCGGCGGCAACGCCGTGGACGCCGCCGTGGCCACCGCCTTCGCCCTGGGCGTGGTGGAAGGGTACTCTTCCGGCATCGGCGGCGGCAGCTTCACCCTGGTGCACCTGGCCAACCGCTGGGAGACCGTGGTGGTGGACGGCCGCGAAGAAGCTCCCGGCGCCGCCACCGCCGACATGTACGTGGACAAAGCCACCGGGCAGGTCAACCCCGAGTTGTCCCAGGTGGGGGTTCTGGCCGGAGCCGTCCCCGGGCACGTGGCCGCGCTGGCCCTGCTGCTGGACCGCTACGGCACCATGACCTTGGGCCAGGTCATCGAACCGTCCATCGTCCTGGCCGATTCCGGCTTCGAGCTGTCCCAGACCTACGCCCGCATCCTGGCCTTCCATGCCGACAAGCTGAAGCGCTTCCCCTCCAGCTTCGACATCTTCTTCCATCCCGACAGCACCCCCCTGGGCCTGGGCGAGCGCCTGGTGCAGCACGACTTGGCCGAAACCTACCGCCAACTGGCCGACGAAGGCGAGACCGCCTTCTACCAGGGAGCTATCGCCGACCAGATCGCCGCCGCCCTGCAGGCCGACCACGGGTTGATCACCAAAAAAGACCTGGAAGCCTACCGCCCCCGCATCCGCCGGCCGGTGCTGGGGTCGTACCGCGGCTACACCATCTACTCCATGCCTCCGCCCTCCTCCGGCGGCGTGCACCTGATTCAGATGCTGAACCTGCTGGAGCGCTACGACCTGCGCTACCTGGGGCACAATTCTTCCGAAAGCATCCACCTGCTGGCCGAAGTCATGAAGCGGGCCTTCGCCGACCGGGCCGTGTACATGGGCGACCCCGGGTTCACCGACGTGCCCGTCACCGGGCTGCTGGCCAAGCCTTATGCCGATTCCCTGGCCCGCTCCATCAACCGCTTCCGGGCCGGCCGGATATCCGGGCCGGGCGACCCCAAACCCTACATGGTCCCCACCGGGTCGGCGGCCCGCGGGCAGCATACCACGCACCTTTCGGTCATGGACCGCTGGGGCAACCTGGTGGCCATGACCGCCACCATCAACACCGGCTTCGGGTCGGGCTACGTCATTCCCGGCACCGGCATCCTGCTGAACAACGAGATGGACGACTTCTCGGCCCAGCCGGGGGTGGAGAACTACTTCGGGCTGGTGGGCGGCGACGCCAACGCCATCGCGCCGGGCAAGCGGCCGCTCTCGTCCATGACTCCCACGCTGGTGTTCTACCAGGGGCGGCCGTTCATGGTGCTGGGCAGCCCCGGCGGCCCCCGCATCATCACGGCGGTGTTGCAGACCCTGCTGAACGTCATTGACCACGGCATGGACGTTCAGGCGGCGGTGGACGCCCCGCGCATCCACCACCAGTGGAAGCCGGACCGCATCTACCTGGAAGACGGCATTCCCGCCGACGTCATCGAAAACCTGGTGGCCAAGGGGCACGACGTGGCTCCCGGCGGCGTCTGGTCGGCGGTGGAAGCCATCCTGATTGACCTGCAGACCGGGCTGCTGTACGGAGGGTCGGATTCGAGGACGGAGGGGGCGGCGAAAGGATACTGACGCCTGCGGCGGATCAAATATCAAAAGTCAAAGATCAAAGATCAAAGGCGGCCCGCGGGGGCCGCTTTTGGCATTTCTGCAGGGGTGGCGGGGTACATTATCACCAGGGAGGTCAAAAGGTGCAAAAAATTGCGCTTGATTATCTACTTCGGTCACCGTAAATTGTATCATTGAGATTTTACAACCTCGGAGGTGACATGCGTATCTCAGCGCTTATCCTCGCGTTATCCGCCCTGGCGGCGGCGGCCGCGGGACAGCCGGTTTCCGGCCCGGTGTCGGGGGTGTGGACGGCGGCGCACGGGCTGTATGAGGTGGTCGGTGATATCTACATCCCCGCCGGAGACACCCTGAAGATGATGCCGGGCACCCAGGTGCAATTCCAGGGTCAATATGCTTTGGATATTCAGGGGGTGCTGTGGATTGCCGGAGCTCCCGGTGATTCAGTGGTTATTTACTATGCTTCCTCTTTCTTTTATTATGCTGGAATAACTGTCACCTCCACCCAGTCCTCCTCGCGCTGGGAATACGCCAAGATATCTGGTTTCATCATCAACCTGGGTTCCTCGCCGACCACCATAGAACATAGCCGTTTGTTGGCAGGTTATATACAGGCCTTCAATTCCTCCGGAAATATTATCCACAATTGCTACATTGACGGCAAGATCTCCGGGGGGGCGAACTGGACCGTCACCGAATCGGAAATCCGGCGCACCATGTATTTCAATGGGGAGATCTGGCCGGCAATCGCCAAGGCCGTGGAATCAGCCTCGGGAACGTTCATGGCGAACGTGATTTACGCCTATGCCTCCAATAATGACGGGGCTGCCTACGCCGTTGGATTCTCGAGCTGCGGTGGAATAATAGCCCACAATATCATCACCGCGAATGCCGGCGGAGGGTTGGGCGACGATTCCTTTGGCACAGAAAATTGCAGCGCCACCATCCGCCACAATTGCATCGACGCGGGAGATTACGGAATCTACAACTGCGCCGGTCCCATCTACAACAACACCATCATCAACACTCCCACGGGGATCTACTTCAATCACGCCCATGATCCGGTGAAAAACTGCATTATTTCGGGGTGTAATACCGCCTGCAACGGCAGTTTCCAACTGCAGTACAGCGACGTTTACAACTGCCCCACTCCTTTCACCGGCGGGGCCACCGCCGGAATCGGCACGATCCAGGTAGATCCCCTGCTGGTCAACACCTGGTACCTGAGCCCCAATTCCCCCTGCATTGACGCGGGCGACCCCGACCCCCGCTACAACGACCCCGACGGCACCCGCGACGATATGGGCGCCAACTACTTCGACCAGAGCGGCCAGAACGTCGCCATCACTCTGACGCCGCTCAGTCCGCCGATCCAGATCCCGGCCTCCGGGGGCAGCTTCAGCTTCGATGCGGGACTATCCAATGCCGGGACGGTGCCGGCCGCCTTCCAGGCCTGGATCATGCAGCGCCTGCCCGACGGTTCCTGGCAGGGGCCGATGCTGGGGCCGCTGGCGCTGACTCTGCCGGCCGGGGCCAACCTCAGCCGCAACCGCATGCAGCAGGTGCCGGGCAGCGCCGCGACGGGAACGTACTGGTACGGCGGCTACGTGGGGACGTACCCCTCTGTGAAATTGGACAGCTCCGGGTTCGAGTACGTCAAGCTGACTACGGGGGACGGCCAATTGGTGGAAGGCTGGGCCAACGACGGGGAGAGCTTCGCTCCCTGGCTGACCGGAGCGGCGCCTCCGGAATTGCCCCAGGCTTTCACCCTGCATCCTGTCTATCCCAATCCGTTCAATCCCGCCACGACCATCCGTTTCGACCTGCCCCAGGCGGGACATGTGCGGCTGGAGGTGTTCGATACGGCGGGCAGGCGGGTATCCGGGGCACGGCACGCCTCGCCCCTACAGGCAGGGGAGGCGTGGTACCCGGCCGGGTCGCACGAGGTGAGGTTCAATGGCACGGGATTGCCTTCCGGGGTGTACCTGGTGAGGCTGAACGCGGGAGACTTCGTCCAGACGCGGAAGCTCGTCCTGCTGAAGTAACTTTTTAACTTTCCAACTTTATAACTTTCCAACCAAAGAAGAGAGGCGGTCCCGCGGCCGCCCCTTGTGATTTTCCTCCTTCACCCCCTTTTCCTCCCTTTCCCCTTGACTTTCCCCTCCTCCCGCCCTAAATTGCAGAGGAACTGTTTCATACCGGCATCCACGGAGCTCCATGACCGATGACCTTTCCCTGACCTTCCTGGGGGCGGCCCGCAACGTCACCGGGTCGCGCACCCTGCTGGAAGCCGGCGGCGTCCGCCTCCTGGTGGACTGCGGCATGTACCAGGAGCGCGACCTGCGTTCCCGCAACTGGGACCCCTTCCCCGTGCCCCCGGAAAGCATTCAAGCCCTGCTGCTGACGCACGCCCACGTGGACCACTGCGGCCTGCTGCCCAAATTGGTGCGGGAAGGCTTCCGCGGGCCGGTCTACTGCACCGAAGCCACCGCCGAAATCGCCCGCATCGTCCTGGCCGACAGCGCCCACCTGCACGAAGAAGACGCCGAAACCAAGCGCCGCCGCCACCAGCGCGAAGGCCGCCAGGGGCCCTATCCCGAAGTGCCGCTCTACACTCGCGCCGACGCCGAGGCCGTCTTCCCCCTGCTGCGCGGCGTGCGCTACCGCCAGCCGGTATCCCTGGACGGGGTGGAAGCGGTTTTCCGCAACGCCGGGCACATCCTGGGGTCGGCCAGCATCCAAGTGAAGGCCGCGGGCCGCACGGTGATCTTTTCCGGCGATGTGGGCCGCCCGGACGCCCCCATCCTGCGCGACCCCGTCAATTTCGACCACGCCGATTACGTGCAGGTGGAATCCACCTACGGCGACCGGCTGCACGAAGACGTCGCCGATCCGGAAATCATGCTGGCCGAGGTCATCCAGGCGGCGGTGAAACAGCGCGGCAACGTGGTCATACCCAGCTTCGCCATCGAACGGGCCCAGGACCTGCTCTACCGCCTGAACCGGCTGCGCCTGGACGGGCGCATCCCTCCCCTGCCGGTGTTCCTGGACAGCCCCATGGCCGGAGCCGTCACCAAGGTATTCCGCAACCACCCGGAACTGTTCGACGCGGAAATGGCCGAATTCGTGGCCAACGGCGATTCCCCCTTCGAACAGCCCGGCTTGAAGGTGGTGCAGGACGTGGATGAGTCCAAGGCGGTCAGCCGCTTCAAGGGGCCGGCGGTGATCATCGCCGGGTCGGGGATGTGCACCGGGGGGCGCATCAAGCACCACCTGGAAAGCAACGTCGGGCGCAGGGAGAGCACGGTCCTGTTCGTGGGCTACCAGGCCGCAGGTACGCTGGGCCGCCACCTGGTGGACGGAGCCAGGGAAATGCGCCTGTTCGGCAAGCGGCACCGCATCCGGGCGAAGGTGGCGCAGGTGCACGGCTTTTCCGGCCACGCCGACCGCGACGAATTGACCGCCTGGCTTTCCAGCCTGAAAACCGCGCCCCGCCGCGCCTTCGTAACTCACGGGGAAGCCGAATCCTGCGGCCGCTTTGCCCGGCATATCCGGGAAACGTTGGGTTGGGAAGCCTACGCCCCGGAATTTGGGGAGACGGTAAAACTGTGAAATGCGGGAATATCACGCATGGAGGCGGGGCTTGTCCCCGCCCGACATGGTTAGCGATAATAGTGAAGGCGGGAGTAAACTCAGCCCCTGCGCCACCGATCAACTGCAGGACGGACTCAGCAGCTGAACACCACGCTTTCCCGTGTCCGTTAAATCCGATCCACCGCGCAGCCCGCCGGGGTTTGCCGATCTTCGCACCATAGGGACTTTTCGACCCAACGCCACCCCTCCCTCTCGTGTATTACTTCACTAATCCAGTGCCACCCGATCCCCAGGAGGAAACCGCCGTGAAGTACGTCCCCGAACCGTTCCGCATCAAGACCGTCGAATCCATCAAGATGACCACCCGGGAGTACCGGCAGAACGCCATCGCCGAAGCCGGGTACAACACCTTCCTGCTGAAGAGCGAAGACGTCTACATTGACCTGCTGACCGACAGCGGCACCAACGCCATGTCCGACGCTCAGTGGGCCGCCCTGCAAATGGGCGACGAGGCCTACGCCGGCAGCCGCAACTTCTACGACCTGGAGGCGGCCGTGCAAGAGGTGTACGGCTACCGGTACATGGTCCCCACGCACCAGGGGAGGGCCGCCGAACACATCATGTCGCGGCTGCTGATCAAGCCCGGAGATTACGTGCCCGGCAACATGTACTTCACCACCACCCGGCTGCACCAGGAACTGGCCGGCGGCGCCTTCGTGGACTGCATCATTGACGAAGCTCACAACCCCTATTCCCTGCACCCCTTCAAGGGCAACTTCGACCTGGCCAAGCTGGAGCGGCTGGTGCGCGAAGTCGGCCCCGGACGCATCCCCTACGTATCCTGCGCCACCTGCGTGAACATGGCCGGCGGGCAGCCGGTATCCATGGCCAACCTGCGCGACCTGCGCCGCTGGACCGAACGCCACGGGATCCGCCTCATGCTGGACAACACCCGCACGGTGGAAAACGCCTACTTCATCCAGCAGCGCGAGCCGGGATACAAGGACAAGTCCATCAAGGAGATTGTGCGGGAGATCTGTTCCTACACCGACGGCTGCACCACCTCGGGCAAGAAGGACGGCCTGGTCAACATCGGCGGCTTCCTGGCCACCAATGACGAGGAGTTCTTCACCGAATCGAAGGCCCAGGTGGTGATCTACGAGGGGCTGCACACCTACGGCGGGCTGGCCGGCCGCGACATGGCCGCATTCGCCGTGGGCATCCGCGAATCGGTGGCCACGGACGACTACATCCGCTACCGGGTGGAACAGGTCAACTACCTGGGCGAGGTGCTGACCGCCGCGAGCGTGCCTCACGTGGTGCCGCACGGCGGGCACGCCATCTTCCTGGACGCCAAGGCCTTCCTGCCGCACATTCCGCAGGAGCAGTTCCCGGCCCAGGCGCTGGCTTCGGCCATCTACGTGGAAACGGGGGTGCGGGCCATGGAGCGCGGCGTGGTGTCGGCGGGGCGCAACAAGGACACCGGGGAAAACTACATGCCCAAGCTGGAACTGGTGCGCCTGACCATCCCGAGGCGGGTCTACACCCAGTCCCACCTGGACTACGCCGCCGAGGGCATCGCCAACGTGTACCGGCTGCGGGAGCAGGTCCGCGGGCTGCGGTTCGTCTATGAGCCCAAGCAGTTGCGCTTCTTCCAGGCGAGGTTTGAGAAGATAAAGTAGCACTCAGCACTCAGCGGTCAGCAATCAGCATACAGCGAAACAGGCGGTCCGGGAGGCCGCCTGTGCTGTTTTAGTGTGGAGGTAATAAGTGGAAGTAGGGAACAGAACCAGAAACGAAGCGTGAAAGAGGTAATTACCAAAATGGTAAAAAAGAGCTTGACTTTGGACGAATTCAGTAGTAATTTATATTAGAGCCATAAATTGAATCCGTTTTTTTCAGACTCTCTATGCAAATAATCGGCGAACCGCTTATCTGCGAATTCCAGGCGAAACACCCCAATTTAGCCCAACCTTTGAGTGCGTGGTATCATGAAGCCAAAAGGGCCAAATGGAAAACGCCACAGGATATTAAGGATAGGTATGCCACCGCCAGTTTCGTAGGGAACCACAAAGTTTGGTTCAATATTAAAGGCAACAATTACAGACTATTAGCGCATATAAATTACCGATTGGAATTGGTCATGGTTGAGTGGATTGGAAAGCACGCTGACTACGATAGACGCAATAAAAAATCGAGAAAGGGTAAATAGCAGGGGGAGAAATGGAATTGAAAGTATTAAAGACAAGAGATGAGTACCTCGCTGCTCTCGATCGCCTGAAGGATTTGATGGATCAGAATCCCAGTCCGGAGACGCCAGCTTTTGATGAGCTCGAGGTGCTTGCCCTTATCCTTAAGGATTATGAAAAAAAGCATTGCTTCATTGCAAAGCCAAGTCCAGTGGAGGCCATTAAATTCCGCATGGAGCAAATGGGGCTTTCCCGGAAGGATCTCGTGCCTTATTTTGGATCACCGAGTAGAATCAGTGAAGTGTTTAGCGGAAAAAGAAAGCTAAGCAAACGGATGATCCGGGAAATCCATGAGGCTTTGGATATACCCCTTGATACCCTAGTGGGAGAGTCCCAATCTGTAAAGGATGAAAGCAGCATAGATTGGGAAAAGCTACCTTTGAAAGAATTAAATTTGCGTGGTTGGATCGGGAAATACAAAGATAAGGTTTCTGATTTACGTGAATATGCAGAAGAGCTAACCAAACCATTGATAGAGCAGCTCAATGAGCACTGTGTCACTCCTGCATACCATCGGGGATCTCTGGCTAGTGCTCACTACAAAAATAAAGTTGATTCTCATGCCCTTCTTGCCTGGCAGGCAATTGTCGTAAGTAAAGCTGTGAATAATCCATTATATAATAAGTACTTACCTGTAGATAGGAATTTCATTGAATTAATCGTGCAGCAAAGTATAATGAATAACGGCCTGAATAATGCCAAAGAATTGCTCAACAAACGAGGGATTCACCTCATTATCGAAAAACACTTTAAAAATACCTATTTAGATGGCGCAGCAATGCTCCTGAAAGAAGGAACTCCCATTATTGGCATGACATTACGACAAAATAGGCTTGATAATTTCTGGTTTACCCTGGTTCACGAACTAGTGCATGTTATGAATGACCTAAACAGTGATTCCGGGTCATTTCTAGATTCATTTTTGGGGGAAAAAGGCAATAGATCTGAAGTAGAAAATACAGAGATTGAAATTGCCGCTGATACGATTTCCGAAGATATACTCATTCCCACTGATGCCTGGGAGAGGTTTAGACCTCAAATGGCGAAGGCATCTATAGAAAAAATTGCTGGACTAGCCGCTCAATTAAGAATTCATCCCTCAATAATTGCAGGTCGAATTCGGTATGAAACAGCTAATTATGGCCGTTATGCAAAATTGCTCGGTAATGGTATACCTCAAAAATGCTTCATGAATGATTCCAATTCAGCAGTATAATCACATCTAATCACCGAAATTAACAAGGGACGCGAACCATCGCGTCCCTTTTATTTATCCTTTATCCTTCAGACTTTAACCTTCCTACCCCACCCTCGCCCGGAACCTCGCCACCGTCAGCGACAGAATCCCCACTCCGAAGACCGCCAGCGCGGCGAAGTCCGGCCACAGGTGCACCAGCCCCGACCCCTTCAACAGCACCGAGCGCAGAATCGCCAGGTAGTAGCGCATGGGATTCAGCAGGGTGATCCGCTGAGCCCATTCCGGCATGTTGTCAATGGGGTAGAAGAAGCCCGACATGAGCATGGAGAAGACCATCACGAACCAGGCGATGAACAGCGCCTGCTGTTGCGTCGAGGTGACCGTGGAGATGAACAGGCCAATCCCCAGGGTGGTCAGCAGGAAGAGCAGCGTGGCCAGCGCGACCAGCCCGGGCGACCCTTCGAAGGGCAGCCCGAACCAGACCCGGGCCACGGTCAGGGCCAGGATCAGCATCAGGAACCCCAGCAGGGCGAAGGGGACCAGCTTGCCTATCAGCAACTGCCCCGGGCGAATGGGGGTGACCATCAACTGTTCGAAGGTGCCGATCTCCTTTTCCCGCACCAGGCCCATGCCGGTCAGGAGCATGGTGGCCACCGTCAGCAGCACGGAAATAACGCCGGGAATCATGTAGGGGATGCTCTCCATTTCGGGGTTGTAGAACACCCGGGTCTGCGCTTCGATGAAGCGGGGGGCGGCGCCCGGCGCGGCGGCGGCCAGGCCGGCGATCAGGATGTCGGAGGAGACTTCCTGCAGGATGCGGGTGACGTACCCCAGCGCGATGGCCGAGGTGTTGCTGTTCTGCCCGTCCACGATCACCTGCACGGCAGGCGAACGGCCGGTTTCCAGGTCGCGGGCAAAATGGAGGGGGATAATCACGGCCAGGTCGGCTCGGCCTTCCTGGATAGCTTCCCCGGCCTGGAGGCGGGTGGCGGGGCGGGATTCCAGGTCGAAGTAGCCGGAATGCACCAGCGTGGCGCCGATCTGCCGGGAGAGGCGGGAACGGTCCTGGTCCAGCAGGGCCAGCTTGATATGCTTGACATCCGTGGTCACGGCATAGGAAAGCAGGAAGAGCTGCACCAGCGGCATGATCAGGATGATGCCGATCATGGCCCGGTCGCGCAGGATCTGCTGGAATTCCTTGCGGATCAGGACGAAAATGGGGCGCATGGGGAAAGTGCCATTTCACTTAACCTCATTCCCCATTTCTTATCCCCCCTTGATCCCCCCTTAGAAAGGGGGGAAAACCTCGCCTCTGGCGGATGGTTCCCCCCCTTCATAAGGGGGGGCAGGGGGGGATCTGAAAGGGGCTGGGGATCAACTGTGCTCTTGGTTCGAAATCATCACAAGACTTATGCGGTGCCGAAGTAAACGAAACGCGTGAGTCCTATCACGATTCGGGTGAGGCCGGAATTGACGCATCTCGTCACGCCAGCCTCGTCTTGAACCGCTTCACGCTCACTGCCAGCAGAACCACCGACAGGAGCACCAGGAACAGCGCCTGGGGCCAAAGCACGGCGAAGCCGTTGCCCTTCAGCATGATGCCGCGGATGATGACCAGGAAGTAGCGCGCCGGAATGATCCGCGATACCGCCTGCAGGACGTCGGGCATGCTGGCGAGAGGGAAGACGAACCCCGACAGGATCACCGAGGGCAGCAGGGTCAGCATGGCGGCCAGCATCATGGATACCTGCTGCGTGCGGGCCACGGTAGAGATCAGGATGCCCAGGGAGAGCGAGGTGACCACGTAGAGCAGCAGGAAAAAGGCCAGCAGCGCCGCGCTGCCCACAAAGGGCACGCCAAAGCCGAAGATCCCCACCAGGATGACCAGGGCGGCATCCACCATGGCGATCCCCACGTAGGGCAGCACCTTGCCGATGATCAGCTGGGAGGGATGCACCGGCGCGGTCAATATCTGTTCCAGGGTGCCGGTCTCCTTTTCCCGGGTGATGGTGATGGAGGTCAGCAGGGCGCAGATCATCATCATGAGCACCGCCACAAGGCCGGGGACGATGAAGTGGCTGCTCTCCTGTTCCGGGTTATACCAGATGGCCGGTGCCACTTGCAGGGGGGGATCGGTGATGCCGGCCCGCTCCAGGGAGGCTTCGGTCAGCAGCCTCTGGGCGGCGTTCAGGATGATGGCCCCGGTGTTGGAATCCGATCCGTCCACCAGGATCTGCACTGCGGTGGAAGGGTCGCGCTGCAGCGAGGCAGCGTAATCGGGGGGGATGACGATCACCGCCTTGGCCTGCCGCGCCTTGAACAGGTCTTCCACCTGGTCGCGCCGTTGCAGCGCCGCGGCCTGGATGAAGTAGTCCGATCCGGTGAAGCGCCGCACCAGGTCCCGCGAGGCCGGAGTGCGGTCGTAGTCGAGGACGCCGATGGGCACGTTCTTCACGTCCATGTCAATGGCGAAGCCGAACAGCAGGAGCTGCATGATGGGCAGCAGGATGACGATGGCCAGGGACCGCGGGTCCCGGCGGATGTGGATGAACTCCTTGCGGATGATGGGGAGCAGATTGAAGCGCATGAACTTTCACCACAGAGACACACCCCGAAGGGGCCACTGCGTGGGAGAACACAGAGAAAAAGTATTAAGCGATAAGTATTAAGTGAAACAACCGCGTTGCGTACGGTCTTAGCCGCGAGACCAGAGCTCGATTCGGCTGTAATGAACGATCCTATTTTTCGACACCGCGCGGCGAAACCTGACGCATTGGCTACCCGGTGCTTTTAATCAACTGCACGAACACCTCCTGGATGGTGTCTTTGCCGTACTGCCGCTTCAGCTCCAGGGGGGACCCCAAGGCCACAATTTCCCCCTTATTCATGATGGATATACGGTGGCAGTATTCGGCTTCATCCATATAATGGGTGGTGACGAAGACAGTGGCCCCACCGGCCGCCAGGTCGTGGATGGTGTCCCAGAAGGTGCGCCGGGCCAGGGGGTCCACTCCGCCGGTGGGTTCGTCCAGGAACAGGATGCGGGGGTGGTGCAGCAGGGCCGAACCCAACGCCAGGCGCTGCTTCCAACCCAGGGGCAGGGAGCGGGTGAAGCGCCGCCGCACGCCTTCCAGGCCGAACTGCTCCAGGATCTCTTCCTTGCGCCGACGGGAGGTTTCCCTATCCAGATTGTAGGCCCCGGCGAAGAAATCCAGGTTCTCTTCCACGCGCAGCTCTTCGTAGAGCGAAAACCTCTGCGACATATAGCCGATGACCTGCTTGATGGCGCGGGGGTTGGCCCGGACGGAGCGACCCGCCACCCAGGCGTCTCCGCCGGACGGCATGAGCAGCCCGGTGAGCATGCGGATGGCGGTGGTCTTGCCCGCGCCGTTGGCTCCCAGGAAGCCGAATACCTCCCCCTGCTCCACCTCGAAGGAGATGGCGTCCACGGCGGTGAACTTGCCGAAGCGCCGGGTCAGGTTTTCCGCTTTGATGGCAGACATGAACGGTCGCTGGTCGTTAGTCGTTAGTCGTTGGTAATTTCGCCGATCCGCTGCACGAAGATGTCTTCCAGGTCGGGCCGGGCTTCATGCAGATCGGTAAAAGGGATGGCGGCCTGCTCCAGGATCTGCCGAATCTGCGCTACGATCGCCATGACTCCCGGCACGGCGGCCTGGGCCGGTTCCACCACCACGTGGATGCGGTCGCCGAAGAGCTGCACGGATTGGAATTTTCCGGTCCGCTTCAGGCTGCCGGCGGCGGCGTAGGGATCAGCCGTGTAGACTCGCACGAGGCGCCCGGGAAAGGAGGCGGCCACCTCCGCCGGCGATCCTTCCGCCAGGCTGCTCCCCTGGTACATGAGCTGCACCCGGTCGCAGCGGGAGGCCTCGTCCATGTAGGGCGTGGTCACCAGTTGGGTGACACCTTCTTCCGCTTTCAATTCATCCAGGATGTCCCAGAATTCCCCCCGGCTGACGGGGTCCACGCCGGTGGTGGGTTCGTCCAGGATCAACAGTTGCGGCGTGTGCACCAGAGTGCAGCTTAGGGCCAGCTTCTGCTTCATGCCGCCGGAAAGCGCTCCGGCGCGGCGGTCCCGGAACGGCCCCAGGCGGCTGAATTCCAGCAGCCGGGCGGTGCGGCTCTCGCGTTGGGCGGCGGGCACGCGGTAGAGGTCGGCGAAGAAGCGCAGGTTTTCCGCCACCGTCAAATCGGGGTAGAGCGAGAACCGCTGGGGCATGTAGCCGATGCCGTCCTTGATCTTGTGCGTTTCGGTTACCGGATCGTGGCCCAGCACCCGGACCTCGCCGCCGTCGGAGACCACCAGACCGCAGAGGATGCGCAGCAGCGTGGTCTTGCCGGCGCCGTCCGGCCCGATCAGGCCGTAGCGTTCGCCCGCCCGGACCTCCAGGTCGGCTCCGCGCAGCGCCGGGATGGAACCGTAGGATTTCTTCAACCCGGATACCTGTACGAGGGGCCCATCCATGGCGGTCACGGCAGGTACACATCCGCGGGCATGCCGATGGCGGCCGCCCCCCGGGGATTGTCGAATTCGATCTTGACGGCGTAGACCAGGTCGGCCCGGGCGGTGCGCGTCTGCACGTTGCGGGGGGTGAATTCCGCGCGGGGGGAGATCCAGGTCACCCGGCCGGAAAACGGCTGATCGGGCAGCGCGTCCACCCGGACCTGCACCGGCGCGCCCAGCTTCACCTGCCCCAGGTCTCGCTCGTCCATGTAGATGCGGATTTCCATACGGTCCAGGTCCGCGATCTTGACCACGCGGCCGTTGGGGGGGAGGATTTCCCCCGGTTCGGCATAGCGCTCGATCACCGAGCCGGACAGCGGCGCGGCGATGACGGCGTCACGGATCTGCAGGTCCACCAGTTCCAGGGCGGCGCGGAGCTGCTCTTCCTTGGCGTCCAGAGCGGCCAGTTGATCCCGCGCGGCCTGCAGCCGGGACGCGGCCACGGCTTCCTGGGTGGCCAGGTCATCCACCATCTGCTGGGTGGAACTGCCCGAGGCCAGCAGGGCTTGCTGCCGGGCCAGGTTGGAGGCCACGTTCTGGTGCTGTTCCCGGGCCTGCTGCACGGCGGCGCCGGCTATCCGGCGGTTGACGGACAATTCCTCCAACGCCGCCCGGCTCTGCCGCCGCTGCGCCGCCAGCCGCGCGGTATCCACCACGGCGAGGATCTGCCCGGCCCGGACCGTATCGCCTTCGTCAGCGGCCAGGGAATCGAGCCGCCCGGCCACCAGGGCGCCGACCACCACTTCGCCGGCTTCCAGCGTGCCGGAGCCGAGGAAATTCTCTTCCCCCTCTTCGCCGCAGCCGGTCAGAAGCGCGGCCAATGACAGGATATAGAAAGCGTATTGTCTCATGGAGCGACCCGCATTATCATGTTGCCTTCCGAGCGGAGTTCTGGTTGAATGAAGATACCTGACTCCGTTATCTATGGATTATGTCCCTCTTCCCCCAACCCCCGCATCAACAGATCCAGCACATGGCGGCGGCGCCGCTCGATGAATTCGGGCTGGTCGGCCACGCCGGGCAGGGCGGCCGTCAGCAGGTCCCGGGCGGCGAAGGGGAAGATGATCAGGGCCACGGTGCTGATGATGGCCTGTTCGGGCGGCGTGTCGCGGAAGATCCCCTGCTCGCGCCCTTCCTGGAACAGGCGCCGGAAGTGATGGAACAGGGATCCGCTCGCCGGGTCCAGCAGCCCGGCGAAGACTCCGCGCAGCACCTGCGCCCCGGACGCCAGCTCCCACATCACCAGGCGTGGGAGGCTGGGGTAGCGCTTCAGGAAATCGAAGTAGACGCTGACGGCGGCTTCCAGCCGGTCGCGGGGATCGCCGGGGCCGGACAGGACGGAATCCAGGCGCGAAAACACTTCCCGGTATAGCGGCGTCAGGACCTGGGCGTACAGCTCCTCCTTGCTGCGGTAATAGTAGTGCAGCATGGCCAGGTTGACGCCGGCCCGGGCAGCGATGTCTCGGGTGCGAGCGCCTTGCAGCCCCTTTTCGGCGAAGACGCGGTAGGCGGCGTTCAGGAGGCGCTGCCGGGGGTCCGCGGCTTCCGGCTCTTCCCGGGGTACCAGGTCCATGGCGTGATGCAGGCTTAACTCAACGGATTTAATTATATGAATAAATCATCTGATTAAATATACGCCGGAAAATCCCCCAACGTGAGGGGAAAGGAAGATTTTTTTCTGGGAATCCGGGGCTTGGCGGAGGGAGGTAATGTTGGAGCATGCAGGGCGGCTCTGCCGGACCGCCCCCGTTGCGGAACTCCGGGTGCGGCAGGTGTAGGGGCGATGCATTTGCCCTCCGGAGACCTAGCCCTCAGAACCGGTTAATCGCCCTGTTGGGAGGCTGCCTCGGTGGGAAGCGTGAGCAAATGCTTCGCCCTGGACCGGGTTCGGCCGCCTGCCATGTCAGGGCGAAGCATCTGCTCAATGTTTCGATTAGTGCTGCCTTCGGCAGTGGGTGACGCCGTGGTCCTCTGCGGAGGCCTCCCGAGGGCAGATGCATCGCCCCTACACCCCACCCCAGGGACAGGCAAGAATGCCTATCCCACCTCCTCTTTTCCATCTTTCAATCTTTCCATTTTCCTTTTTACTTTTTACTTTTTACTTTTTACTTATAACTTTTTCCCTCTTCCATAAAAACAGGGGCGGCCACGACGGGCCGCCCCTGACTGCTTCTATCCTGTTCATGCCACGCCGAACAGGCGATCCGAGTGACTGCGTCACTTCACCAGCATCATCTTGATGGTGCGCACCGCTCCGCCGGCCTGCAGGCGGCAGAAGTACAGCCCCGAAGGCAGCGCGCTGCCGTCCCAGCTCAGGGTGTGCACCCCGGCTTCCAGCCAGAGGCCGTCGGCCAGACGGGCCACTTCCCGGCCGCGCACATCAAAGACGGTTACGGTGGCTTCCGTGTCCCGCGGCAGGCTGACCTGGACGTGGGTCACGGGGTTGAAGGGATTGGGGTAGTTCTGCCCCAGGGACAGGTCCGCGGGCAGGGCCAGAATGACGGTGGAGGCGGTCAGGGCGCTGATTTCCGCGTAACCGTTGACATCCACCATCTCCAGGCGGTAGTAGTAGGTGACGTCCGGTTCCAACTCGGTGCGGTCCACGAACTGATACTGGGCGCCGGTTTCGCCGCTGCCCTGGCACAGCAGGGTAGGATCACTCTCATAGTCAGCCACCGTCACTGGGCCGGGGAAGTCCGGGTCAACGTCCCGCTGCACCCGGAAGCCCAGGGCGTCCACTTCCGATTCCGTGGCCCAGGTCAGGGTGATTTTTCCGTACCCCGGGGCGGCGCTGAAGGTGGACAGGGTCACCGGCAGGGAGTAATCCGGCTGGTTGGTATAGCAGCCCGCGCCGATGACGGACCAGTTACCCTGCGCGTCCATGGTCTTGATGGCGTAGTAGTAGTTGCCCGCGCCGAAGGGGCTCATGTAGATGTGCCAGACGCTCGAGCCGTTGAAGGAAGTCGGCTTGTTGGTGGTGCCCACCGAGGTGGCGGCGTTCCAGGCGGCTTCCGAAGTAATGGCCGCGGTGGCGAAGCGGACATCGAAGTCGGCCACGTTGCCCGAGGCCGCGCTGGTGCCGTCGTCATAGCTGGAGGTGTTGCTCCAGTAGGCGTTCACGAAGTTGGAGTCTTCCGCGAAGGTGACGATGTTGAAGCCCGTCACCGTGCCGGGCTTGGTGGCATCCACCGACACCAGGCCGGTGGAATCAGTTTGCCCGCTGTAAGTGGCGGTGATGTAGCCGGTGACGCTGGAGGCCGAGACGGCGGTCCAGCGGTTGGAGGCGGCGCCGCCG
>QZKQ01000003.1 GCA_003599535.1 Candidatus Zixiibacteriota bacterium | reverse complement strand
CAGGGGCCACTGCGTGGTGGCTCCCGACCGCCACGGCACGGGTTCACGGCCGCGACGCTTGACCGGTCGGGAGACGAAGCATGTACCCCCTGGACCCTGGGCATTTAGAATACCAATTACTTTATGACCATTATGGGGCATCCAGCTTGGCCTGGGACTAAAGTCTAGAGGGCTGCCTTCGATCTATCCGGCTGAAAGCCGGATGAAAAAAAAGAGCACCCGCTTCAGCGGGTAGCATGATAGTAGCCCAGGGTTTCAACCCTGGGGACGAAGCGAGTCCGGACTTTGAGATTGCTTCGGCCCCTGAACAACGGGGCCTCGCCACGCAGTGGCCCCTTCGGGGCAATGATACTGGAGGGCAGGGACTGTGTAGGGCGGGGTCAAGCCCTGCCCCTACGCGCGCATCAAGCATCAAGCGTTAAGCATCAGGCCTCAAGCATCCAGAAACACGGCGGACTGCGCGGCGGATCAGGCATTGAGGCAAAGATTGAATAACCGCTCCGCCGCTTAGTCCGCCCTACAGCCTCGCAGCTCGCAGCTAATGACACCGCAAGAATCGGGTTGCTTCCCGTCATGGCGCTGCGTATATTATGGGAAAACCTGGAGATATTGCCATGCATGACGATTACCAGCGCATCGAAGCGGCCTTGCGCTTCCTGGAAGGGCGGTTCCGGGATCAGCCCCGGCTGGAAGATCTGGCCGAGCACCTGCATCTAAGCGTGTTTCATACCCAGCGCCTGTTCCAGCAATGGGCGGGGATCAGCCCCAAGCGCTTCCTGCAGTTCCTGACCGTGGAGTACGCCAAGCAACTGCTGGCCGAATCCCGCAGCGTGCTGGACGCCACCTACGAGGCCGGCCTGTCGGGGCCGGGGCGGCTGCACGACCTGTTCGTCACCGCCGAAGCCATGACGCCGGGGGAATACAAGGCCCGGGGGGAGGCGCTGGAGATCCGCTACGGCTTCGGTGATGGCCCCTTCGGGGAATGCCTGATCGCCGCCACCAGCCGGGGAGTCTGCCACCTGGCCTTTAGCGGGGAAGACCGGGAGGCGGCGCTGGCCTCGCTGCAGGGGCGGTGGCCGGGAGCGCAGTTCCGGGAGGACGGTGAATCGGCCGAGGACTACCGCCGCCGCATCTTCCCCGAGGGGTCACGGGACGGGCTGGCGCCGGTGCCGGTGCTGCTGAAGGGGACCAACTTCCAGATCCAGGTGTGGCGGGCGCTGCTGCGCATCCCGGCGGGGCGGGCGCAGGCGTATGAGGACGTGGCCGCGGCGGTGGGCAAGCCCGGCGCGGTGCGAGCCGTGGGCCAGGCGGTGGCGGCCAACCCCGTGGCCTACCTGATCCCCTGCCACCGGGTCATCCGCAAGCTGGGCGTGGTGGGCGACTACCGCTGGGGAGCAACGCGGAAGCGGGCGATGCTGGGGTGGGAGGCGGCGAGGAGGAATCCGGTGGAGGATGAAATCTAAGGATGGTGAGGGAATAGTTACGAGATTGATGTGCCGCCGGGTATCCTCACCCGGCGGCTTTTTGCTGTCGGGTACGCCACGCAGTGGCTCTTCTGGGGAGACCCGACAGCACAGAAATAAAGAAACAATGCTTAAACAACACTATCCACTTATGCCGTCATGGTTTAAGGACCTTCTTCTCTTTAATGCTCTTAATTGCTTTTGTTAATTTAATTCCTGTGCTGAAGGTAAGCTCGCCACCTTCAAACTCAAGGCGATAAAGCCCTTGCAAGTTTGATGGAACTTTAAGTCTGCGATCCCATAATAGAATTACGCCTTGATCGTACAATACGAAAGCCGCGCCTATTTCAATCAAAACATTCATATTTATGGTAAAATCATCTCCAGATGCATTCTGTTCATCAGTCGTGACGATCATAACACCTGCCTGACATCTTCGCATTGCAGCCATGACTTTTGAAGGAACTGGTATAGCTGCTGTCTCCTCTTCTACAGCAATCTCATATTCAATATCGTAGGTTTCTAATATCTCTTTCACTTGATTAATTATTGCATGATTCTTTCCATGTGCAATGAACACCTTGAATGACCACAATTCTCTTTGTTGACCTGCGTCTATAGATGTTTCAGTTCCACTAATCGACACTTCGGCCTTGGAAATATTGGCTTCTTCTGGCTCGGGCGGCATAATTACTGGAGTAGGCCGAGGATCCTCGATCGCTACATAAAGCCCAGTCTTCGTCTCATGTAAAAATCCTACGAATTGCCCATTGTCTTTAATGATTTTTAAAGCCACTCCTACTCGCTCTTTTGGAACCTTGAATTCTTGGTTAAGCACGTTTAAAGTAATATTATCAGATGGGAATTTATTTTTATTATACTTTCTAAAGAATTCTCCAAGTACTTTTGGTTTCAATACTGCTTCGGCTTTTGCACTTAAATCGTCACCTTCCTTAGTTGGCGCAGTAGCACGTAATCCTAAAGTGTCAAGAGTAATTGCTGTAGCATTCCAACTCCCCTTCGTCAAACCGTACCCGAGGGATGATGCAGCTAGATCGCGCCAAGTGTTCGATGTTGGAGAAAGATCGAGCGCCATCGCAATTTGATGCGGCTGTGTGGGCTTGCCCGCAAATTGATCGATTATCGTCTGAGGCACCCGTAAGGCATCTCGCAAGGTCTTTAGAGGAAGCATACTCGATGGCATATAAACACGTTTCTCTTTCGGCAAAGATACTCCATTTTTTGAACCGTTCGGCTTCTCTTGCGCTTTTTTCCGAGACATTTTTCCTCCAGGCAGTTTCTGATAAGCGAAATATATGTCCATCTTTTAGGAAAGTCAACAATAATTAGCAAATATTTTAGTGGCTCAAATTTATTTTTCAAAATGTGTTAATATATTTTGGATCACGCGCACTGTCAGTCAAATTGTAGATCCTCCTCCAAACAAATTTCCCAGCCCCCAACCCCCAACCCTTTTCTGCGTCTCCCCCAAAGGGGCCACTGCGTGGCGCGTCTCTGCGTGAAATTATAAGTATCCTACCTCGTCCACCGTCAGCGTCACCGCGCCGAAATCCTCCTCCACCTTGCCCTTGAGCAGAAACGGCCTTGTGCGGGAAAGCATGTGGCAGAAGCGGTCGTAGGCCTGCGGGAAGAAGACCGTCTCCACCAGCCCCCACTCGTCCTCGAAGGTCAGGAATTCCATCAGCTCTTTCTTCTTCGTCGGCACCACCTTGCCGGTGATCAGCCATCCGGCGATCTGCACCCGCTGGCCGGCGTACTTTTCCAGGTCTACCGAGCGCACCCGGTGGACTCCCTGCAGGCGCTCGCGGTAGAGCTCCAGGGGGTGGCGGGAGATCAGGAAGCCGAAGGACTCCATTTCCTGGCGCAGTAGGGTGGCGGCGTCGTAGGGCGGCACGGCGGGCGGGGCGGTGGGGAGGTCGTCGAAGAGGACTGCTGTCTTCAGTGTTGTCATTCCGGCAAGCGCAGCGCGTCCGGAATCGGCCAGTCCGAAACGATTCCCGACGCGGGCTAAAGCCCTTGCGGGAATGACACCGCCAGGGTTTTCCTGACTCCTGACTTCCGGCTCCTGGCTCCTGTTCTTCTGTCTTCTGTCTCCTGTCTTCTGTATTCTTCCTTCTTCCATCCCCACCCGCCACATCAGCTCCGCCCGCCGGTCGATCCCTTCCAGCGCGTCGAAGGCGCCGGCTTTGACCAGCAGACGCAGGTCGGAAGCGTCCAGGCCGACCCGCGCCCGGAAGTCGTCGAAGCCCAGGTACGATCCATGGGCTTGGCGCTCCGCCACGATCCGCTCCATGGCCCGCTGTGACAGCCCCTTGATCTGCATCAGCCCCACGCGGACGGCCTGATCCTTGCCCCACCAGCGGACGGGGCTGGCGTTCACGTCCGGCGGGAGGATGGCAAGCCCCATGCGCCGCGCTTCCGACACGTAGGCGAAGGTGGAATAGTAGCCCCCCTGGTTGGAAATCACCGCGGCCATGAATTCGGCGGGATGGTGGGCCCGCAGATACGCCGACTTGAAGCTGACCAGGGCGAACGAGGCCGAGTGCGGCTTGCAGAAGGAGTACCCGGCAAACGACAGGATCATCTCCCAGATCTTGCGGATGGAGTCGCGGTCCACGCCCCGGTCCAAAGCCCCCTGTACGAACTTGCGCTGCAGGTCGGCCAGGCGCTTCAGCTTGTGCTTCTTGGACAGGATCTTGCGCAGCTCGTCGGCTTCGGCGGCGTCGAACCCGGCCAGGGCCATGGCGGTCCTGGAGACGTCTTCCTGGTAGACCATGATGCCGTAGGTTTCCGCCAGCAGGTCGCCCAGCAGGGGGTGCAGCGGTTCGTACGGTTGGCCCTTCAGCCGTTCCAGGTAGCCGTGGATGAAGGGGTTGGCCGCCGGGCGGATGATGGAGCTGTGAATCACGGCGTGCTCGAAGTCGCCCTTGCCGGCCCGCTTCTGCAGCAGCCGGGTGGCCGGCGATTCGATGTAGAAGACGCCCATGGTGTCCCCCCGGGCGATCATCTCCTGGGTGGCGGGGTCGTCAATGGGGTTCCAGCGGGAAAATTCGATGCGCTCGCCGGTGTTGGCTTCCAGCATCATCAGGGCGTCGCGGATGACTCCCAGCGATCGGTTGCCCAGCAGGTCGATCTTGACCAGCCCGGCGTCTTCGGCCTGGTCCTTTTCCCAGTGGATGATGCGCACCCTGCCGCCGCCCTCGTTGATCTCCTTGCGGCCTTCCTGCACCGGGACGCGATCCCACACCGGCCCCGGCGTGATGATGACTCCGCCGCAGTGCACCGACAGGTGCCGCGGGATGCCGTCCAGCTTGCGGGCCAACCGCAGGATGTCGGGCCAGGGCGGGGAAAAATCATGATACCGCAGGGCGGGGGTGCCGGGCGCCTCTTCGGGGCGGGTGTGCCAGAAGTGCGACAGCTTTTTGGTGACGGCGGTGATCTCCGCTTCCGGCAGGCCGTACACCTTGGCGACTTCGTGGATGGCGGCCCGCGCCTGAAAGGTAACGTGGTTGCAGATCATGGCGGTATGATCGGCGCCGTAGGTGCGGAAGACGTAGTCCAGCACGGCATCGCGCTCGTCCCAGGCAAAGTCCACGTCAATGTCGGGCGGGTCTTTGCGGCCGGGATTCAGGAAGCGTTCGAAGAAGAGGTTGTGGCGGATGGGGTCCACGTGGGTGATTTCCAGGCAGTAGGAGACCGCGCTGGCGGCCGCCGACCCCCGCCCGCAGGTGCGCGGCGACTGCTTCACGATATCCTGCATCACCAGGAAGATGGAGGCGAAGCGCTTCTCCCGAATCATGGCCAGCTCGTGTTCCAGCCGCGCCCGGACCGCTTCGGTGATCTCCCCGTAGCGCTGGGCCGCGCCCCGGTAGGCTTCGTCGCGCAGGCGGGCGTTGACCTGCTCGTCGTCCATGCCCTCGAATTTGGGGAAGACCAGCCCGAAGTCCGGCTGCCAGGCGCACAGTTCGGCGAGGCGGGCGGTATTTTCAATGGCCTCGGGGCAGAAGAAGAAGTACTCCTCCATGGCCTGAGCAGGCTTCAGCCAGGCGTCGCGGGGGACGACGTCGCCTTCCGGCAAGCGCGACAGGGTGGTGTTCCGGTCGATGGCGCGCAGCAGGCGGTGGAGCTGCCAGTCGTCCTCCTGATTCGTCAGGAAGTGCACCCGGTTGGTGGCGACGGGAGGAATTTCCAGGGCCCGGGCGGCCTTCAAGCGGTCGTGCACCCCGACGCCCGGGACCAGTTCGGCATAGAGGTGTTCGACTTTGCCGCACAGAGCCTTCAGCAGGCCCAGGTCGGGGGTGAGGACGACCAGGCCGTCGTGAAAGCGGGCGAGGGAGGAGGCGAGGTCGAAGTTATCCCCTCCAAAAGATCCCCCCCGGCCCCCCTTAAGAAGGGGGGTGCCTCCTGAGTCAGCGGCAGAGCCCCCCCTTCCTAAGGGGGGGGCGGGGGGGATCATCAGGTGGCGGTCGGTGAGGATGCGGCAGAGATTGGCGTAGCCGGCCTGGGAATGGGCCAGGAGGGTGGCGCTCAACACCGGATCCGTGCCCCGCCCGGGAATGAATTCCCGGGCTAATTTGTTTCGATCCACTGAAAGTGGATGTTTTTTTACGTCCTTTTGGACTGAAGCAGAGTAGCCCGGGAATTCATTCCCGGGCGGGGTAGGGAGCGCGTTGCCTTCATTCCCGGGCGGGCATAGACAGTTACCAGCCATACCGGGCGCCGTCACCTCCGCCCCCACGAGGGGCCGGATCCCGTGATCCTTCGCCGCCTGCAGGAACAGCACCAGCCCGTAGAGGCCGTCGGTGTCGGTCAGGGCCAGCGCCTCGCAGCCCGCCGCCTTCGCCGCCGCGCAGAGGTCCTCCGGCGAAGCGATGCCGCGCAGGAGGGAGTAGTGGGTGTGGGTGTTGAGATGGATGAACATGGGATAAAAGGAATTCACCACAGAGACACAGAGAACACAGAGAAAAAATATTTCACGCCAAGACGCAAAGACGCAACGGGCGCAAAGGGGAAACAGTCCCTCTCGTGTTCCCGCCGGGATTAAAGCGCAGCGATTCCCGGCGGGTGGAATGCTCATGTGTGCAGTATAATGTACGACACAAATGGGCAGGAGGCAAGAGGGAAGAGGAAAGTTTTAGAGATAAAAAAGGACGCGCATAAACGCGTCCCTGCAGAATAATGTGTATTCGATCTGTGCCTACTTCAGCAGCACCATCTTTTGCACCGAGACGTGGTCACCCGTCTGTAGTTTGACAAAGTACAGTCCTGAACTGTAATCCGAACCGTCCCAAGTCACTTCCTGGCCGCCGGCCTCCCGCCAGCAGTCAACCAGCGTGGCGATCATCCGGCCGGCGGTGTCGTAAACCGTCAGGTTCACCGGGAAGGCTTCGGGCAAATCAAAGCGAATAGCGGTGGTGGCGTTGAAAGGATTAGGAGAAATAACCGGCAGCTTAGGTGCGGTCACATTGCTGGCCGCCGGTGAACGTGAATTGCCGGTTTCTCCGGGGAAGGGGTCGCCGGTGTTAGCCCAATCGCTGACCCAACCTCCATCGCCGGTGGTCAACTTGGTGTAGGTCAGGGTGTCCGCAACCCAGATAAAGTTGGGGTGATAACCGGCGCAGCCGATAAACTGATACTCGCCCGGCATGGTGCTCCCCGGTACATTCTGAATTCGATACCAACCACGGGTGCCGGGGGGGAGACTGACGGCGAATGGCCCCAGGAAAGGATCCACGGTGGAACCGTCCGGCAGTATCTGTTTAACCCATAATGATACGTTGGCGGCAGCCGAATCCTCATTGGTTAGGAAAGCGTAATATTCAAAACTGCCGCCGGTGGATGGGATTTGGATGGGGGAGGCGAAGGGGATGAGAGAGAAGGTAATGTTGGGAGGGACTACGTCCGGCTCGGTTTTGATCAAGTAAGCATCACAGGTGCCACCATAAGCCGGTTGTGTTTGTCCTGCGATAACGTACCCGCCGTCGTTCGTCTGGAGCAGACTGTAACCGAAGTCGGTATTATTTCCACCAAGAGTACACTGCCAAGTTTCATTGCCGTTCGTGTCTGTTTTAATCAGATAAACCTGGTACCCTCCGCCAAAGGAAGAAGTACCTCCGGCGATAGCATATCCGCCGTCTATGGTGGTTTGGACACAGTGGCCTTTATCAAAACTGTTACCACCAAAGGTGCGCTGCCAGTCCAGATTGCCAGATGCATCTGTTTTTATTAAATAAACATCATCGTAACCGGCACCAAATGACAACGTAGTTCCCACTATAATATAACCCCCATCAGATGTTTGTTGTACACTGTTTCCATAATCGTAACCATTCCCGCCGAAAGTCCGCTCCCAAGTAGGATTGCCATCCGCATTGGTTTTAACCAAGCAGACATCCCAATACCCACCGCTGAATGTATTCTTTTGTCCAGCAATAATATAACCACCATCCGTGGTTTGTTGGATGCTGCGACCCTGATCATGACCGGCTCCACCGATATTGCGTTCCCAAACTTGATTACCCAAGGAGTCGGTTTTTATTACGTAAATTTGGCAATCTGGACCATAAGAATAAGTATCTCCGGCGATTACATACCCGCCATCCGCAGTTTGCCGTACGCAATAAGCCAAATCACTGTTACTCCATTGGCCATACTGCTGTTGCCAGATTTGATTGCCGGCATTGTCTATTTTAATCAGGCACGCGTCTGTAACGCTTGTCGTATACGTATATCCAGCAATGACATATCCACCGTCCGTACTCTGTTGCACACTTCGTGCATAGTCATTGGTGCTTCCGCCGAAATCATACCCCCAGATGTGGCCGCCATTTGCGTCTGTCTTGACTACATAAAACTGATGACCGGCACCATAGGATGTTGTACTCCCTGCAAAAATGTAACCTCCATCCGTGGTCTGTTGGACATCGTACGCATACTCTTCACCGTTTCCGCCATAGGTATGGGTCCACAGCGTGTCGGGTGGCTGGGCGGCGACTAAAAGGGGTAGCAATACCATGGTACAAAGAAGGATCAGCCGTTTCATCTTCATTCTCCTTTTACCCAGGGTTGAGTTTTCATAAGCCGGTTCAATATAGCAAAAAATGTCGGCCATGTCAAGGAATATTTACCATTTCAGCATTTCTTTGCCGATTGATAAATCACACGCGAATAGCAGCACTCCATCCGTTCGACCCCGTTCGGGGTCGGAAAAGGGGAGGAGGCCGCCTCCTCTCCGGGGGTTGCATCCCCGGCTACCCACGTTCGACTCCTGCGGAGTCATCCCAATCTGCGTAATCGGCTAAATCAGCGTAAATCTGCGATTCCGAAAAGTGGCCACGACGAAGCGCCACGCAGTGGCCCTTAGTGGTGGCCCTCCGAATCCTCGGACATCCCTCCCAGCCCCCAATCCCCAGCCCCCCTTCTCTGCGTTCTCTGCGTCTTTGCGGTGAATTTTCATTTCGCGAAGCGCACCGCTCCCTCCCCGAACTTCCCCCGCAACTTGTCCAGCGACGCCGCCAATTTCGCCTCCTTCTCCCCGACTGGCGGGTCGAACAGGTGCAACTGCGCCCCGGCGTCTTGCTCGAAGCCCTCGAAGCGCACTTCGATCGCCCGCACCCGGATGCGCCGGGCGAAGAGCCGCAGGAACAGCGCCTCGGCCTCTCCGTACCAGACCGACAGCCGGTTGGAGGCGCTTTTCAGGCTGCGAGCGCCCTTCGCGGTGCGGAAGTCGCTGTAGAGCAGCTCGATCTGCACCCGCTTGGCGGCCCGCCCCTGGCGGCGCAGTTCCGACAGGGCCGTTTCCACCAGCCCGAACAGCTCGCGCTTCAGAATCACCAGGTCGTTGCTGTCTTCTCCCAGTTCGGCGCGGCGGATCAGGTGCGGGACGCGTTCGGGCGGGCGCACGGGGCTGTAGTCCTGCCCCAGCGACTGCCGGTGCAGCGCCAGCCCTCGCCGCCCGAACACCGCTTCCAGGTGGGCCGGCGCCGTCAGGGCCACCTGGCGCACGATCTGGAAGTTCAGCTCCCGCAGCCGCAGGTAGAGGTTGCGGTCCACCGCGGGCAGGACGTGCACCTTCAGCGGAGCCAGGAAGTCGCGTTCGCCTCCGGCCCGCACAGCGATGAATTCCCGCGGCGGCGACCGCCTCCCCGCCACCAGGCTGACCAGCTTGTTCATGCCCAGCCCGGCGGACGGATCCAGGCGCAGCTTCTCGGCGATTTCCCGCTCGGCCCGGGCGGCGATGTCCACCGCCGACCCGAACAGCCGCGCCGTGGAAGTCACGTCCAGATAGGCGGACCCGTCTGGGAACGGTTCGATGACCGGGGTGTACTGGCTTAGCACCTTCAGCAGGGCAACGCGGGCGCGGGCGTAGAGCGGCGGATTGGGGTGCAGCACCCCCAAGTCGCGGCAGAGGCGCCGAGCTTCATGCAGGCGCATGCCGGGGCGGATGCCGGCCTGGCGGGCTTCGGCCGACACTTCCCACACCAGGGCGCGGGCGGAATCGGGCGGCGCCACCACCAGGGGGCGGTCCCGCAGCCGGGAGCGGCAGGCGCGTTCCACGGCGATGCCGAAGGCCGGGACGCGCAGGAAGAAGATGGACCGGGCGATCATCAGAGAAAACAGGAAGATAGCCATTATTTACAGGGATTCTCTGCGCTGCTCACGGTGCTACGGTCATAATATACTAATCATTTGTGCAGTTGTCAAGTGGGCAGTGAGATTTTTTTGTGGGGGAGAGTGCGAGGAGCTGGGGAGGAAAGGAAATCGCTGGCGACCGCCTGCCGGCGGGGAGGGAGGATGCCGGGGTGGCGTCACCGGACCCGGTGAGGCACGCCCTCTGCGGTTGCGTCAGGTCCTAGCCGTGAGATAACGGTCTGATTCGGCAGTGGTGAACGGTACGTCAGAGGATTGTGGAGGCGGCGAGACCTGACGCTTCCCTGGCCTCGTCCTCCGGTGTTGCGTCAGGTCCTAGCCGCGAGAGGAGGCAAGCTACGGGTGTTGTGAAGGTGTCGTAAGGATTTGCCAAAGCGGCGAGACCTGACGCGGGGGGGTGTCTGAATTGCGGATTGAACAGAGGAAACGGAGGGGACGGGTGATGACCCTCTTCCGAACCGCAGTCCGTCGGTATATGGATCCTTACGGGCTGCCGACGGAATTTCCGCGGATGGGGCAGATGGCACCGATTCTGGGCGCCTCCTTCGGGGTGTTTTCAGCTCCCGCTCCATTCGCGGGAAGCGAAGAAGGCTGCGTCAGCCTGCCTTCTTTTTCCCGCCATAGCTACAGGTTCACGTACAGTACGTACAGCCCGCCGAGAACGATCAGCGCCCCGGAGGCGCGCTTTGCCCAGGTCGAAAAATTCTGCGCTCCGCGGGATTGCACGAACGCCTCCACGAAACCGGTGACCACTCCCGCCAGGATGATCAGGGCGCAGTGGCCCAAAGCGTACACGAACAGCAGCGAGGTCCCCCACAGCACCTGTCCCTGGGCCGCCACGAAGGCCAGGATGACCACCAGCACGGGCGTGGCGCAGGGAGAAGAAACGACTCCGAAGAGCAGCCCCAGGAGGAAGGCGCCCAAGGCTCCGCGCCGCTTGGTCTGCATCTTTTCCGCAAATGGCAGGCGCATCGAGAACACCCCCATTAGCGACAGCCCCATGGCGATGGCCAGCCCGGCCACGATCCAGTACCAGATCCGGCCCACGTCGCCCATCAGCCGGCCCAGCAGCGCCGCCGCTGCGCCCAGGAGGGTGAAGGTCAGGGCCAGCCCCAAGGCGAAGAGCAGGGAGTAGGCCGCGGCCTTCTTCCGGTCGCCGCCGGCGTGCCCCCCCACGTAGCCGATGACCATGGGCATGATGGCCAGGACGCAGGGCGAGGCCGCCGACAGCAGGCCTCCGGCGAACACCGCCGCCACCGCCACCAGGGGATTGCCCTGGAGATACGACGCCAAATTTTCCATTACTGCACACCCATTTGCGCCAGCACCGGGAGGATCTCTTCCCAGGGCAGATAGCCTTCATGGCGGAAGACTTCCTTGCCTTGGGCGTCAATGAAAATCTGGGTGGGGATGATCCTGATGCCGTATTCCCGGGCGGGCGCGGGGTCCTGCTTCACATCATAAAATTCCACCGACAGCTTCCCCGCGTACTGCTTCTTCACGGCCGCGATGACCGGCTCCATCTGGGCGCAGGCCCGGCAGCCCACGCTGCCCAGCTCGAGCATGCGAGGCAGGGGCGCGGGATCGTCGGCCATGGCTGCGGCCATCTCTTCCGGCGTGGCGCAGGCCAGGGTATCGTCTCCGGTGCAGCATTCCGCAGAGGCATCCGGGCAGCAGGCGGGGTCGCAGCCGGCGCAGCCGGACTTGATCTCGGCGGTCTGCGCCGCCGGGGCCGGCGCTTCCGTCACGGGCGCCGTCGGTTTTTCGCTCTTCAGGGCGAAGATGACCAGCACGGCCGCAGCCACCGCTCCCAGAATGGTGTAACGGGTCCAGGGTTTCATGGGATCCTCCAGCTTGTATTGGGCAGATTTGTTTTTTAGCGAGCCATCATTCCGGCGCCGGAGCGGCAGTGAAATACTTCTTCCTGAGCCAGAAGGCTACGTTCACCAGCCCGATCATCACCGGGACTTCCACCAGCGGGCCGATGACCGCAGTGAACGCCACCGCACTGCCGATGCCGAACACCGCCACCGCCACGGCGATGGCCAGTTCGAAGTTATTGGAAGCGGCGGTGAAGGCCAGGGTGGTGGTGCGGGGGTAGTCCGCGCCCAGCCGCCAGCTCATCACAAAGGAGACGATGAACATGACCACGAAATAGATCAGCAGCGGTAGGGCGATGCGGGCCACGTCCAGGGGGAGCTGCACGATGGTCTGCCCCTTCAGGGAGAACATCACCACGATGGTGAACAGCAGCGCCCCCAGGGTGATGGGGTTGATCCTGGGGATGAATTTGTGCCGGTACCACTCCGGCCCCTTGGCCCGGATCAGGAACGCGCGGCTAAGGAATCCGGCCAGGAAGGGGATGCCCAGGTAAATGAAGACGCTCTGGGCGATCTGGCCGATGGAGACGCGCACCGTCATTCCCGCAAATCCCAGCAGCGGCGGCAGCAGGGTAATGAAAAGGTAGGCGTACACGGAATAGAAGAGCAACTGAAAGATGGAGTTGAAGGCCACCAGCCCGGCGGCGTATTCCCGGTCGCCCTTGGCCAGGTCGTTCCACACGATGACCATGGCGATGCAGCGGGCCAGGCCGATCAGGATCAGCCCGGCCATGTATTCCGGCCGGTCTCCCAGGAAGGCCAGTGCCAGGACGAACATGAGGACGGGTCCGATGACCCAGTTCTGCACCAGCGACAGGCCCAGGATGCGGCGGTCGCGGAACACCCGGCCCAGCGCTTCGTAGCGCACCTTGGCCAGGGGCGGGTACATCATCAGGATCAGCCCCGCGGCAATGGGAATGGAAGTGGTCCCCACCTGGAAGCGGGTCAGCAGGTTCACCCAGCCCGGCGCCAGGGTCCCCAGCAGCAGGCCCAGGCCCATGGCCAGGAAGATCCACAGAGTCAGGTAGCGGTCCAGCAGCGGCAGCCGGCGGACCGGTTCGACGATACCAGTCACGGGGGCCGGAGTCGGTCCTTTTGGCATCAGCCCATCCAGGAGATCACGTCGCCCGGCTTGGGCACCTTGCCGGTGGACACAACTTTGCCGTCCACCACCACGCCGGGAGTCATCATCACGCCCCGGGCCACGATGTCGGCGGGCTTGGTCACCTTCTCAATCACGAAGTCCTGCCCTTCCACCAGGCCCACGGTGGTCAGCGCCTTGCGGACTTCCTCTTCGGCTTTCTTGCAATTGGGGCAGCCGACGCCCAGGATTTCGATCTTTCTCATGGTGATTTCTCCTTCTCCTGTCGTTCTTTGATCCACAACCCGACTCGTTCTGCGGTACTGTCACGGATCGCTCTGAAATGCTCCAGTTTCTGCTCACCGGTGATCAAATAGCCGGAGTGTTTTTCCTGATGTACTCTCGAAGGGTTTTGACCGGGGTCCGTCCAGGCTGAACCTGATTTCTTTCAAAACCCTCAGGGTGAGTGGAATTATCCCCTTGGTTCAGTCCCGGCGCATCACGGTAGAGTACAGTTATTTCCTCTTGGGCAACAACCTCCCGCCCATTAAGTAGATGTAGGTCACTGCCCAATTGGCCAAAATGGTCACGATCCCAAAGACCAGCAGTCCGGCGCTTTGCAAAGCCCAGCCCGACAGAATGTTGCCCACCACGCAACCGTTGGCAAAACCTGCTCCGACGCCGACCAGCAGGCCGCCGACTACCGCTATAATCGTCTGTTCCGGCGGCTTGGGGAGCAGCTTAAACTGGTGGGATAAACGCGCGGCGATATGCGCACCGGCGCCCATGCTGAGAACCACTCCCACCAACCACCAGACGATCTTTTTGGGAGAGGGTGTTTTTACCGGCGAGGTGGCTGTTATTCCGGCGGTCGAAACAGGAGCGGTGGTGCTGGTAACAATGGTATCGCCCGGAGCTTTGACCGGTTCCATTCGCCAGACGTACTGGTGGTGGTTATCCGTTAATAACTGGGAGACCTGGAGCATCCCATGCGATACTCCCAGCGGATAATTCCGCCCGCTGTGCATGGACGACAGGAAGGCCGGGCCGGCCAGCAAGCCGATGGCGACGCCCGCCTGCCACGGCTTCCAGGAAGAGGTCAGGAGTTTTACCGGCGACCACTTTCCCTCTTCTTTGCGCACCTTCCGGGGAGCGCGACGCCGGCGCTGAAGCCACACGGAAACCAGGGTCAGCATGATCAGAACCAGGGTGATGGCCCCGAAGGATAGGTGTGTCAGGGAGGATAAGGTTAGGGCGGAACCATCGCTGCTGCTGATCTTCACTTGGCTCAGGGACACGGACCAGGGATGCAGTGGGCCATATTCCACGAATGCAATCCCGAGAGGAATCCCCAGCAGCGCCACCATGGAATTCAGGTTACCCATGGCTGACTTGTAAATGCAGCCGGATATACAACCGCCTGCCAATACCATGCCGCTGCCGAATATTGCTCCCCCGACCGCATAATTAAGCAACAGAAACGGTTTGGGTGTCAGGTTCACCCATCCCAGCCGGTGCATGATCGCTATGGAGCTCATGGACACCAGAATTGCGATCCCAAGGCCCTTCAATTTGCGCGCATCCCGCATCAGGATCACTTCGCTGAAAGCGGAAGCCCCGCACAAATCTCCTTTCTGCAGGAAGAAGCCGAACAGAAATCCGACCGAAATCGAGGTCAAAACCCATAATTTGGTATGAAGGGCAATCGCGGCAGGAAGAATTATCATTAAACCGGCGGCGAGGGCCCAGCCGAAATTCATCCTGCTTCCAGCCGATGAATTGAGCTTTCCATGTGTTGTGTTCATGGTATCTTCGCCACGTGAGCCAGGCTTCGTGGTGTTTACTTATATGGACCTTCAAGGATCATTGACGTGAAAGACAAGCAGTTTTCGCAGACGCTCCTCCAGCGTCTTGCCGCTGCCCCCGAAGAATCCGGCAGACCGGAAAACAACTTCGCCTTCCTGATTTAATATAATGATTGTCGGCAGCGCCACGATGGAAAGGGCCTTGATGACTACACGGGAAGGGTCCTGAAAAACCGTAAAATCCACTTTATTGGCCTCCAGCCAGGGCTTAACCTTGGATATGGAGCGGGCGTGATCGGAATTCAGCCCCAAAACGCCGACGCTGTCGCCGAACGTTTTCTCCGTTTCCACAGCCCAGTGCACGGCGCGTTGGTTGGTGGGACAGCAGGCCTTGAAGATGACGATCACCCAGGGGCGGCCGTCGCCAGGCCGCGTGACGCCGGATGCAGCGGCATGAATAATGTCATCATCCGCCAGCTTGGCGAAGCCGGAGGCCAGACTTTGCGCCTGCAGAGCGCTGCTCCCGATGCCCCACAAAATCAGCACCCATAGAAATTGCTTCGCCATGCTGCCTCCATCTTGCCTCGCTTTCGGGGTTACCCCAACATGCCGAACACCATTCCCGCCGTGGTGGACAGGATGATGACCAGCAGCACGTACACGGCGGTGCGCTTAACCCCCATCACCCGGCCGATCACGATAATGCTGGGCAGGGACAGCGAGGGCCCGGCCAGCAGCAGGGTCAGCGCCGGTCCCCGGCCCATGCCCAGGTCCGTCAGCGCCTTGACGATGGGGACTTCGGTCAACGTGGAAAAGTACATCAGCGTCCCGAACACTGCCGCCAGCAGGTTATTGCCCAGGGAATTGCCGCCCACCCAGCGCTGCACCACGGATTGGGGCAGCAGCTCCTTGACCATCCCGGCGATGAACACTCCCAGCAGCAGCACGGGGATGATCTTGCGGGCCAGTTTCCAGGTCTCGGCCATCCAGCGGGAAATCTCCTCGGAAGCGTACCAGCGCCTCGATAGAGCCACCGTGGCACCCAGCAAAATCACCGTCAGGGCGGCGGGGAAGGGCTTGCCCGACAGGGTGATGGCCCCCCGGCCTTCCGCCGCCGGCAGAGTGCCGATGATCAGCCCGATGGACGAGGCCGACACCAGCAGCAGCACCATGACGGTAAAGTACGCCGCCACCTGCCGCAGGGGATGCTTCCTTTCATCTTCCGGCATGACCAGGTCGCCGGCTGGGCCCCGCAGCGCCTCCTCCTCGCGACGGAAGAGAAAGGCCATGATCAGGCCGATAAGGATGGAGAAGGCGACGGCGCCCACCGTCCGTGCCACGCCGATGTCCATTCCCAGTAGCCGTGCGGAGTAGACGATGGCCAACACGTTGATGGCCGGTCCCGAGTAGAGAAAGGTCACGGCCGGCCCCAGCCCCGCCCCCCGCTGCCGGATGCCCGCGAACAGCGGCAGAATGGTGCAGGAACAAACCGCCAGGATGGCGCCCGACACCGAGGCCACCGCATAGGCCAGACTCTTCTTCGCCCGAGCGCCGAAATACTTCATCACCGCCGCCTGGCTGACGAACACGGCGATGGCCCCGGCGATGAAGAAGGCCGGCACCAGGCAGGTCAGTACGTGGGCGGACAGGTAATCGGCCAGGGCGTACCACCCGGACAGGAGATAGTGCATGCGGAAGACTCCGGCGATATTACAGCGCCCGGATGGCGTCGCGGGCCTTTTCCCGGGCAGCCGAGCGGATCATCTCGTCGGCCAGTTCCAGCAGGGCAAAGACTCGCGGCTCGCGGATGCGGTAGTAGATGGACACGCCTTCCCGCCGCGATTCCAGCAGGCCTGCTTCGCGCAGCTTGACCAGGTGACGGCTGACCACCGACGGGTCTTCACTCATGCGCGGGGTGATTTCACAGGCGCACTTCTCCCCGTCCTTCAGGAAGTAGAGGAGGCGCAGGCGGGTTTCCTGGCCCAGCACGGCCAGGAAGGCGGCTTCGAGTTCAGATTTCTGGTTTTCGTACATAATTGCATGACGGTGCAGTAATGCAATAATATACCTCCGGCGGGCGTCCCAGACAAGGGAAAAGTAATAAATTTGCGGAAAATTAGCCGAGGGGCTGGCTGTGGGGTGAGACCGGCACTGGTCCGTCTCCCGACGGATTCCTGCCTGTCCGTAGCATCGCCCCATGTACTTTCATTTTTTCTCGGTGGTCTCCTCCGCAGGAGCCACTGCGTGGTGTGTCTCGGTGGTGAATATTTATCTTGACTTTCCCCCCGCCGTGCCGTATATTGACGGCATGA
>QZKQ01000076.1 GCA_003599535.1 Candidatus Zixiibacteriota bacterium | reverse complement strand
CGGTTCAGCACCGGCAGTTCCGGATCGCCCTTCTCCCAGATCCGGCCTTCTTTGGCCAGACCGATCACCTGGTAAGATTCACCGTTGATGATGATTTCGGATTGTTCGAATCCGTTGATCTGGCAGTCCAGGAGAACGCGGCTTCCCGCCGCCTCCGCCACCTCGACGGAGGGGGGCGCCGTCGAAGCTGTCAGATCCACCCATTGCCCGGCTCCGGCCGTGGCGGCCAGAAGCAGCAGGGAAAAAAGAAAGCAGCACCACTTCTTCATGATCCTTCTCCCTTATGTTGGTCACTGGTTGGAACTTTCGCTCGGGCTTTCCGTGTAGTTAATATAAGCAAAAAGCAGCGCCATGTCAAGTTAGTAAATGCAAATAAAGAAGAAAAGGCGTTGCGTGATCCCGGGAATAGCGCTTGCTTTTTCCCACAGTTGTGCCTATATTGACCCAAAAGATAACGCATGCGCCTGATACTCCTTCTACCTGCTCTCCTGCTGGTGACGTCGCCCCTGCCGGCGCGAACGGCAGCCTTCGAGGACAGCGCCGCCCGGGCCGAGGTCCAGCGGGCGGTGGAATTGACCTTCAAACTGGAATATGACCAGGCCCTGGCGGTGGCCGCCGACCTGGAATCGCGGCTGCCGGACCACCCGCTGCCCCCGTTGCTGCGGGTGGGAGTGCTCTACTGCCGGATGCTGGATTACGAGGATATGCTGGACCGGGAGGAGTTCGACCGCTACTACGACATCGCCTGGGACCGGGCCAAGAAGTTGAAGAAGGGCGGAGAAAAGGCGGAGGCGGACCTTTACTTCGGCGTGCTGATCGGCTTCAAGGCGCTGCTGCACCAGCGATTGGGGCAGTGGTGGCCGGCGGTGCGCCAGGGCATGGAGTCGGTGGATTACCTGGAATCCTGCCTGGAGCAGGACGGAAGCTATGCCGACGCCCTGCTGGGGGTGGGCACCTACCGGTACTGGCGCAGCCGGGCCACCGATTTCATCAACTGGCTGCCTCTGATTCCCGACGAGAAGGAAAAGGGCATCACCATGGTGCAGCGGGCCATGGATGAGGGCCTGTTCGGGCGGGAGATATCCCGCAGCACCCTGGCCTGGATCCTGATTGACCACGGCCGCCCTTCGCAGGCCGTCACCCTCTCCCTGGAAGGCCTGAGGCTCTACCCCGGCAGCCGCTTTTATCTCTGGACCCTGGCCGACGGCTACATGCAGTCAGGCCAGTGGCGCCGGGCAGCCGAGACCTACCAGGAGCTTTACGACTCGCTTCATCCCCAGGCGCGCAACAACCATTACAACGAGGTGGGCCTGTGCAAGCAACTGGCCCGCTGCCACCTGCGCCTGCAGAACTACGACGAGGCCATGGAATGGGTGGAACGCGGCCTCGCCCTGCCCCTGGACGACACCGTCCGGAAGCGCCGGGAGAAAGACATGGATCGCCTGAAAGCCCTAAAGGCGGACATCGTCAAGCAGGCCGCCACCGCTCAGAAGAAGTGAACTTCCGGCGACTCTCGCCCAGAATTTACGCACTCGTTTTCCCTGGCAGCGCTTCGGAGGACCATCCGTGAGCTGACGGATCTTGGCCACTGAGTTCAGATCACCGTACGAAGATTGGCCCCGACGGAGCGTGTCCCTCCGAAGCGGCGACATTATCCAGACCAACATGTAAGCCATCCTCCTCCATCCGTGAACGATTGATTCTGCCGATATCTGTGAAAGCCACCCGACTGTTGTTTCACCCCGTCATGCGCCACCTGGTACAGGAGGCGCGTCGGCAGGGTTTGCCTCTCTACCTGGTTGGCGGCGCGGTGCGGTCGCGCCTGCTGAACCCTGAGGCCGACATTGACAATGCCGACCTGCTGATCCTGGGCCGGGCCGGCGACTTCGCCGCGGCCGCGGCGGCGGCCCTGAAACGCCCGGCGGTGCGCCTGAACCCGCAGTTCGATACGGTGCTGATCCCGGATCGCAGCGTGGAATTCGAAATTTCGGGTCCCCGCGGACTGCTGCGGACGCCTCCGGACCAGGTCTCTCTGCCGGCCGACCCCCTGGAACGGGACCTGGCGCTGCGGGATTTCACCGTCAACGCCCTGGCCCAACCGCTCTCGCCCCGGCGTGGCGCCCTGGTGGACCCCACCGGTGGGCAAGCCGACCTGGAAAAGCGCCTGCTGCGCACTCCCCTGCCCGCAGCCATCACCCTGCGGGAAGACCCCCTCCGCATTCTGCGGGCGGCCCGCCTGGCGGCGCAGTGGCACTTCTCCCTGGACCGGGAGCTGCTGGAGGCCATGCATGCCGAGCGCGCCCGGGTCCGGGAATGCGCCGCGGAACGCCGCACCGCCGAGCTGCTGAAGATCCTGCAGACGGAGAAGCCCTCCATCGGCCTGAAGCTGCTGTTCATCACCGGAGTGCTGGAAGCGGCCTACCCGGAAATCGCCGCGCTGTCCATGGCCCAGGACCGCAAGCCGCGGCACAAGGACGTCTTCGAGCATACCCTGAAGGTGGTGGACACCGTGGCCCAGGCCGGGGCCTCCCTGGAGACCCGCCTGGCGGCGCTGCTGCACGACATCGGCAAGCCGGCCACGCGGCACTTTGACCCCCAGGCGGGTTGGACCTTCCATGGGCACGAAGTCCTGGGCGAGCGCCTGGTCAAGCGCCTGGGCCGGGAGTGGCGCCTGCCGGCCCACACCGTGGAAAAGACCTCCAGGTTGGTGCGCCTGCACATGCGGCCCATCAACCTGACGGACGAGGAAGTGACCGATTCCGCGGTGCGGCGGCTGCGAGTCCAGGCCGGAGACGACGTGGACGAGCTGTTGACCCTGTGCCGCGCCGACGTGACCTCCTCCGACCCGCACAAAGTGCGCCGCTACCTGAAGAATTTCGAGAAGGTGGTGGAACACATCCGCAGCGTGGACGAGAAGGACCAGTTGCGGGCCTTTCAGTCTCCGGTGCGGGGCGAAACCATCATGGCGGAAACCGGGCTGGAACCCGGCCCCCAGGTGGGCCGCTTAAAGAAGATGATCGAAGACGCCATTCTGGACGGCGCCATCCCCAACGAGTATGAGGCGGCGCTGGAGTATTTGCGGAAAATCAAGGATTCGGTGTTGCAGGACGCCTCCTCGTAGACCCCAGGCTCGCCTGCCCGTCTTTTCCATAAAATGGAGATGTCTCCATGTCCGAAGACAAGCCTCTCTACCCCACGGATCCGCCTCCGGAATCGGGACGGGATCCTGAGCCTCTGCCCGAGTCCCCGGAAACCCCTCCTCCCCGCCTTAACGTCTTCCAGCGCTTCGTCGGGGTATTCGCCAATCCCCGGCTGACCTTCGCCGACATCATCGCCCGGCCGGAGTGGGTGGTGCCGCTGATCATCCTGGTGCTGGCCAGTGTGATCATGGTGCAGCTTTCCCTGCCGGCCATCACGGCGGACCAGGAGCGCGCCCTGGACCGTTTGGTGGAGGAGGGGCGCATCACCCCTGAGCAGGCCGAGCAGGGCCGGGAGGCCCGGGCCGCCGCCACCCGCAGCATGGCCGTCATCTTCGCCGGCCTGGGGACCGTCTTCTACGCGGTGCTCATTGCCGCGGCGCTGCTGTTCATCGGCAACATCGTGCTGAGGGGCAAGGCCAGTTACCGGCAGATGTTCTCCGTCTACGCCTGGAGCGGGCTGGTGGGGGTGCTGGGCATGATCATCCGCCTGCCCCTGATCCGGAGGCAGAACACCATGCAGGTGCAGTTCAGCCCTGCGACCTTCTTCCCCGAGGAGGCCTCCGAGACCGTGCTCTACCGCATCGCCGCCTCGCTGGATGTCTTCCTCATCTGGCAGCTCGTGCTGGTGGCCGTGGCCTTCACCCTCTTGTACAGGGTGGGCATGGGCAAGGCTCTGGGGGTGCTGGCGGCCTTCTATGCCGTGCTGGTGGCCATCGGGATCATCGTGCAGGGGATGTTCTAATTCCGGACGCGGCGCAAAAAAAAGTGCATATCCGGCCTTCCCAGGCCAACCAAAACCACTCTGCCGGAGTCTAAGAGGGTGATACTGCGCAGATCGCCTCCGCCCCGGCGCGGCCGGAGGCGATCCGGCACTTTGGAATATGTTTTAGTTCGTGGAGCTTTCCCGATGAAATGTCTGGCCATCTTGGCGGCTGCCGGCATGCTGGCGGCCGGGCTACCGGTCCTGGCCGAAGATATCACGCCGGAGACGCCGCGGCTCGAATCGGCGACGCCGCTGGGTCCGGAGGATCTGTACGATTATGCCCTGCGGCACAACCCCGACCACCGCAAGGCGGTGGCCACCTCCCAGGCTTCGGGGATCAACACCACGGCGGCGTGGGGTACGCTGCTGCCGGTGGTGGATGTGGGCTATTCGGTGTCGGAAAACCGCTACTTCCAGCCCACTTACGTCAATCCCAACGGGTCGGTGGCTTCCTACCCCTACACCGAAACCGGCCCCGCCCCCGTGGCCGACACTATCAACGGCCACGTCTTCTTCGGCTTCGATCCCACCAACCAGGTGAGCATCACCTATCCCGCGCCGGAAGGCGAAAGCCGCAACTCCCAGGGGTGGGTGCAATTGCGCGAGACCATCCGGCTGGGGGGGCAGCAACTGTACGGCATCCGCAATGCCAATCTCGCCGCCGACATGAACGCCCTGCAGGTGGACGCCTCGCAGAACAACCTGCGCTACAACATCCACCAGAATTACTACCTGGTGCTGGCCCGCAAGCGGCTGCTGAACCTGTCCCAGCAGGTGCTGGAACAGCGGCGGGAGCAGCTGCGCCTGGCCCAGGCCCGGTTTGAGATCGGATCGGTGACCGAGCTGGACGTGCTGCAGGCGGAAATTGACGTGGGCAACCAGGAGAACGCCATCATCACGGCCCAGAACAACCTGACCATGGCGCGGGAGGATTTGAACCGCATAATCGGGGTGGACCTGTCCTCCTCCTACGATCTGAAGGACGATTACGCCGTCTTCTTGCCGCAGTACCAACTGGACGAACTGGTGAACGCCTCCTTCGCCAGCCGGCCGGAGTACCGCCTGGCGGAGCAGCAGGTGGAATTCCAGTCCAACCAGGTGAAGAGCCGCCGCGGCGAATTCCTGCCGGACTTCACCGCCAGCCTGACCCATGCCCGGTCGCAGAATTCCGGGGGCAACGTGGACTGGACGCTGAACCCGCGCAATCGCAATACCTCGGTGAACCTGAGCCTGTCGTGGAATCTGTTCTCGGGCTTCGCCGACCGGGCCAATTACGAGCAGGCCCGGGTGGACTTGAACAACGCCCGCTACGACCGCAAGGCCCAGGAACAGGCCGTGGAACAGCAGGTGCGCCAGGCGTTTTACGCCTTGCAGGAGACCTACCAGCAGTCCCGCATCACCGAAAAGAACCGCGAACTGGCCGCCCGTCAGTTGGCCCTGGAGCAGGAGCGGTACCGCCTGGGCGCCACCTCGCAGTTGAACCTCCGGGCCGCCCAGGTGACCTTCGAGCAGGCTGAGTCGGACTATATCGCCAACGTGTTCAGTTTCTGGTCCAACCTGACGGCGCTGGAAAATTCGGTTGGCAAATCCCTGCGCTAACCGGTAGCATTCCCAAGCATTCTTCGATATAACCGAGTCATTCTCATGGCGAAGAAGAAAAAGTTGTGGCTGAAGATCGGCCTGCCCCTGGTCGCGGTGCTGGTCATCGGCGGAATGGTGGCCGCCAACCTGCAGAAAAGCAAGAATAAAGGCTCCGAGGTCACTGTGGACAAGGCCGGCAGCGGACGGCTGGTCGAGACCGTGTCCGGAACCGGCCGGGTGCAGCCGGAAGTCCAGGTGAAGATCTCCGCCAACGTGGCCGGTCGGCTGACCGAGATCCGGGTCAAGGAAGGTGACCGGGTGAAGAAGAACGACCTGCTGGTGCGTCTGGACCGGGAGCGCTACGAGGCGGCGGTGGAGCAGTACCGTTCGGGGCTGAAGTCGGCCCAAGCCTCCCTGGCCAAGTCCAAAAGCGAACTGGCGCGCATCCGGGAGCTGAGCCAGCGGGGCATGGCCTCGGCGGCCGAGCTGGAGGCCGTGGAGGCACAGAACGCGCTGAACGCCGCCCAGGTGGAACAATCCGAGGCGGCCCTGAAGCAGGCCCAGGACGATCTGGCCAAGACCGCCATCTACTCCCCCATGGACGGTATCGTCTCCCAATTGAACAAGGAAGTCGGGGAGATGGCCATGGGGGCCCAGTTCCAGGAGGACGTTATCCTGGTCGTGGCCGACCTGAGCCGGATGGAAGTGGTCATCGAGGTGGACGAGAACGACGTGGTCAACGTCGCCCTGCTGGACACCAGCCGCATCCGGGTGGACGCCTACCCCGACACCACCTTCAAGGGGGTTGTGCGTGAGATCGCCCACACCGCCACGACCCGCGGCCTGGGCACGCCCGAAGAGCTGACCAACTTCGAAGTCAAGATCACCATGCTGGAAGTGCCGCCCACCCTGCGTCCCGGCATGTCGGCCACGGCCGACGTCATCACCCAGGTGGAAGAGAACACCCTGAAGGTGCCCATCCAGAGCGTGGTGATGCGCGATCCCCGCGCCGACAAAGCCCGTGACAAAAAGGGCGGAAAGAAAGCCGAACCGGAAGAAGCCCAGGCCGATACCGGCGCCGCCCTGGCCGCCGACCAGACCGGCCAGCCGGCGCCCTCCAAACCCCAGGAAGTGGTCTTCCGGGTGGCCGGCGGCAAGGTCGTGATGGTGCCGGTCGTCACCGGCATCTCCAGCGACACGGAAATCCAGATCTTGTCCGGCGTAGCCGAGGGCGATTCCGTGGTCACCGGGCCGTTCCGCACCCTGTCGCAGCAACTGAAAGACGGCGACGACGTGCAGATCAAGAAGGGAGCCGCCGGCAGCGCTGAAAAGCGGTCGCAGGCAGGCCCGGACCCGGAAATGATGGAAGAGATGTAGCCATGGATCGCGACGGCGAACTGATCCGCCTGGTGGACCTGCACAAGGTCTACAAGGTGGGCGAAATCGAGGTGCCCGCCCTGCGCGGCATCGCCCTGACGGTGCAGCGCGGGGAATACATGGCCATCATGGGGCCGTCCGGATCGGGCAAGAGCACCCTGATGAACCTGATCGGTTGCCTGGACACGAGCACCCACGGCGAGTACTGGCTGTCCGGTGTGAACGTCTCCACCATGGATGATAACGAGCTGGCCCGCATCCGCAACCGGGAGATAGGCTTCGTGTTCCAGACCTTCAACCTGCTGCCTCGGGCCAATGCCCTGCACAACGTGGAGCTGCCCCTGATCTACGCCGGGATGGGGCTGGCGGATCGCAAGGCGCGGGCCCGCGAGGCGCTGACGGCGGTGGGCCTGGGCGACCGCATGCACCACAAGCCGGCGGAACTGTCCGGCGGACAGCGGCAGCGCGTGGCCATCGCCCGGGCACTGGTCAACCGGCCCTCCCTGATCCTGGCCGACGAGCCCACCGGCAACCTGGACAGCGCCACCGGGGAAGAGATTCTTCAGATGTTCGACGAATTGCACCGCCGGGGTAACACCCTGGTGGTGGTGACCCACGAGGAGTCGGTGGCGGCCCGGGCTCACCGGGTGGTGCGCCTGCTGGACGGACAGGTCGTCTCCGACATTATGAACGGCCATCCTCCGCAGCCGGCGGTGGACATACACGCCCTATGAAAACTTTCTTCTGGGACACCGTGGAGGCGGCCTCCATCGCCTGGGGGGCGTTGAAGGCCAATCGGGTGCGCGCCACCCTGGCCACCCTGGGCATCGTCATCGGCGTCATGACCGTGGTGCTGATGGTGACCATCGTGGCCGGACTGAACGCCTCCTTCAAGAAGCAGCTCTCGCTGATCGGGGCCGGCACCGTCTACGTGACCCGCTTCCCCTGGATCATGCAGGACGATTTCTTCCTCTACCGCAACCGCCCGCGTCTGACCCTGCGCGACGCCGAGGCCATCCATCGGGAAAGTCTCCTGGCCGAAGCCGTCACTCCTTCCGTGGATACCATGCGCCCGGTATCCTACGGTTCCACCGTGCTGAACGGGGTTTTCGTGGTAGGCGCCGGGGATGACTACCAGAAGACGGAAAATGTCATGCCCGAGGTGGGGCGCTTTCTCTCCCGCCAGGAATTCGAAGCCAACCGTTCGGTGGTGGTGATCGGCCAGGAAGTGGCCGACCGGCTGTTCAGCGCGCGCAATCCCATCGGCCAGGAAATCCGCATCGGGGCGCATCGTTACCGGATTATCGGCGTGCTGGAAAAGCAGGGCACCATGTTCGGCATGAGCCTGGACAACCAGGTCATCATCCCCCTGGGCACCCTGATGAAGCACTTCGGCCGCCGCCGGGACCTGACCATCTCCGTCAAGGCCGCCGAAGGCGTCCGCCTGGTGGACCTGAAGGATGAGTTGACCGGCATCCTGCGCCGGTCCCGCAAGCTGGGTCCCGGGGACAAGGATAACTTCTCCATCAACGAGCGGGATCAGTTGATGGCCACCTACAACAAGTTGACCGCGGGAGTGTACGCCGCCGGCATCATCATCGGGGGGATTTCCCTGCTGGTGGGGGGCATCGGCATCATGAACATCATGCTGGTGTCGGTCACGGAACGAACCCATGAGATCGGCATCCGCAAGGCGCTGGGGGCGCGGCGCAGCCAGGTGCTGCGGCAGTTCCTGATCGAATCGGCTCTCATCTGCGCCGTGGGGGGGATCATCGGCGTGGGGCTGGCGCGCCTGGGAGGCGCGGTCATCAACCAGTGGCTGCCCACCTCCATGCCCATTTCGGTGGCCGTGGGGAGCATGGCCTTCGCCGCCCTGGTGGGGATCTTCTTCGGCCTCTATCCCGCCGCCAAGGCCGCCCGGCTGGACCCCATTACGGCGCTACGGAAGGAATAGCGGAGCTCTCCCCCACCTCCATCGTTCAAGACGCACCCGGTGCGTCTTTTTTGCTTGCAGGCCGGAAACTTCGTGATTGGTGCTTGACTCCGGCGCGGCGGAGGCTTATATTATCGGCGGGTAAATCCGCTCTCCTGATCTCACCTGAACCGGGATGAATATGGACCTGAAATCCACCACCGTACGCGCGGCCGTCGGGGCCGTGATTCTGCTTGCCGCCGGGATCGCCGGAGCCGCCGAGCCGCCCTCCGCCGGCGCCGACCTGACTTTCAGCAGCGCCTACCTTTGGCGCGGCACGCCCCTTAATGCGGAGGCGGTCCTCTGGCCGGACGTCTGGGTATCCGGGTACGGCTTCACCGCGACGTTCTGGGGATCGCTGGAATTGACCGACGATCTGGGCCGCCGGGGGCGGTTCACGGAGGTGGACTACACCCTGGAATATGCCCGGACCGCAGGCCCGGCCGGCCTGACCCTGGGATTCATCCGTTGCACCTTTCCCAACACGGACTACGAGGCCACCAGCGAAGTGTACGGCCGCGCGGGCCTGGACCTGGGCCTCCTGGAAGCGGCCGTGACCGGGTACCGGGACGTGGAGGCGTACAGCGGGACATATGCGACGGCCCAGGTGAGCCGGACCTTCGCCGCGCTGCTGCTCGAGTCTTCCCTGTCGCTGTCGCTGGGCTACGGGGACGCAAAGCACAATGAGCCCTACTACGGGGCGCCGGTTTCCGGATTCACCGACCTGACCGCCACCCTGGATCTGGCCTGGGCTCCGCCGGGCGCGCTGGGGGATTACCTCACCCTGACCGGCAGTCTGGGATGGAGCCGCATCCTGGATGACCGGCTGGCTGCCGGGGGCCTGTACGCCGAACGGGAGCATACCTGGGGCGGGCTGGGAATCAGCGTGACCCACGTAGGCGAATAACCGTCCATGTAAAAAATTTCCCAAATCCCGGGAACCTCGGTTATGCCGCTTAGTATAGTCCATGTATCCGGTGCAGATCCTGCGAATCATTCGCCGGATCCCGGCCCCGGCCGCGGCGGACAAACCGGTAATTGCGTCAAGAGCATTCCAATGGCCCCTGCGCAATATACGTAGTATCTTACAATTAGCCGCTCACCAGCAGAATTTGCCTAAAGCCCTCTCGCACCGCAACGGACCCCCTGAAAAAAACCGCAAATACCCGAAATATAGCTTGACAAAGACCCTGATATTGTCTAACTTAAGCGTAGTTCTTTCATCACCAGCCAGCCATGTAGAACTTCCACTCCTCAAGCCAGGAGGTGACTGAATGAAGATACGGCGCTTCAAGCTGATATACCTGCCGGAAGGAACATCCCTCAAGCGCGAGTTCAACATTCAGATGAAGCACCTGTGGATCGTCCTGAGTCTGGTCCTCACCTGCTTTCTGGTGCTCAGCAGCGGCACGGCATACATTCTGAACAACTGGTTCAACGCCAAGAAGGTCTCCACCCTGATGTTCAAGAATACCAGGCTGGAGAAGCAGTTGAAGGCCGCCCGGGACAAAGTGGAGTACATGGGTCAAAAAGTAGATCATTTGGCCAGAAGCAACGGCGAGCTTCGCGCTTATGTCCATCTGCCCGTGCTGGACACGGACCTGCTGAAGATGGGTATCGGTGGGGCGCTCCCTGCGCCGATCGGCGACAGCACTGGCGCGGAAGACCTGATTTCCCGGCTGGACCAGATGGAGCGGCAGATCGGCCTGCAGGAAAATTCCCTGGCCGAGATCGAATCCCAACTGGCGGACCAGGAAAAGATGCTGCGGAGCCTGCCTTCGATCCGGCCCGTAAACGGCGGCGCCTTCTCCTCGTATTTCGGCAAGCGGCGCGACCCCTTCACCGGGCGCTGGGAACCGCACATGGGGCTGGATATCAACACCCATAGCGGCGCTCCCATCTACGCCGCCGCCGACGGCAAGGTCCTGCATGCTTCCCGGGAACCGGCCTACGGCAACGTGGTGGTCATTGATCATGGGCACGGCTACCGCACCCTGTACGCTCACATGTCCCGCTTCGCCTGCACCAAGGGCGAGCAGGTCAAGCGGGGCGAGGTCATCGGCTATGTGGGCAGCACCGGCCGGTCCACCGGGCCGCACCTGCACTACGAGGTGAGGCGCCACAACAAGCACCAGAATCCCCTGGACTACATGTTCGAAGGGTTCCAGGTGGCAAGGCTGCCGTAAGCCGTCCCCTGCAAGTTTGGTTGAAGCCGCCGGTTGGTGCCGGCGGCTTTCGTTTTTCCAGAAGGGTGCTTCGACTCCCACCGGAAAAACCGCTTGCATTGCCCGTCATTTTTACGTATATTCATTAGCCTATTGCAGGTAACCCGTCATTGTTTTACCCCCATTCGCAATAATCATGACTCAGCTAAGCCAGGCGTTGGAAGGGATCATCACCCCCGAGATGGGGGCGGTGGCCCAGGATGAAGGCATGGACCCGGAAATCCTGCGGCAGAAGATCGCCGCGGGGCGGGCCGTCATCCCCAAGAACCGGGGCCGCGACTTCCTCTTTGTCAAGGGCATCGGCGAAGGGCTGCGCACCAAGGTCAACGCCAACCTCGGAACCTCGGCGGAACACGCCGACGTGGACGAGGAGATCGTTAAACTGCAGGTGGCCGTCGCTTCAGGCGCGGACAGCGTCATGGACCTGTCCACCGGCGGCGATCTGGAGGCCATCCGCACGGCCATCCTGGAAAAGTCCTGCGTCATGGTGGGCACGGTGCCCATCTACGGCGCCGCCGCGCGGCTCATGCAGCAGGACAAGCAGATCGTGCAGATGACCGCCGACGGCCTGTTCGAGGAGATCGAGCGGCAGTGCCGGCAGGGGATAGACTACATCACGGTGCACTGCGGTATCACACGGCGCAGCCTGGAGGTGCTGGAGCGGACTCCCCGCGTGGCCGGCATCGTCAGCCGGGGCGGCTCCATCCTGGCGCTGTGGATGAAGCACCACCGCAAGGAAAACCCGCTCTACGAGCACTATGACCGGCTGCTGGAGATCGCCTACGAATACGACGTCACCCTATCGCTGGGAGACGGGCTGCGGCCGGGGGCCATCGCCGACGCCGGCGACCGGGCGCAGTTCGAAGAGCTGGTCACCCTGGGCGACCTGGCCCGCCGGGCCAAAGCTCGCGGAGTCCAGGCCATGATCGAAGGCCCCGGCCACGTGCCGCTGGACCAGGTCCAGGCCAACATCCAGATGGAGAAGACCATCTGCGACGGAGCCCCCTTCTACGTGCTGGGGCCGCTGACCACCGACGTGGCTCCGGGCTACGACCACATCACTTCGGCCATCGGCGGAGCCATCGCGGCGGCGGCCGGTGCGGACTTTCTGTGCTACGTGACTCCTGCCGAGCACCTGCGCCTGCCCACCGTGGCGGAAGTGCGCGAAGGGGTGTTCGCCGCCCGCATCGCGGCGCATTCGGGGGACCTCGCCAAGGGCATCCCCGGCGCGGCCGATTGGGACCGGAAGATGTCCCAGGCGCGCGCGGCGCTGGACTGGGAAGGAATGTACAGCCTGGCCATGGACGGCGACCTGGCTCGCAGCAAGCGCCGCCAGAGCGAAGCCTACGACCAGATCGTCTGCACCATGTGCGGAAAGCTGTGCTCGATCAATATGGGGAAAGGGACATAGTCCCTCTTTTCGCTTCGCGGTGCCACAGGCACTCTTATCGCTTCGCGGTGCCACGGGCACTCTTTTGGTTGCCGCCAGGATTGGAATCCGTCGGCAGACGGATGGTTCCTGGCGGCTGGCCTGCCGGGAATCGCTTCGCTTCAATCCCGGCAGGAACTTAAGGGTAAGCTGACGTACCCGGGTCAGTTTGGACGCGCTCCTTTCGCTCATCGGAAAATGCCTCGGGACAAGCCCTGCTCACCCGGGAATGAAGCATCACAGACCTGGCCTCACCCGGGAATGAAGCACCACAGACTTGGCCCCGCCCGGGAATGAATTCCCGGGCTACCTTGCTTCAGTCCAAAAGGACGTAAACACATCCACTTTCAGTGGATCGAAACAAATTAGCCCGGGAATTCATTCCCGGGCGGGTATGGGAGCTTAACAGCATATAAGGCCACTGGAGACACTATGCCGATTCTCCGCAGCGAACCGCTGATCACCGAGCTGGAAATCAAGGTGCGGCTGGGGCAGATGGTGCTGGACCTGGCCCGCGACCTGCGGGGCAAGGAGTTGACCGTGGTGGGTATCCTGCGGGGCAGCTTCATGTTCACCGCCGACCTGGTGCGCCAGCTTTACATCAACGACATCCACCCGCTGATTGACTTCATCTTCGTCACCAGCTACGACGGCACCGAATCCACCGGCGAGATGCGCCTGCTGAAGGACATGTCGCTGGACGTGCGGGGGCGCTACGTGCTGATCGTGGACGACATCCTGGACACCGGGCGCACCCTGCAGTTCGCCAAAGACTACATCTCCCAGCGGGGGGCGGCGCAGATCAACACCTGCGTGCTGCTGGACAAACCGAGCCGCCGGATCGCCGACGTGCAGGCCGATTTCGTCGGCTTCACCATTGACGACGTGTTCGTGGTGGGCTACGGCCTGGATTTCAACGGCCGTTACCGGGACCTGCCGTACCTGGGGGTGTTGAAGGAAGAATAGCAAACCGCGTGGACGCAGGTCACGGAGATCCGGCGGCACTGGTGAACGCCCCATGCACTAAAGCCCCTGTCTGGGGGCTTTTAGTTTCCAACCCTTCCGGGTCCACCCGCTGACTTCAGAGACCTGGGGTTCGCCATCCCCCGCCGGTGATCCGGCGCCCGGTTGGTCCTTCGTCTACCATGCGGTGCCCCACCGTGCTGGCGGTGGGATTTGGCAGGATGCCCGCTCCCGGAGCCTCAGGCATTCTCCGCTCGTGTCTGGACACGGCGTATGCCCCGCCCTCACCAGCCGTTCCTTCTGCAAGGCCCACCCTTCGCCTCGACCTGCCCCGGGCAGGATGGGTGAAGCTTCAGGGGTTCGATGCGGCAGGACGGGCCGTCGGGTTGGGAGAACCCGACCGACGGTGGTATGCGGCGGGGGTGCATGAGGTGAGGTTCGATGGGACGGGATTGCCCTCGGGGATTTACCTCGTGCGGCTCACGGCGGAGGAATTTACGGTAGTTGAGGAGGTGGTGTTGTTGAAGTAGCGGCTGTGGCAGCAGAGTCAGCCCGCTTCCGGACGGGATGGCCCATCTCGAATTACAGACAGAAAAGGAAAACGGAAAAGCCCCCTTCCCGGGGGCTTTAACTTTCCAACTATGAAACTTTCCAATCACCGATATGAGCCGGCTCGAAGTTGCTTGATCAAGCCGCCAGCAACCGGGGGACGCGTTGAAGATCCCTTTCCGCGAGGCGTTGCCAATCGTCAGAATAGAGCGACTCATCAGGCGGCATATAGGACCTTTCCCTTATCCAGAATTTCTGCAATGAACTGATCGCCGATCGAAAGCCGATGATTAATTTCCTGGGGAGTTAAAACCAGGGTTTCAACCGGCAGAGACGGGTGCATTCCAGTCAGGAGTGCCTGAACTTCCACCCAGCGTTCCAGGAAGCGTTCTGTGCAATCCTTGATGATCAAAAGGTCAAGGTCACTATCCGGCCCGGGCTCTCCATAGGCATAGGAACCGAACAGAATCACTTGCAGCGGAGAATATTCGGCGATCAGCTTGTCCAGCATGGCATCCAGAACTGCGCTGACTTTTCCTTCAATCGCCATGTCCATCTCAACGAGAAAAGGGCGCAACCGTTCGCGCCCCCAACTTTTAAACTTTCCAACTTTCAAACCTTCCAACTCTTCCCTAGTACCCCCGACAGGACTTGAACCTGTGCTCCCGGCTCCGGAGGCCGGTGCTCTATCCAACTGAGCTACGGGGGCGGCAAGTGACCAATATACGAAATTCCAGCGCCCATGTCAAGCGCCAATTGTTATACGTCACATCGAGGGAAATGATCCGGGGAAAAGCAATCAGCACTCAGCATTCAGCGCTCAGCAAACAGGGGGCGGTGATGGACTGACCGCATCAAGAAGGGAAAGGGCTTGCAAAAGGGCTTGGATTAATATATATTTACTTTGGATTTCGATTCCGGACGCGGGCTGGCGCCCTTGCCGGAATGACAAAAGGTGAATTATGGATTCTGCATATAAAGATATCGCCCGCACGGCGCGGGAAGCGGGGGTGGTCGGCGCCGGAGGGGCGGGCTTTCCCACGCACGTGAAGCTGGCCGCGACGGGCATTGACACCGTCGTCGCCAACGGAGCCGAATGCGAACCACTGCTGGCCAATGACCAGGCGGTGATGACGCACCGCACCCCGGAGCTGCTGGAAGGGCTGGACCTGGCGGCGCGCGCGGTGGGCGCCACGCGCAAGGTCATCGCCATCAAGGCCAAACGCGGCGGAATCATCGCTCACCTGCAGTCCCGCGCGGGAACGCAGACGGCCGAAATCTTCAAGCTGGCCGACTACTACCCCGCCGGCGACGAGCAGGAGATCGTGCGCGAAGTCACCGGGCGGCGCGTGCCGGAAGGGGGCATCCCGCCGGACGTGGGCGTGCTGGTGCAGAACGTGGAAACGCTGGTCAACCTGGCCCGTTCGGTCCGGGGGCAGCCGGTGACGCGCCGGGTGCTGACCGTGGCGGGGGAAGTCCGCCATCCCGGGGTAGTGGACGTACCACTGGGGATGTCGGCCCGCGAGGTGATCGCTGCCTGCGGCGGCGCGACCTGCGACGACCCCGTGCTCTACGCCGGTGGCCCCATGATGGGGGAAATCCGCGATTCTCTGGACACGCCGGTGATCAAGACCACGTCCGGGTTCTTCGTCCTGCCCGCGGACAATTTCCTGCGGCAGAAGCGGTCCATTCCCCTGCGGCACATCCTGCGGCAGGCCCAGTCGGCCTGCACCAACTGCATGCAGTGCACCGAAGTCTGTCCCCGCTACCTGCTGGGCCACAAGATCCGCCCGCACAAGATCATGAACGCGGTCACCCTGGGGTTGTCCTACCAGAGCGATGTGATCATGGAGTCGTTCCTGTGCATGTTCTGCGGGATGTGCGAGTACGCCTGCCCCATGTGGCTCTCTCCCCGGCGGGTGTACCAGGAAGTGCGCGCCGGGCTGATTTCACGGGGAATCCGCTTCCAGCGCACGGAAAAAGAAACCCAGGATCACCCCATGCGCCGCTTCCGCCGCACCGCTCCCGACCGCCTGGTGCGCCGCTACGAGCTGTCGGGGTACGCGAGGAAGACGCCGGATCCGGCCATCCTTGAACTGCAGGCCTCGACGGTGCGCCTCCCCACCCGCCAGGGGACGGGATCGCCGGCCGTGCCCGTGGTCCACGAAGGCGACCGGGTGACAGCCGGGCAGGTCATCGGGGACATTCCGGAAGGCAAGCTGGGTGCCCGGCTGCATGCTTCGATCACGGGAAAAGTGACGTACGCGGGGCCGGATGAGATCCGCATCGGATGAATCGCGGCCACGAACCAACCAGGGCGCGGGGAACCGCGCCTTTTACTTTACGGGGAAGGAACGATGAGAAGAGCTTTGCAATGGGGCGCGGCCCTCGGAATCGCCCTGCTGCTGATGATGCTGATCCAGACCTTGCGGTCGCCGCAAGACCCCCGGGAGGCGGGCAGGGGGCTGGACCGGATCCTGGGCGTGGATGAAGTGATTGACCAGGCGGCGGGACTGCGGGGCTACTTCCGCGTACGCGGGATGGTGGCCGAAACCGATCCGGAAGAGAGCCTCTTCCTGCTGGTTTCCGACAGTACCGGCCGGAGACTTCCGGTAAAGCTCCGCCGCGGAGAGCTGCCCGACTCCGGCGCCGAAGTGACGGTCTACGGGCAGATCATCCTGGACGAGGGGGAACGGTTCATCCTGGAGGCGGGCCGGATCCAACAGCACCGGCAGCAAAGCGAATGAAAATCAGGTCCGGTAAGGGAATAAAAGTATCCTGAAATAGTATTTGTTTTACATTTCTAAACTGCTTATCTTTTCACCGCGCTTTTGGTATGCGGCATTGCTGGGCGCATTACCATTCATTCAACAAGAGGAGTCACCATGAACCGTCCAATATTGCGTCTGTACGACGGTTACGATCACACTTCGGGTTAAGGGATGCTACATCAGGTGGAGAATGAAGCCTTGAAGATCATTCGTGACCTCTTCTAAGGCAAATGCATCGCCCCTACACCCCACCTCCATCCTTCGCGGCCCCCTCCGGGGCCATGACACTGCGCCTATGAGGGTAGGTCAGACATTCCTGTCTGACAGGGATCCCTCTTCGACAGGCAGGAATGCCTATCCTACCCTCATGTTTTCTTCATCCTTCATCCTTCATCCTTCATCCTTCCCTCTTTCAATTTTCCTTTTTCCTTTTTACTTTTTACTTTTTACTTTTTCCTTTTCACTTTCACTTTTTCCCTCTTCCATAACGAAAGGGGCGGCCACGCCGGGCCGCCCCTACCATACCCCAT
>QZKQ01000105.1 GCA_003599535.1 Candidatus Zixiibacteriota bacterium | reverse complement strand
GGCGAAGTAGAGCCCCGAAGCCAGGTGCGAGGCGTCAAAGGTGACACTGTGCACCCCGGCTTCTTTGTTGCCGTCCACCAGGTCGGCGACCAGCCTCCCCTGCAGGTCGTAGACCTTCAGGGACACCCGGCTGATCTCCGGCAGAGAGAAGCTGATGGTGGTGGCGGGGTTGAAGGGGTTGGGGTAGTTCTGCTTCAGGTCAAAGACTTCCGGCACAGAAGCCAGCTCCACCTTCGTCAGGTACGGTTCGAAGGATTCACCCCAGTTCTCCCAGTCCCCCACGAAGGGGCCGTCCCCGGTGGTCAGCTTCGTGTAGTTGAAGTAGCTGGAGTCCCACTTGGCCGCAGGGTAGATTCCCACGTAACCGACGTAGGTGTAAGTCCCCGCCGCGGCCGTGCCGGGCACGTTCTGGAAGCGCTGGCGGGTGACGTTGGCTCCGCCCGGCATGGTCAGGGACAAGGGACCCAACAGCGGCCCCTGCCAGGCGCCGGAGGGGATCCACTGCCCGATCCAGGCGTTGCAGGTGGCCGGGGAGGCGCCGGTGTTGACCACGGAGGCGTTGAAATTGAACGTCCCGCCCGCGGCCGGGATCTGGATGGGAGCCCCGAGGGGACTTAACGTCACCTCCACCGGGGGCGGCGGTCCGGAGACGTTGGTGGTGTAGGTGATGGTCCGCCCCGCTTGCACCGGCCAGGCGTTGGTGTGGTACGTCCCGTTATAGCCGTACTGCAAGCCCACCGACTGATTGCCGTTCTCGACGCCGTAGCAGACGTTGTTGTGGGGTTCGGTGCTGCGCTTGTACTGCACCAGAATGGCCCCGTCGCCCGTGGAGGTGGGCCAGAAGGCCGGATCGTAGAGGACGGCCTGGAAGGTCTCCCGGATGCCCGACTGACTGTAGTGCGACATGCTGTCCCATTCCACTACGAAGTAGTGCTGCGCGGCGTCGTAGCGGGTGCAGATCTGGCTGCCGCCCAGGCCGGCGTGCAGGTCGTGCCAGAACAGGGCCGTCATGTTGGGCGGGCCGTCGCCGTTGGGAATGCCGCTGGGGCTGTAGTCGGTGCTGCTGGTCGAGCCCATGGCCAGCCAGCCGTTGGTGCAAACTGAGATCTGGGTGAAGTTGTTGCCGTAGTAGCGGAAGGTGAAGGGCAGGGTCACCGTGGTGGTCTGGTCGTCCCCGTTCAAGGCGGTCAGCACCGTGCCCGAGCCGCCGTGCTGCGGCGCGATCTCGATCCAGGCGTAGGGGTGCGCTTCCCCGCCGTCCATATTATCGTAGGCCCGGTACCCGTAGCTGTCCGGCCCGGAAGGCATGTTGCGGATGTCGCCCACCACCAGGGAGAAGGATTCGGTGGCGGTGTACCCGCCCGTGGCGGTGATGGCCAGGGTGAAGTCCACCGGAGTCCCCGGAGCGATGGAGGAGGCGGCCGTGACTGTCCAGCCGTCCGTGCCGCCGGCGCCGGCGTTCAGCGTGCCGTAGCTTCCCGGGTTGCCCGCGATGGCGAGGCCCGGGTGGGCCGCGGTCATGGTTACCTGCACGTTGGCAGCCGCCGAGTGCCCCGCGTTGACCATGGTCAGGTTGAAGGTGGCAGTTTCGCCCGGATCCAGGGCGCCGTTGTTGTTGCCCGTGGGATCCAGGATCACCAGCGTGTCGCGGGTGACCACGGGAGCGTTGATGACCAGGTTGAAGGTGCTGGTCCAGGGGCCGCCGGGTGTGGTCGAAGAGGCGGTCAGGGTGAAGGGAACCGCGTGCTGGTCCGGCGCGGAGCCGGCCGCCTGCACCCGGTAACCGTTGGTCACCACCAGCGAATCCCCGGCGTTGATGGTGCCGTAAGCCGCCTGGTTGTCAATCAACGTCACCAGGGGGTCGGCCGTGGCCAGGACGGCATTGACGCTGTTGGCCGCGGAAATGCCCACGTTCTTCAACCCCACCGACAGGTCGGTGGTTTCGCCGAAGTCCCACTGGCCGTTGTTGTTGCCCACCGCCGCGTCATTGATCTGGCAGGAATTGTAGATCACATAGGGGCCGGATGGCGGGATGATCTGCCCGGTGCCGTGGTAGGGCATGCAGTCGTGCCCCGTGACCCACACGTGCAGGGTGCCCGGCAGGGTGAAGCCGCCGCCCAGGTTGAAGGTCACCGACCCTTGAGTGTTCACGTACTGGGTGTGCTTCTGGTCTTCGGCCGAGGAGTAGACATTGACCATGGCCCAGTCGGGGTAGCCGGAGACGTTCACCGTCAGGCTGGTCTGGCCAATCAGCACCGCGGCGGGGAAACTGACGGTCAGGTTGGCCGGCACGTCGGTCCACACATCCACCGTGGGGTCGCCCAGGATGTTATACATTTCCCAGTAGCGCTTGGACTGGCCGGCGCCGCCCAGGAACTGGTACAGCTCATACTTGCCGTAATCCGTCATGCCCGCCAGCCAGGTCAGGTTCTGGTCGTGCTGGGGGGTCTGCTCGTTAAAGAATGCCTCGAACATCCCCTTCTCCAGGACGTCGTCTTCGGTCCAGTACGAAGTTACGGATGATCCCCAGAAGGCGAAGGTGCCGTGGGCGGCGCGGATCCAGGTTTCTCCGAAGCATTCCCCGTACTGCAACTGCCCCGTCAGGCAGGCATGGCTGCAGACGAAGGGGTATACGGTGTTGGTCAGGGCGTTGACGTTGGCCTGGCTGAAGGAGGGGCCGTCAGCCCAGGAAGTGATGCTCCCGTGGCCGGAATAGATGCCCAGGCTGCGTCCGGCGTTGAAGTTGTCGGTCACCTGCTGGGTGGTGGCTCCGTAGGTGTGGCAGTAGAGCTTGAAGGAGACGTATCCGTCGGGGTCCAGGTAATGGCTGATGACGTAGTTGTGGGTCCCTTCCGACACGGTGTAGTTGTCGTTGGAGGCCATGAAGGTGGCCTTCTTGATCCAGGTGTTGAAGGACCACACCCCCTGTTCGTAGTCCAGCGTCTTGTTGATCATGTTGGCCAGGTTGGTGGCGTTGGACGGCGACAGGCGGCCGATGCCCACGTCGTTGAAGTAGTCGTTGCCTTCCAGGGTGGCGTAGTACAGATCGGTGCCGGGGTTGTTGGTAGTCGTCCCCACCCAGTGCGGGATGATGTCGGTGTCGCCGATCAGCAGGACGAAGTTGGGCGGGATGGGCCAGGTGTCGTAGGCGTTCTGGATGTAGGCCTTGATGGCGGTGTTGCTGGTCCCGGTCTGGGCCGTGGTGGCCAGGGTGACGTGGTAGCCCTTCTGCTCCTTCCACTGCGCCAGTTCCTGCACTCCGGGATGGGTGGCGTACTGCGGACTGGTGATGATCAGCAGTCCCAGGGGGGTGGGAATCAGGTCCTGCTGCGGATCGTAGGCGCCGGGGTTCAGCACCACCCGGGAGGCCAGGCCGCGGGTGAAGGGGTCGGCGTAGCGGGTCTTGCGGGCGGTGGTCAGCCCGGCGTCCGCCCCGGACAGCTCCAGGCGCACCTGCAGGTCGCTCAGAATGTGCACGGCACCGGTGACGGGGTTGTAGTCCAGGGGGAAGATTTCCACCAGCACCAGGCGGTGGCCGCGCAGGTAGCCGGCTTCGCTGACCCGCGCCATGTCCCCGGTCACGAAGCCGGGCTTGGCGTAGGCGGCCTCATCCAGCACGAAGGGGGCGGCTTCCCGGGCTCCGGGGACCTTTTCCACGGACGGCTGGAGGGGGATCACGCGGCCGGTCAGGCCGAATTCCGCCAGGGTGGCCCGGCGCAGGACCGCGGGACCGGTGGTCAGGGCGACCTGGGCGCCGTAGGGCACTTCCACCAGGCGGCGGATTACCGGCAACTGCGGGGCGCCCGTCTGGGTGGTGAAGCCTTCGCCTTGCAGGGTCAGGACGGTGAAGGCGCCGCCGGGCGTCTGGGCCGTTTCCGCCTGGAATCCGGCCAGGCTGAAATCCATGACGATGGCCTGGTAATCGCTGCGTTCCAGGCGCACTTCCGGGGCGGTTTCCGCCTGCGCCCCGTTCAGGGGGATCCAGGAGGCCGGAGCGGGGCTGCTCCACACGAATCCCAGCAGTCCCACCGCCAGCAGGACCTGGAATCCAAAGTTACGAGGCACGCAATTCATGGGATGAAACCCTCCAAAATACGCGATTGACGGCTTCAGGTGGTTTTTCCGTTGTGCTTTGAGGCAGGGAGCGCAGAATGTGCGGGAATTCACATAAACGGCCGAGCGGTGATTCTCGAGTAACATATCAATATACCAAACAATTTCCCCGAATCCAAGGGAATTCCTGGCCGGAGGGATTTTCCGGCGTGATTTACGGCACCTCCACCGGGCGGCAGCGACCGGCCCGCAGTTCCGCGGCCAGCTCGGCTTCGTTGCGTATGCGCCGCTCGAACGCTGTGGCGAAGCGCCCCACCATCCCTTCGGAATGGGCATCGCTGCCGCCGGTGCCGGGCAGGCCCAGGGCGCGCCAGGCCTCCAGCGCCCGGCGGTTTTCCGCTTCCGTCTGGTTGCCGTTCAGAAATTCCACCGCGTCGAAGGGGGCAAAGGCCCGGGCCAGGTCGCGCAATCCGGCGAGCCGGAATCCGCCGTCGCGGAAGGGGTGGGCCTTGACGATGGCTCCGCCGCGCTCGTGCGCCCGGGCGGCGATCTCTTCCGGCGGCAGGCCCGGCGGCAGGGGATCGGGGTAGCCGTAGACCAGGACGTGTCCGGCGGTACTCTCCACCTCCTGCCCGCGCATGAGGACCAGTTCTTCCCCGGCCGCCAGGGACAGTTCGGCGATTTCCCGGACGGACCAGGCGTAGTGGTGCTCAGTCACGGCGATCCCGGCCAGCCCGCGCGCCCGGGATATTCCCACCAGGGCATGGGGATTCAATATGCTGCAATCGGAATGACGCTGGGTGTGGGTGTGCAAATCGTACAGAAACATGGATCGAATTCAGGGTAACTGCGAAGGAAACGTATGGAAGGAGATACGGATGGCGCCGGGTTTTGCTGTGCCATGCGCCGTAGGGGCAAAGCGTCGGCCCCTGTCCATAGATGCGAATGGCGCTTCCCCGCCGAATCAGATGTGGCCTCTGACCCAACCTGTACTCGCCGATGCTTTGCCCTCGACAGGAAAGCTGTTGACCTCATTCCCCGGCAAAGCATCTGCCGGACAAGTTGAGCGCCGCAGCCTTCGGTCAGGTATCATGATGCAAAATGTTTAGTGGCATCTTCCGGGCAGACGCTTGGCCCCTACGGGCAATTTCCGGCCATCTCCCCATCAGGAACGAGTCCACCAGGGGACGGTGGCCCTGCGGGCGAAGCACGCCGCCTCCCGCCCCCGCCACGGTAATTTCCCTCCCCGGCCTCCGGGTTCAACCACCGTGAACGGTACCGGACCTCCATCCAAATTCCCTCACCGCCTCCTGCGTAGTTCTTTCAGACCAAAACCCAGGGCTCCGCACAGGCCGCCTCCCAAGCCGATAACCAGAAATACCGTCCGCACTCCCCAGGCTTCGCACAGCACCCCGGTGGCCGCCGAGGAGAGCGCCATAACGCCCACCACGGTCAGGTTGACCAGGGCGAAGAAACGTCCCTGCAGCCGCGCCGGGATGCCTTCCTGGATCATGGCCGCACGCGGCACCATGATCAGGGGGATGGAGAGCGAGTGGAACACAATGGCGGCGGCCATCCAGCCCAGGGAGGGAACGAAGTAGAGGGGGATGAAGGTGATCCCGTCCAGGATCATGCCCACCAGCAGCGTCCGCCCCTTGGGCAGGCGGTGTCCCAGGGATCCCAGCAGCAGCGCGCCGGTCAGCATCCCCACCGCGTAGCAGGCCTGGATGGCGGCGAACGCCTGGGGCCCCAACTGCAGCTCTTCCCGCACGAAAATGGGGGTGCCCACAATGGCCGGCCCCATGATGAAGAAATTGTCCAGGGCGGTCAGGACCAGGAGCTGGCCCGACCAGGCGGCCTGCCGGGCATAGCGCAACCCTTCCAGGACTGTGGCCAGAGGCCGGACGGTGCGTTCCGTCCGGGGCAGGGGGGGCAGGCGCAGCAGCAGGATGGTGACGAACGAGGCCAGGTAGGCCAGGGCGTCGGCGTAGAACAGGGTGGTCAGGCTGGACAGCGCCAGGATCAGGCCGGCGAACAGCGGCCCCAGGAGCATGGCGGCGTGCGCCGAAGTCTGCACCAGGGCGTTGGCCGCCAGCAGCGCCTCCGGCGGCGCCAGGTGGGGCACGGAAGCGTCCCGGGCGGGGTTGAACAGCGCCGCCCCCAGCGAGATCAGGAAGGCCGCGGCTGCCAGTTGCCAGGGAGTCAGCCAGCCGCCCAGAAAGGCCACGGGGATGTAGAGCAGCGCCAGGGCGCGCAGCAGATCCGCGGCCATCATCAGGCGGCGGCGATCCCACAGGTCCACCAGCGCCCCCAGGAACAATCCCAGCAGCAGGGCCGGCAGGTACCCCACGGCGGCGATCAACCCGGCCATCCCCTGCGATCCGGTCATCTCCAGGATCAGCCACAGCAGGCCGATCTGGTACACGGAATCTCCCGACCAGGCGATCACCTGGCCCACCCACAGCAGACGGAAATCCCGCGCCTGCAGGGGCCGGAGCAGATCCAGATTGAACGGCAATCCCTTCATACCCTATAAGATAAGGAAAAAAACGCCGGTACAAAGCCCCGGGTGGGCCGACTTTTTGTGGCGGACATTCTGCTGTTTTTCCCGCCCGAAGGCCCGGCCGGTCCGGTTGCAGGCCATATCTCCATCATCCATACATCCTGAATCATCCACTTCCATCAGAAGGAGTTATCCATGCCACGCGTTCTCATGGCCCTGGTTCTTGCCGCCCTGGGATTTGGACCGGGTCTGGTTCACGGGCACCCCTTCCGGGTCAACGAGATCCCCAACGGGACCATCAATACCTGTGCCAACTGCCATGTTACTCCCGGCGGGCCGCGCACCCTGTTCGGCCGGCAGGTGGAGTTCTACTTCCTGACCGTGCCGGGCACCGCCGGCCACGTTCTCTGGGGGCCGCTGCTGGCCTCCTATGACGCCGACGGCGACGGCCAGACCAACGGCTGGGAGCTGCAGGATCCCTGGGGTCTGTGGATGCCCGGCCAGCCCGCGCCCGGCGCCGCCTCCCTGGTCACCCTGCCGGGCGACGATTCCGGCAATACCCTGCGTACCCTGACCATCCATTACGAGAACATGTCCCAGCACCTGGGGGATGAACTGCGGGTGCGGGTGGTGGACAAGGTAAGCGGGAAGGAGACCGCCCGGGCCGTGGTGTCCGCCGTCCCCGGCCCCGACTTCGACGTGGTGCTGACCGAGGCCATTCAGGACAGCGGCTACTACTGGGTGGACACGTACGCGGATTTAAGCGAGAATGGGGTATACGACCCGCCGCCCACCGACCACGCCTGGCGGCTGGTGCTGGAAAATCCCGTCGGCGACACGGCGCTGACCCTGATCCACACCCCCACCTTCACCGACATTGACTGGGTGTACGAACTGGAAGTCAACCTGACGGGCATGACCCCGCACTTCAACCAGGCCCTGGAAATCCGCGTGGTGGATCCCGACAGCGCCATGGAAGTCGGCCGCGCCCGGGTGGACCTGGTGGACCAGGCGGACTTCTCCGTGCAGATTCCCGGGCTGCGCCTGAACCGGACATACGACGTGGATATCTGGGCGGATCTGAACCGCAACGGCTACTACGATCCCCCGCCGGTGGATCACGCCTGGCGGCTGAACGTGACCAATCCCCAGGGCGACGCGCAGGTGGACTTCGCCCACAACACCAACTTCACTGACGTCAACTGGGGACACCTGTTCACCCTGCACCTGCACGACATGACGCCGCACCTGGGCGACTATTTCGCCCTGCGGGTGGTGGACGGCGTGGATCAGGAAGTGGGCCGCGTCGAATTCGACAGCGTGCGCACCGCCGACTTTTCCGCTTCGGCGCCCGGCCTGATGGCCGACACCACCGGGGACACCACGGCCTACCGGGCCGACTTCTGGGCTGACTTCAACGGCAACGGAATGTACGATCCGCCGCCGGATGACCACGCCTGGCGGATGTTCTTCGCCGACACCACCGGGGACGTGGTACTGAACTTCTTCCACAACACCAACTTCACCGACATCCAGTGGCCGGCCCTGGGCCTCGGGAACTGGACCGGATTCCTGGGCCCGGTGACGCACCTGACGGCCTACGGTTATCCCAATCCCTTCAATCCCGCCACCCGGATCGTCTATCAGCTGGCCCAGCCCGCCCCGGTGACGCTGAAGATTTACAACCAGCAGGGCGGAATCGTGGCCACCCTGATTGACGGGGTGCAGGATCCCGGACATCACGAATTCATCTGGGAGGCGGCCGGCCTGCCCAGCGGTGTGTACCTCTACCGGGTCACCGCGGGGGGGAAGAGCGCCGGCGGCAAACTGGTGCTGCTGAAGTAGCGCCGATCGCCTCCGGAGCCGGGGTGGCCGGCCACCGATCGCGGGGTCGGCGGCCGGCCACCCGAACACTTTGACAAGGAGGTGCCGACGTACCGATTTTGGGAAATATGTCACATTGTCATATATCCCTGATCCCGAAGGGTGGAGACCCTCCTCTGCCATCACTGCACTCTCCGCTCACTCACATACGACCTTAAGAATCAGTTACGAGGTTTTTAGAGAGGAGAGAGACGTGAGAAAATCACTGTACGTTCTGTATACCGGCATGGCGCTGTTGCTGGCGGTGGCGCCGGCGGCCGGGCTTCCCTACATGGTGAACGAGATTCCCCACGGCGACGTCGTCGGCTGCGCCGTCTGTCACGAAGGCGGCGCGGTGGATACCCTGACCACCTTCGGCCTGGAAGTCCGCGCCTATTTTCTGCGCATGGAAGGGACCGAGCCGCACGTTGTCTGGAGTCCGCTGCTGGCCAATTACGATTCCGACCTGGACAAGGTGACCAACGGCAAGGAGCTGATGGATCCCTATGGCGTGTGGATGACGGGCCAGCCGGCGCCGGGCGACAGCGCCCGGGTGACCGATCCCGGCGACATGGAAGATTATATCCTGCGCGACCTGACCGTCAGCTTCTCGGACATGGGCCAGTACATGGGCCAGCGCCTGAACATGCGGGTGGTGGATGCCGCCACCACCATGGAAATGGGCCGCACCACGGATGAGGACATCACCGGCGCGCAGTTTGACCTCAGCCTGCAGGAAGTACTGACCGACACCGGCGTCTTCTTCGTGGACATCTTCATTGATTCCGCCGGCAACGGACAGTATACTCCGCCCCCCGCCGGCGACGCCTGGCGCATTATGCTCGATCACCCCGGGCAGAACGCCACCGTGCAGTTCGACCGCACGGATCAGATGACCGACATCCGCTGGGTGTACCTGGCGAACCTGAACCTCACCAATTTCACTCCGCACCTGGGCCAGACCATCATCGCCCGCATCGTCCAGGCCGACAGCCTTACCCCCATCGGCGACATGCAGGTGACGGGGTACAAGCGGTGGAACATCGTCACCCAGCCGGACTTCACCATCATGATCCCCGGGATCGTGCCCGGCCGGACGAATTACCTCGAGTTCTTCGCCGATTTCAACGAGAATAACCTCTACGATCCGCCCCCGACCGATCACGTCTGGCGCCTCGAGATGACCAACCCGACGGGGGACACGACCATCACCTTCGAACACAACACCAACTTCACCGATGTGGATTTCACCCGCCTGTTCGTGCAGCACTACCACGACATGACGCCGCACCTGGGCGATTACTTCGCCCTGCGGGTGGTGAACGCCCAGGACCAGGAGGTGGGCCGCATCGAGGTGGACAGCCTGACCACCTCGGAATTCTCCCTGCCCATCATCGGTATCCGGCCCGACCTCTCCGGGGACACCACGGCCTACCGGGCCGACTTCTGGGCCGACTTCAACAACAATGGGATGTACGATCCGCCACCCACGGATCACGCCTGGCGGGTGTTCTTCGCCGACACAACCGGGGACGTGGTGTTGAACTTCTTCCATAACACCAACTTCACCGACATTGACTGGCCGACGGTGTCGGTGCTGCCTTGGGATCCCTCCAACCCCGTGACGCACCTGCTGGCCCGGGCTTGGCCCAACCCCTTCAACCCGGCCGCCCGGATTGCCTTTGACCTGCCGATTCCCGCCTTCGTCACCCTGAAGGTCTACAACCTGCGGGGCGAAGCGGTGGCCACGCTGTTCGAAGGGCAGCAGGTTCCGGGTCGCTACGAGGCGGTGTGGCAGCCCGGCGATTTGGCCAGCGGCATCTATCTCTACCGCCTGACCGCCGGCGCCAACACCCTGAGCGGCAAGCTGGTGCTGCTGAAGTGACGCGGTCACTCTGATCGCTGCGCGCGACCATGAACCGCCGTATACAAGCAGGGGCGGCCCGGTGTGGCCGCCCCTGTTGTTATGGAAGAGAGAAAAAGTAAAAAGGAAAAAGGAAAGATGGAAGAAGGGAGGTGGGATAGGGATTCCTGCCTGCCGGCGATTCGGAGGGCCACGCTTCGTCGTGGCCGGAGGGGTGTAGGGGCCAAGCGTCTGCCTTAGAAGAGGCCTCCGCCCCTCCCCAAGCCCCCATTCTCCCCCGAAGGCAGCACCATCCGACCCGGGGCGCAGATGCTTCGCCCTTTCGACGGCAGCGGCCACTCCCCGCCAGGGCGAAGCATTTGCTCACGCTTCCCACCGAGGCAGCCTCCCAACTGGGCGATTGACCGGTTATGTGGGCGAGGTCTCCGGAGGGCAAATGCATCGCCCCTACACCTGCCGCACCCTGAATTCTGCAACGTGTGGTGGTCCGGCCTCCGATGCCCCGGGATCGTCTTCGGAGGTGGACCTGCTCAGGCTGGAGGCGGGGGCGTATACGGAGGTGCAAAAGCTGGTGTTATTGAAGTAATCCGTGAACCGTGAACCGATAGGGGCGGCCGAGTGGCCGCCCCTTTGACTTACAGCTTAGCGCTGATCGCTATTTCTTCAGACCTGCCATGAATTTTACGGCATCCATGGTTTCACAGGAGAAGATCATCTCCTTCACCCGCCTCTGATTATCGGGGCTGAGTAGCGGCGCCGTCAGGGAGTTGAACTTGGCGTCCAGGTCGTCTTCGGTCATCGGTTCGCGGGGGTCGCCCTTGGGGTATTCCAGGTATTCGGAATAGACCTGCCCGTCGGTGGTCTTGACCGTCACCCGGGAGGGCTGCTTGGCGGGGAACATCTTCTCGAATTCGACGGAGGCTTCGCCCTTGATCTTGTCGATCACCGCCCAAATACGCGGGTCCTTCATTTTTTCGTCCGAGAAGGACTGCGTGGTCACCTGCCGGTCCACGATGGCAGCGGCCAGGCAATAGGGCAGGGAATGGTCGGCGGTTTCGCGCGAGGTGGGGCGGTACTTGTGCGGGTCGAAGAGGATGTCGCAGGCCCGCGCGATGGTGGTCACGGTCACCTCTTCGATGGCATCCGTGGCGATGTTGTTGTCCTTCAGCACCTTCAGCAGGGCCGACAGGTGGGTGTGAGTCAGCGCTTCGGTGGGGAAGGCCTTCATGGAGCATTCCAGGATCTTCCAGCTCTGGCCCAGGTTGCCCACCAGGGCGCTCTCGTCCCAGTCCGGGCCGAAGCACTGCATGAAGCCTTCCTTGCCTTCAAACACGGCTTCCGTGCCGCTGTAGCCGTCGCGAGCCAGCAGCGCGGCGAAGACGCCCGCCTGCACGGCCATGGGATCGACGGTGTTCTTCATCATGGTCAGCTTGCCGGCGGTGACGCAGCCGATGGTGTGGTTGTGGCAGCCGCTGATGCCAATGGCGTGAGTGATCTGGTCGGCGTTCAGGCCCAGCAGCTTGCCGGCCACCAGGGGCGAGACGAACTGGGTCAGGGTGGCGTGGTGCCACTTGCGCTCGCGCACCCCCGGCTTGGCGAATTCGCACAAGCGCTGCTCGAATTCGTAGGCCAGGACGATGCCGGTGAGGATCTCCTTCATGGAGGCTTCCACCATCTCGCCGATAGCCAGCGCGGCGGGGATGATATCGCTGGGGTGGCTGGGGTCTTCGCGCCAGTAGATGTCGTTGAAGTCCAGGGCGCGGATCATGAGGCTGTTGACCAGGGCCGCGTTGACGGCGGGCAGCTTGTCGCCGAAGGCGATCAGGGTGGCTTCGGGATAGCCGCGCATCTTCATGTACAGGTTGCGCAGGATGCTCACGTCTTTGGTGTGGTAGCCGCCGTAAGCGCAGCCGATGGAGTCATACAGGTAGCGCTTGGCTTCGTGGACCACGTTGGCGGGCAGTTCTTCGAATTCCAGGCCCACGGCGAATTCCGCCATCTGGCGGGAGAGGGTTTTGTCCATAGGGGAGGCTCGTGAGTTAAGTGTTTGAATTTATGAATGTATGAATGATGAATTATGAATGTAGGAGTCAGGAGTCAGGAGACTCACCCCGCAGGGGTGCACCTTTAGTAGCCGTAGGTTTTAACCTACGGAGATGAACGGCCCCACCGCCTCTTGTTTTTCACTCCGAAGGAGTGACACAATAGTAGCCGGGGCGTGCAACCTCCGGAGAAGGAGGCACCCCCTCCTCTGTTTATGACCCTGCGAGGGTTGAACTATAGCTAGATTTTTCTGATTAGACCATTACTGATTTGTCACCGTCACCGTTGGTTTCTTATAGCGTGCAACCAAGCCGCAAATGTACCAGGTTTTATCAACCAGCAACTGAGCATTGGTGACCATTGGTGAAGTGGGTTGAATAGGATTAATAACTGACATACCTTCAATAATTTCCCACGCACCGTTGCAATAAAGATAGATTGAGGGACTCATCATATTTCCCCGGTCATACGTCTCATGGGTAACCGTTCCCTGGCAACATACCACTTCTACAATTGCATCCGCGTTTAAATCGTTGGCACCATTAATTAGTTGCTTTATAGCATAATGCCAAAGCTTTGGATCGGGTACCAGCGGCCATCTCCATTCTCTTCGATTCGGAGCCCAGCGCGCCTCATCGGACACTTGCAGGGCGCGGTCTTCCCTCACTCTGGTTGGTGCGGACGGTCCATTGAAATATCCCTCCCAGAGGGGCTGGAAGATCATGCCGGTGATTATATAGCCTGTATTTGGTTTACCCAAGACCAGAGTATCAGCTTTTTTTTCATTATTTTGCGCCCAACCATTGAATACCGCTAACAAGGAATCCGGTGGGGCGAAGCGGCGCGGATCCAGGGCCGGTGCGTCAAATGAGCCTGTTATGTAGGTCACCTCAAAGGGCTTTATAGTCTCCAGATGAGATAAGTATATGCCAATAGGTCTATCCTTACACCATACCACACCAGCAATTCCAGGTATAACAGTAATCACCAAAATTATTCCGATAATCCTTCTCATGGTGAACCCTCCTTATCAGGATATGGAGGTGGCCGGGAGTTCCACCAGGTTGATTCGTCTATGGTTCGACCCTTTCAGGGTCGCATGGGTCGGGTATCACGTTACCACCGGCTTCGCCGGTGGCTACCCACGTTTTCATCCCTTCGGGATGAAGCCTCCGCGCAATCCGCGTAATCCGCGGTTCATTCCAACCCCTCCCCCGCCCCTCCCACCCACCTGGGCGCGTCGTTGATCTCCTGGCGCAGGATCAGGTTCAACTGGGCGGCGCCGTGCTGCACGTGGCGCAGGTTGTAGATCTGCAGTTCGTACCAGCTCATGGTCCCCCAGCGGAAGGTGTAGCTGGGGCCGGGATGGGTCGGGGACCACGCCGCGATCATCCGCCGCGCCTTCTGCCGGCCATAATCCAGGTAGGCCAGCAGCTCGGCCTTGGTGTACACCCGGTCCGGGATGATGCCGGCGGGATCCAGTTCTTCCAGGCCGAAGGGCGGAGAAGGCGCGAACTCAGCTTCATTGGCGGTCAGGTAGAAGTCCAGCCAGAAGAGGGTGTGCGAGACCAGGTACCAGACCTGCGGTTCGCGCGACTGGTCGCTCCATAGCGCTTCGGGGCAGGCGGTGATGGCGTTTTCCAGCATGTCGAGGGAGGCGCCCATCTGCCGCCAGAGGAGGGATTTGAGGGTGGAGTCCATAGTCAAAACCTGTTATGGCAGTGAGATGTAGGGGCGATGCATTTGCCCGGATAGGATCCCCAATGCTGAACGGGGCCGCTGAACCCAGCGGAGGCCGGTATCGCTGGAAATAGTAAGCAAATACTTCGCCCTGCGTTAGGCCAGGCACTAATCCGATCAAGGGCGAAGCATCTGCGCAATGGGTCAAAACATGCCGCCTTCGGCCAGGATCTTGGTTGGGGCATGGGTGGAGGTCTCATTGCGGCAGATGCTTGGCCCCTACATCCCCCCACCGGCAGGGACGCCGGCGCTACAGCCTCTCCTTCACCCAGCCTTCCAAGCCTCCCGCCAGGACCAGTTCCTGAGCCGCCGGGCCGACCGGGCCGATGGCGTAGGTCTTACCCGCCGCCGTCACCTGCGATTTGCGGAAGTCCACCACCGCCGGCAGGCCGGTGCGCACCGTCAGCTTGTCCGTGCCGAAGCGCGCCTTCATGTCCCGCACTAAGTCCGGCGCTTCGAGGGCCAGGTAGCCGTTGTTCAGGGCGTTGCGTTTGTAAGTTTCCGAAAACGACCCCGCCAGCACCAGGGCCAGCCCCCGGTACTTCAACGCCGTGGCCGCCTGTTCACGCGAACTGCCCGTGCCGAAGTTGAACCCGCCCACCAGCAGATCGCCGGTCTGCACGATCTGGCCGAATTCGGGGTCGTAGTTCTCCATCACCACGGAGGCCTGCTGCTGTGGCGTGAAGTCGTCCTGGTAAGTGTACTTGCCGGGGTAGATGCCGTCGGTGTTCAGGTTGTCCTGGTGGCAGTAGATCAGTTCGCCGGTGACCTTCTCAGGAAACCCGGCGATGATGGGGTTGTCCCCCGTGGACGCGACCGCCTGGGACAGTATTTTCACTTCGCCCTTCGGCGGCGCGGCGGCGAAATCGCCGGGGCCGTCAATATAGCCTGAAATGGCCGAGGCGGCCACCACGGCGGGCGATCCCAGGTAGGCCTGCGCGGAAGCGTCCCCCATGCGCCCCTTGAAATTGCGGTTGGTGGCGGAAATGCCCACTTCGCCCGCCTTCAGCGTGCCCCGGCCCAGCCCGATGCAGGCTCCGCAGCCGGGCGGCAGCACGATGGCGCCGGCTTCTACCAGCGCCTGCCAGTCTCCGCGCCTTTCGGCTTCAGCCTGCACTTCGCTGGAAGCGGCGGCAATGTAGAATTCCACCCCTTCGGCCACCTTTTTGCCCTTCACGAGGGCGGCGGCTTCGGCCAGGTCGTCCACGCGGGCGTTGACGCAGGACATCAGGTAGGCTTTGTGGATCTTCACCTTCTTGTCGCGCACGGCCGCCAGCGGCGCGGCGATCTTGACGGTGTTGGGCCCGGAAATGTAGGGCTGCACGCTGTCCAGATCCAGGATCAGTTCCTTGGCGTAGACGGCGTCTGGATCGGGCCGCAGGGGATGTTCCCGCAACGCTTCGATGCGCCGGCGGTTCATCCGAGGGTGCTGACCGTCCTTGGCGTCGGCGTCGGACGGCACGCCCGCCGGCCCGCGTTTGGCGATGAAGTCGGCCCGCGCCAGCAGCCAGGCGAGGGTCACGTCATCCACCGGGAACAGGCCCACCAGGGCGCCCCATTCGGTGCTCATGTTGGCGATGGTCAACCGGGAATTGACGTTCAGCGCGGCCAGCCCGTCGCCGGCGAATTCCACGGCGTGGTTCAGCACTTCGTCCGACCTGAAGAAGCCGCACAGGGTGATGATCACGTCCTTGCCGGTGACGCCGGGGCGCAGTTTCCCCCGCAGTTCGACTTTGGCCACCGGCGGCACCTGCCACCAGGTCCGCCCCGTGGCCCAGAGGGCGGCGGCGTCGGTGCGCACCACCGGAGTCCCCAGGCAGCCCAGGCCGCCGTACATATTGGAATGGCTGTCGGACGCCACCGCCAACGTGCCCGGCCAGGCGTAGCCCTCTTCCACCATGATCTGGTGGCCGATGCCCCGGCCGGCGGGGTAGAAGTCCGCCCCCATGTCCCGGGCGAAGGCTTCGATCCTGGCGTACTTCTTCGTATTCTCTTCGGAGGTGTCCTGGATGTTGTGATCCAGCGTCACCACCACCTGCCGCGGGTTGGCCAGCCGGGTGGCGCCGATGCTCTTGAACTTGGGAATGACCGCGCCGGTGTTGTCGTGGGTCATCACGTAGGCCGGGCGGAGGGAGAGGTAATCCCCGGCGCGCACGGTGTGGCCGGGTTCCAGGCCTACGGCAAACTGCTGCGCGATCTTTTCGACGAGATTCTGTCCCGCCATGGTGTCGTCTCCAGACAAAAGAAATAGGGCTGATTGATATAAAAAATACGGGCGGATTCCCTACAATATAAGGGAAATTCGGGGAAAAGGCAAGAGAGGGTTGGGGAATTGCGCTTGGCAGGGGGAAGGGGGAAGATAGAAAAAAGAAAAAGGAAAACGGAAAGATGGAAAGCGGGAAAGAGGGAAGGATGAAGAATGAAGAGCCCCCTGCCTACCGAGGGTAGCGCCGGCGTCCCCGCCGGTAGGACAGACAATCTTGAGACCTTTGAATCATGCCGAAAAGCTGCTGTCCGTATCATCCCCGCGGAAGCGGGGATCCAGGAATACCACGGACTTGCGGCTACCCTTTGGATCCCCGCTTTTCCCGAAGGGGACCACTTTCATGGCGCGGGGGTGCCCCCCAGGGCCAATATTTCAAAGGTCTCATACCTACCTGTCGCTTGATACCTGATGGTTGAAAACGTTGGGCGGCGCCTCACGGACGCCGCCCTTTTCTTTGGTCGGAAAGTTGGAATGTTACCAGGTTATTTAAGCAGGAGGAGCTTCTGCGTTTGGGTAGAACCTCCCGCCTCCATCCGTGCCAGGTACACCCCGGAGGGCAGTCCCGAGGCGTCAAAGGTCGCCTCGTGCAATCCGGCTTCCCGCCAGCCATCCACCAGCGTACCGACCTCGCGGCCGGCGGTGTCGTAGACTTTCAATAGGACGTGGCCGGGAGCCGCGAGCGTAAAGCCCAGAGCCGTCCGAGGGTTGAAGGGATTGGGAGATGCCTTCAGGGTCAAACCCGAAGGGAGAAGAGGGATCTGTGACCCCTCGCCGGGAAAGGGTTCGCCCCCGTTGGCGTTGTCCTGCACCCAGGCCTCTCCCCCATCGGTGGCGGTCTTGGTGAACAGGAAGGAGCTGGAGTCCCACACCGTGGGATTGGTCGCGCTGTAGGTCCCGGTGTAGCCCACGTAGGTGTAGACCCCGGAAGGATTGCTTCCCGCCACGTTCTGATTCCGCTGCCGCACCACGTTGGAGCCGTTCGGCAGGGATAGGGTCAAGGGTCCCAGCAGCACCCCCGACCAGGTCCCGTTGGGGTAGCGCCAGCGGATCCAGGCGTTGAAGGTCTGGGTCTGGCCCGACTGGTTCAGGAGCTGGGCGTCGAACTGGAAGGCG
>QZKQ01000084.1 GCA_003599535.1 Candidatus Zixiibacteriota bacterium | reverse complement strand
GCCGCCGTGCTCCAGGCCCTGGGCCCGGCCGGCGAGGCCAAGGTGGTGCACCGCGAGCGCGTGGATCTCCTGCGCAAGTTCACCGCCAACTGCCCCGGCGCGGACTTCATCGCCGCCGCCGAAGGCCTCGAAGAGGCCCGCCGGCGCCTGGACGGCAACGCCCTGCCCGGCCTGACCCTGATTCACCTGTCCCGCGAACTCTACCGCGCGGTTTATCACAAAGTGGCGGTATAACATGGAAACGCCCGACACGCCCATGGACGCCAAGGTTAACGGCTCCGGATCAGCTCCCCGCGAACCGGCTTGCCCCCAGCCGGAAGGAGGGGGGAAAATCTATCCTCTCGTCCGGCTGGAATTCAAGGGCAACCGCCGGCTGTACTTCGTCAATCCCATGGAATTCTACCTGCATCCCGGCGACTGGGCCGTCGTGCAGGTGGAAAAGGGCGAGGACATGGGGCGGGTGATCCACCTCCTGGAACGCCTGCCGGAATGCGGCGATCCACCGCCCTTCAGCGTGCTGCGCCGGGCCACACGCAAGGACCTCGCCACCCTGAAGGAGTACCGCGCCCGGGAAATATCCGCCCGGGAGATCTGCCTGGAAAAGATCGTCAAAAACGGGCTGGAAATGAAGCTGGTGGACGTGGAATACCAGTTCGACGGCCGCAAGCTGACTTTCTACTTCACCGCCGACGGCCGAGTGGATTTCCGCCAGTTGGTCAAGGATCTGGCTGCGGCCTTCCGCACCCGCATCGAATTGCGGCAGATCGGCGCCCGGGATGAGACGCGGCGTTTCAGCGGGTTGGGGCCCTGCGGCCGGGAACTGTGCTGTTCCAACTTCATCAGCGAATTTTGCCCCATCACCACGCAGATGGCCAAGGATCAGAACCTGCCCCTGAATCCCAGCAAGATATCCGGCTGCTGCGGCCGCCTGAAGTGCTGCCTGGGCTTCGAAATTGCCGCCTACCGGGAGGCGCTGAAGGCCCTGCCCCGCTGGGATGCCAAAATCGAGACGACCCGGGGGCCGGCCGGGGTGGAAAAACTGGACGTCTACAACCGCGTGGTGACCCTGCGCTTTTCCGGCGGCGAGACGGAGAAGATCGAACTGGAGGCGTTGCTGAAGATCCTCGCGCCGGGGTTCACCTTCAAGCCGGCCCGGGCGGTGGACGACGAGCCCTGCGACCGCGGCGCCGACGACGAGTCCATTGACGGCCCCATCGGGTCGGCGGAGTGAGTGGCACAGCCACTCTATTCGCTTCGCGCGAGGTTGAAAAGGCGCCGTCGAGTCAGGTTCTGGCCACGAGACACAAACAAGCTGCGGCTGGAATGGACGGATCTGAGCCTCATTACCGAAAGCGCCGAGACCCCACGCGGAAATGGATGCTGTCTACCTCTATCAGAGTTTAACCTGAAACCTTTATGGCCGACAAATTCTTCATCACCACGCCGATATACTACGTCAACGACGAGCCCCATATCGGGCATGCCTACACTAGCATCATCGCCGACGTGCTGTCGCGCTACCACCGCCTCTTCGGCGACCGGGTCTTTTTCCTGACCGGCACCGACGAACACGGCCAGAAGGTGGCCGAAGCCGCCGCCAAGGCCGGGCGCACTCCGCAGGAACATTGCGACCTCATGGTGCAGCGCTTCCAGGCCGCCTGGGACAAGCTGGAAATCTCCCACGACGACTTCATCCGCACCACCGAGCCGCGCCACACCACGCGGGTACAGGAAATCCTGCAGAAGCTGTGGGACGCCGGAGAAATCTACGAATCCACCTACGAAGGGTGGTACTGCGTCCCCGACGAGCGCTTCTGGACGGAAAAGGACCTGGTGGACGGCAACTGCCCCCTGTGCGGCCGGGAAGTGCGCCGCCTGGCGGAAAAGAACTACTTCTTCCGCATGGGCCGGTACCAGGAATGGCTGCTGGACCACATCCAGTCGCATCCCCGGTTCATCCTGCCGGAATCGCGGCGCAACGAGATCCTGGGCTTTCTGGCCAAGCCGCTGGGCGACCTGTGCATCTCCCGGCCCAAGGAACGGCTCTCCTGGGGCGTGCCCCTGCCCTTCGCCCCGGACTTCGTCACCTACGTCTGGTTTGACGCCCTGCTGAACTACGTCACCGCGCCGGAATCCAGGGGCGGCGGATGGTGGCCGGCCAGCCTGCACCTGATCGGCAAGGACATCCTGACCACGCACAGCGTCTACTGGCCCACCATGCTGAAGGCCGCCGGGCTGGAGCTGCCGGAAACCATCCTGGGGCACGGCTGGTGGCTCTACGACGACATGAAGATGTCCAAGTCGCTGGGCAACGTGGTCAAGCCTCTGGACCTGGCCGACAAGTACGGCGTGGACGCCTTCCGCTTCTTCGTGGCGCGGGAAATGTCGCTGGGGCTGGACGCCTCCTTCTCGGAAGCGGCCCTGGTCAACCGCTACAACAGCGAACTGGCCAACGATCTTGGCAACCTCTACAGCCGCATCCTGAAGCTGCTGCACACCTACAACGAAGGCAAAATCCCACAGGCAGGCGACAACCCGAATGCTATCCCAAATGATGTATTCGAAGGAAAGGAACCTGACTACTATGGAAACCTATGGGAAGGAATAAAGCGGGACATCCGACAGTTTGAGTTGAACACTGTACTTAATAAAATAATGCAGTTCGTTCGACTCATAAATAGGCATATGGAGCAAGCGGCCCCGTGGAAGTCCGGCAAGACCGATCCGGAAGGCGCGGTGCGCTTCCTGCGTTCATCCCTGGAAGAGCTGGCCGCCGCCGCCTGGATGCTCTGGCCCGTCATGCCCGGCAAGATGGGCGAACTGCTGGGCGCGCTGGGCCTGAAAGCCCAAGACTACCATTCCCCGGCCGAAGTGCTGAAGGCGCTGCCGGAAGGGCACCTGCTGCCGGAGAAGGCCGCGCTGTTCCCCCGAGTCAAGCTGGAAGCGCCGGCCCCAGCCGAGCCTCCGCCGCCCCCGCCGCCGGAGACGCCGGTCATCGCCTACGAGGATTTCCAGAAGGTGCAGTTGCGCGTGGCCAGGATCCTGACGGCCGAACCGGTCCAGGGGGCCGACAAGCTGCTGCGCCTGGAAGTGGACCTGGGATCGGAGCGGCGGCAGATCGTGGCGGGGATCGCCCAGCACTACCGGCCTGAAGAGCTGCCCGGCCGTTCCATCATTGTGGTCGCCAACCTGCAACCGGCCAAAATCCGGGGCGTGGAATCCCGGGGCATGCTGCTGGCCGCGCAAGGGGAGGGCGGCAAGCTGGTGCTGCTGACTCCGGACGGGGAGGCGCCCCCGGGGGCGAAGATATCGTAGGTTTCAGTTCGATAGAAGACGAATGGGGCGGCGAAGGTCGCTCCATTTCTTATAAATGGCTGCAAGAAAAGAGGAAGTCGCTTTGAATACTATTCAAAACGTCATCTAAAAGGAGCCTATCCATGAAATGCACCATCCGATCCCTGATTACCGTCTTGGGACTGGCATCTTGCTGTCTAAGCGTCGGAGAAACAAAAGCACAATCGGTACAAGCGTGGTCAGCATGGTTCAACGGTTATAGTATTGAAGGTGACGTGGTGTGGGCCCTGGCCGTAGACGCTCAAGGAGATGTCATCGTGACAGGCCGCATCACAAACTCGTCCGGATCAGAAGATATGCATACCATCAAGTACCATTCTTCCAATGGTCTTGCCCTTTGGCAACACACCTATAATTATGCAGGTAATTTTGATGAAGGAACGGATTGCGGCATAGATGGACAAGGCAATATATATGTGCTGGGCAGAAGCATCGGATATAATACCGGCAATGATTTTATTACCATTAAATACAATTCCACGGGCACCATACAGTGGCAGAAACGGTTTGATGGACCGGTGCATGGCTGGGATTACCCCCATTCCTTGGATGTGGAGGGCTCTTGGGTTTGCGTTACCGGCAACAGCGAAGGGTCAGGATCTGTGGATGATTACCTTACGGTTATGTACAACACCGAAACCGGTGATACGCTGTGGACCGCCCGGTACAATGGGCTTGGGAATTGGGTTGACGAGCCAGCCGAAGTAGTGATCAGCCCGGAAGGTGATGTGTATGTGACGGGGTACTGTTCTGTCGCTGGAAGCGATAATACGGATATCGTCACAATGAAATACAACGTGTCCGGTCAGCTTCAGTGGTTGCATTACTACAACGGCCCCATGAATTATGCAGATGCGGGCACCGGAATCTGCCTTGACCCATTTGGTAACATTTATGTTTGCGGGCACTGCTGGGTATCCGGTCAATGGTCGAACTACATCGTGATCAAGTACAGCCCCGCGGGTCAAATGGAGTGGTTCCGTACCTACGACGGACCGGCGCACGGGATGGATCGCGCCAAGGATGTCATCGCGGACAGCAACTTCGTCTATGTCACCGGTTACAGCCCCGGTGAAGGCACGGGCGAGGATTACGCCACCGTAAAATATACCTCGGAGGGCGATACCGTCTGGATCCGCCGGTGGGATGGTTCCTTCCATGTCAATGATCAGGCAAATGCCATTGCCTTGGATGGTTTCGGCAATGTGTGCGTGACCGGGTATACGCGCGAAGTGGAAACCAATGATGACTATACCACCATTAAATATGCTCCCGACGGAGATACCATTTGGGTCCAGTACTTCAATGGGCAGTGGGTCAGTTCAATTGAAACGGCCTATGCCATCGGCACCGATGCCGCCGGCAATGTCCTGGTAGCCGGAACCGGAACCGGTCCCACCGGCGCGTCGGATTATGCCACGGTGAAATACATGTGCAGCTTGGACCTTAATCTGGTTCCGCTAAGCTATCCGATTCAAATCCCCGCCGCCGGAGGCAGCTTCTTCTATGACATTGGAGCTGAAAACATCGCGAACACGGCGATAAGCTTCGAGGCGTGGTGCATGGCTACACTACCGAACGGATCATTGTATGGGCCCTTGATGGGGCCGGTGTCATTATGGCTGCCCGCCGGCAGCAATCTGTCCCGCACCCGGACGCAGACCATTCCCGGCTCAGCACCGGCCGGAGACTACGTTTTCACCGCTTTAATCGGAGATTATCCGGATGAGATCTGGACTACCAGTGGTTTCCCATTCACGAAACTGGCGGGGGACGACGAGCCGGAGATGGAGGAATGGAAGAACTACGGCGAGGAATTCACCACGGAGCCAATAGCCATCAATGCATCCCCGGCGAAGATCCCCGGAAACGCGGCGATCTCGATCTCCCCCAATCCCTTCAACCCCACGACAGCAGCGAGCTATGAACTGCGATATGCAAGTCACGTCAGTCTCCGGATCTACAATACTGCCGGGAGGCTGGTAGCGACGCTGGTGAATGGCTGGCGGGGAGCGGGACCCCACGAGGTAACCTTCGACGGTTCGGGCCTGCCTTCGGGGGTGTACCTGGTGAGGTTGGAGGCGGGGGAGGCGTCACAGGTGCAGAAGGTGGTATTACTCAAGTGAAAGTAAAAAGTGAAAAGTAAAAAGTAGGGGCGGCCCGGCGGGGCCGCCCCTTTCTCGTATCTCGCACTTGTCCCAGCCCCGTTTACGGGGCTTTTCTTCTATCCGTAGCCCAGTCCTTTCCCCAAGGGACCACTGCGTGGGAGGGCTGGGCGAAAGGGGCTGGACGGAGCTTGAGATTGCTTCGGCCCGCCTGTTGGAGGCTGAGGCAGTCGAATAAGTACTACCCGAAGATTATTCCACAGTTCAGGCTTTTTCTCGACGGGCCTCGCAATGACACTGACATGCAGGAATCCGTGGGTAGACGGACAAGTGCCTATCCCACCCGGAATGGCAGGCTTCTCGCGTCACGGATCTATTTTCTCGCATCTCGCCTCTGCTCATGCGATCCCCCGCCGATTGCCCTTGTTTTTTTTCGGCAATTTGTGTATACTATGTACTGTAAGCCCTTATTCTTCGTACTTTTATTATCCAACCATAAACGGAGCGATTCATGGCGTCATTTTGCTTCAAATTATTGCAGCGGGCGGGGTGGGTGCTCGCCGCCGTTCTGATTCTAAGCCTCCCGGCCTCTGCCCAGCGCAATTTCCAGGGCGGCCTGCACCTCATGCTGGGCTTCCCCATGGGGGAATTCGGCGATAACGTGGACAAGGTGGGGTTGGGGCTGTCGGGAGAATTCCTCTGGTCCCCGCGCACCGCGCCCCTCAGCCTGGGGCTGTCCCTGGCGGGGTTGATGTACGGGTCGGAAACCCGGCGCGAACCGTTCAGCCCCGGCATTCCCGATGTGACCGTGGAAGTGGAACGGAACAACAGCATCATCCTGTTCCACGGGCTGGTGCGGGTGATGCCCAAAAGCGGCGCCCTGCGCCCCTACGCGGAAGGGCTGGCCGGCTTCAGCTACCTGTTCACCCAGACTGCGGTGCGCAACCTGGGCGGGTTCATCGGCGGCAACGAAGTGGCCAGTTCCACCAACCTGGACGACCTGGCTTTCAGCGGCGGCGCCGGCGCGGGCCTGATGATCCGGGTGTACGAAGGCCAACGCGACCGCCAGGGCCAGAACATCTTCATTGACCTGCGCGGCCGCTATCTGTGGGGCGGCGAAGCGGAATACCTGACTGAGGGGTCGGTCTCCATCGTCAACGGCGAGGTGTTCTACGATCCAGACCGTTCCCGCACCGATCTGCTGCTCATACTCCTGGGCGTCACCGGGGAATTCTAACAGCGCACAATCTCCGTCCGGGAATGAAGCATCACAGGTCAGCCCTCCCGGGAATGAAGCTTCACAGGTCAGCCCCGCCCGGGAATGAATTCCCGGGCTACTCTGCTTCAGTCCAACCACGCGGTGGTCCCTGCGGGACAGGACGTAAAGACAACATCCACTTTCAGTGGATCGAAACAAATTAGCCCGGGAATTCAATCCCGGGCGGGCGCAACATCACCTGATTATCCCATGAAGCATCTCATCATCAGCCTCATCGCGATTCTTCTAATCAGCCGGATGGCCGCATCCCAGGACCTGGTGCTCTACGATAACTTCGAAGGGGGCCTGGGGTTGTGGCAGGTGTCAGGCTGGGGGCTGACCACCCAGTACAGCGTCACGCCCACCCACGCCCTGACCGAAAGCCCGGCGGGGTTTTACCCCAACAACGCCACCATGCTCGCCGCCACCGTCACCGGGGCGGACCTCACGGGCTGGATGGGGGCGCGGCTGGAATTTCAGGCGCGGTGGGAGATCGAGACGGGGTTCGACTTCTGCTTCGTGGAGGCGTCCCGCGACGGCAGCTTCTGGGTACCGCTGGACGCCCTGACCGGCCAGCACCCCGACTGGCAGATGCTTGTCTACGACCTGGGAGGATTCGCGGGGTTGCCCAACGTGCGCCTGCGTTTTCGCTTCGTAACCGACCCGCAGGTCAACCAGGACGGCCTCTGTGTGGACGACGTGGGCGTCTGGGGCCTGCCCGAAGACCAGTCGGGACCGCTGATCATCCACCGGGGGCCGGCAGCCTACCAGGGCGGATCCGGGCCGCGGCCGGTATATGCCGAAATCTGGGATGCTTCCGGAATCAGCCAGGAACAGCTCTTCTACCGCACCGACGGCACGCCCTTCCGCACCGTTCCGTTGGACAGCCTGGCCGGGGAACGCTACTACCACACCATCCCGGCGCAGGAAGCGGGCACGGCGGTGGAATACTACTTCCGGGCGGTGGACGCCGCGCCGGGGGGGCACGAGGCGTTCAGCGACACCTTCGCCTACGTGGCCGGGCAGATGCTGATCCAGGACGACGGGCTCTCCGAAGACATTTTCGAGGCGCCCGCGGGTTACCGGGCGGCAGTGCGTTTCGCCCGGCCCAACGCCGGCTACCTGGCCACCGCCCTGGTGCGCATCTACACCGACGCCTTCCACCCTCTGGATTCGCTCGACCTGTACGTCTGGGCGGACTCCTCGGCCTTGCCCGGCCCACTTCTGGCGGGCCCCTTCCCCTTCTGGCCGGACTGCACTCCGCTGAATCCCGAAGCTTGGACTCCGGTGGACCTGCGCTCCGCCCTGCTGACGGCTCCGGATACCTTCCACGTGGGCTTTGAATTCGGCGGCAGCGGCGCGACCCTGATGGCCCTGCCCTACGACACTCCGGCCGCCTGGGGCCGCTCCAGCGCCGACCAGGGATCCGGCTTCGCGCCCATCGAGTTCGGGGACTTCCACCTCCGGACGGTGGTAGGCGGCTTAACTCCGGACACGCTTTTCGCCCCCGATGACCTGACCGGCGCCGGCGATGGCGACCTGGTGCACCTGTCCTGGTCGGCTCCGGGGCCGGGCGACGACCTGCTGCGCTACGAAATCGAGCGGCAGGGGGCCATCGTGGGGCAGACCGGGCACCTGGAGACCACCTGGACGGACAACCTGGCCGGCCTGCCGGAAGGCGACTACCAGTACCGGGTGCGGGCTCGCTACAGCACCGGCGTCAGCCTGTTTTGTGATCCCTGGTCCTATCACTACGTACCGGTGGGAGTCATCGGGGGCGGCGCGACCCCGGCGATGACGGGCGCGGCGGCTTTCCCCAATCCCACCAACGGGATGATCAAGCTGCGCCTGGGGCCGGAGTTCAAGGGGGGAAAGGTCGCGGTGAGGCTGTTCGACGTGCGGGGCCGGGAAGTGCGGAGTTGGGTCTTGACCGCGGCGGGCGCCGGAGCGGTCGGATTGGACCTGCCCGCCCAAGGCTTGCGGGCGGGGGTGTACGTGCTGGATATACGATCGGAGGGCCTTCAGCAGCGCCTGAAGGTGGTCATGTTACCGTAACCTGGGGTCCTGCGGGAGTTCAGGTTGCCCACGGGCACGAAGGCCCCCCCAGTCGAAACGTTCAGGAAGGCTTGCCGGCGGCCGCATCCAGCAGGTTGCGCAACCGGGCGAAAGGTATCTCAATTTCCAGGGGCGCGTCCGCCACCGCGCTGATGTTCAGCACGCAGAAGCCCAGGATCCGCCCCTCGCCATCCATCTTCACCATCATGTTGTCCACCGGGCTGGGCTGGAATTCCCCCGGCTGCTGCGAAAACATCACCTCCAGGAAGTCGCCTTCCGGGTCGTACCAGATCTTCAAACCTTCCATCGCGCGCCCCCCCAGGAAAAGTTTCGGCCGTAAAAGGCGGTAACCACCAGCATGTCATACCCGCGCACCTTGACCACCACGTAAAACACGCGGTCGTCTTCCATGCGGTGCGAGTAGAGACGGTAGAACAGGCGCATCTGCGGATGGCGGAACGCCTCCTGCATCTCGTCGGGGTGTTGCAGCGTGTCGCGAATGGCCTGCACCACTCCGCGGGGGTCCGCCGGCCCGGCAATGTGCCTGCGCCGTTCGTCCGTCAGGCGGATGGCTCGATCTTGAAAATCCATCAGAACCTGCATAGGCATCCCTGTCCAATACTTCGCCTCATCCTGCTGCCATGCCCCAGCGCCTCGCGTCGAGTGGGATCAATATAAACGCCCAATCCGGGGCCGACCGTGACCACCGTCACTCCCCGTCATTTTCACCCCAGCCGACTTTAGAGCAGCGTGGCAGCGTTCTTTAAAGGATACGGTGAAAAATGCGGATAATTGACCCTTTCGGCCTTGGTTCGTAAATTTTTCCCGCTTTCGTCAATATCCGGCCGCTCCTTGCGTACCAAGAAGGAGCGGCCGGCGTTTTCCGGGGTAAACCGCCGCCGGATATTTTCACGATCATCACCTGGAAAGGATCTGTCATGCGTTACAAGCTGATGGGCCGAAGCGGGCTCAGGGTGTCCGAGCTGTGCCTGGGGACCATGACCTTCGGCGACGATTGGGGCTGGGGTGCGCCCGAGGAGGAATGCCGCCGCATCCTGGAGGTGTACCGGGAGGCCGGTGGCAATTTTGTGGACACCGCGGTCAACTACACCAATGGGTCGTCCGAGCAGATCCTCGGCCGCCTGCTGGCTGACTACCGAGACGAGATTGTGCTGGCCACCAAGTATACCGTCAGCATCCGTCACGAGGACGTCAACGCCTGCGGGAACCACCGCAAAAACATGATGCAGTCGCTGCACCGCAGCCTGAAGCAGTTGAATACCGACTACATTGACCTTTACTGGGTGCACATCTGGGATTTCCTGACCCCCGTGGAAGAGGTCATGCGGGCTCTGGACGACATGGTGCGCGCCGGCAAGGTGCTCTACGTGGGCATCTCGGACACTCCCGCCTGGATCGTGTCCCAGGCCAATACGATGGCGGACCTGCGCGGCTGGACCCCGTTCGTGGGCTTGCAGATCGAGTACAGCCTGGCGCAGCGCACGGTGGAACGGGAGCTGCTGCCTATGGCCCGCACCCTGGATCTGGGCGTGACTCCCTGGGGCTGCCTGGGCGCGGGCACCCTGACCGGGAAGTATAACGCGGACCGGACCGACTCCGGCCAACGCAAGCGCCTGTCCGACACCGGCAGCACGCCGTCCCCGCGGCGCCTGCAACTGGCGGAAGCCGTCGCGCAGGTGGCCCAGGAATGCGGCCGCCCCGCTGCCCAGGTCGCCCTGAATTGGGTACGGCAGCAACCGGGGGTCATCGTCCCCATTCTGGGCGCTCGCAGCGAGGCGCAGATGCGGGAAAACCTTGGCTGCCTCGATTTCGACCTGTCCGACGAGCAGTTGGACGACCTGGACGAAGCCAGCAGCATCGAAATGGGCTTCCCCCACGATTTCTGGGCGCGGGAAGGCATCCAGAAGATCGTTTACAGCGGCAAAGTGGATGATATTGACGACCATCACATCCTGGAATGAGGCCCGATACGGAACGCGGGCCTGGCATTCCAAACAGTAAAAGAGGCTGTCCCCTGGGGGGCAGCCTCTTTTACTCGGATCTGGCATTTGTCAAATTTTTTGCGTGTGCAAATAATTGCGCTTGATTTTTCCCTCCCGGAAGCAGTATTTTAGTGCATCTTGAAACCGGCATCGAATCCCAAACCCGCGGTTTCCCTTCCCTGACCCGCAATGGCGGGATCCTCCAAATTGAGGTAACCATGAGTTGGACAGCATGCCTTTACCGCTGGCTTCCGGCCTTGCTTCTGGCTGCCGGAACCCTGTGTGCGCCCCCTGCCGCGCGGGCCCTGGAGATGAACGTCTCCACACTCGATTTCGTCCGCTTCCCGGAAATTCATCTCTATGTGCAGGTCAAGGATTCCGCCGGCAATCCCGTCACCGGTCTGACCGACGGCAACTTCGAGGTGTTCGAGAACGGCCTGCCCGCCATCGTGGACACCCGGGTGGCTCCCCTGGGCGGCACGTCCTACGGCTTGGCCCTGGACTGTTCGGGCAGCATGACCGGGTTTCAAACCCAGGTCATCAACGCCTGCACCACGTTCATCAACCTGATGCTGCCGCTGGACCAGGCTTCCATCGTATTTTTCGAGAATTACAGCGGCACCCGGGTGGTGCAATTGATGACCAATAACCACGACCTGCTGACCGCCGCCGCCCTGACCTACTATGCCAACGGCTTGACCGCGCTATGGTACGGTTACACCCTCGCGCTGCAGGAAGCGCAGTACGAGCTGTCTCCCCGAGCCATGGTCGGTTTCACGGACGGACAGGATAATTCCAGCGGTTCCCACACTCTGCAGAGCACGCAACTGCTGGCCCTGGGCATCGGCGCGCCGGTCAATACGGTGGGGCTGGGCGGAGTGTACGCGCCGCCCCTGATCCAGATCGCCAACGCCACCCGGGGCAGCTACATCCAGACCGTGCCGGATTCCCTGGAGTACTACTTTTCCAAGATCGTGACCGCCTACCGCAACCAGTACGAGCTGGCCTACATTTCGCCGGATACAGGGACCTACGGCAACTTCCGCAGCGTTCAGGTGCGCGTCAGCGTGCCGGGCGAAATGCTGACCGACTCGGTCCGGTACGGATCGCCGTGGGTCAGCAACTTCGAACCCTCCATCACCCTGACGCCCCACGTGCAGGACACCCTGCTGGTTGCTTCCCAGCCGGCGAACACGGCCCTGACCATCAACGCCTGGATCACGGACAACGACGTGCTGACCCGCATCATGATCCGGCACCGGCACATCGGCGACCCCTTCTACAATCACAGCGTCATGACCCATGTCAGTGACAGCCTCTACACCTACACGTTCCTGCCCGGCTACCTCACCTCGCCCGGGGTGGAATTCTACCTCCAAGCCTCCGACAGTTACTATCATACCACTACCTCCCCCCTGGCCGATCCGGGACAGTACCCCTACCGCATCGCCGTGCTGCCCAACCAGGCGCCGGCCATCAGCCACACCCCGGTGGCGTCTTGGCCGGCCGGGACCGCCTTCCCGGTGACCTGCACCGTCACCGACAGCACGCAGGGGGTGGTGCAGGCCTCGCTGTTCTACCGCAACACCAGCGAAATCTTCTGGACGGAGATGGATATGGCCGCCGCTCCCGGCAACGCCTGGACCACCGCCATTCCCGCTAACCAGATGGTCATATCCTACGACATGCAGTACCGCATCCGGGCCTGGGACAACCAGGGTACCGTCAGCCTCACCCCCATATACCAGGTGGACACGGGGGTCTCGCCGGTGCAGATCACTATGACGCCGGCGGCGGCGCCCATCCAGATTCCCGCCGCGGGAGGCAGCTTCGATTACACGGTGGGGTTGAACAACTCCGGCGCCGCAGCCGTCAGCTTTGACGCCTGGGTCATGGTGACGCTGCCCAACGGTTCGCCTTACGGGCCGGTGCTGGGGCCGCTGGCCCTGACGCTGCCGGGGCAGGCCGCCCTCACCCGCGCCCGGACGCAGAGCGTGCCGGCTTCCGCCCCGGCGGGGGATTACCTCTACCTGGGCCACGTGGGGGACGCGCCCTTCGCCCCCTGGCACAGCGACACGCTGGCCTTCACCAAGCTCAGCACCGGCGTCGGGGGCCCGGGGGTAACCGGCTGGCACAACACGGGGGAATCCTTCCCCGGTGGCACGGTCTCCAGCGCCGGGCAGATTCCTGGGAGATTTTCGCTGTCCCTCTCGCCCAACCCCTTCAATCCCCGGACAGTGGCGAAATACGAGATCCGTGAGGCGGGTCACGTAACGCTCCGGGTCTATGACACGGCCGGGCGGGAGGTCAGGACGTTGGTGAACGGTTGGAAGGAGGCCGGAACGCACACGGCGGCCTTCGACGGTTCGGGTTTATGCTCAGGGGTCTACCTCATGCGGCTGGAAACCGGAAATCATGCGGAAATCTGCAAGATGGTGCTGCTAAAGTAAGAGACGGGATCAGAGCCTCCGGCACACAACAGGCAGGGCGGCCTTCCGGCCGCCCTGTGTTTTGCTGATGGCTGAATGCCGGGTGCTGATTGCTACTTCAGCAGCACCATTTTGCTGGTCAGGTGGACGTTCCCCGCCTGCAGGTCGCTCAGGTACACGCCGCTGGGCAGGTGGCCCGCCTGGAAGGTGACCTCGTGTACCCCCGCCGCACGGAATCCATCCACCAGCACCGCCACCTCGCGGCCCATGGTGTCGTAGATCGCCAGGCGAACCCGGCCGGCCTGCGGCAGGGCGAAGGCGATGACGGTTTCCGGATTGAAGGGGTTGGGGCGCTGGGACAGGGAATACGCCTGCGGCAGGACCGCGGCTTCCAGCCCGGCGGGGTCATCATCCCAGCCGCTCAGGGTAGACTGTCCCACCCACGGCTGGTTCGTTCCGTCGCTCGCCAACTTGGTGAAGGGGAAGGTGTCGGAAACGAAGATCGAACCGGCAGGGTAGGTGCCGATGCAGCCGCGGTAGGTGTAGGTGCCGCTGGGTTCGCTGCCCGCCACCGTCTGCGTCACGTTACGGCTGACCGTGGCCCCGGGCACCAGGACAAAGCTGCGGTTGATGAACGGCGCATGAATGGTGCCGTTGGGGTAGATCCAGTCGGTCCAGGCGGACGCGGGGATGGGGTATGCCTCGTTGTTCACGAAGCTGATGGCGATGGCCAGGCTCCCGCCCGCCGCCGGGATGGTGGTGGAACCGGTGGGATCCACGTTCAGGGTGATATCGTACGGCGCGGCAGCCGGGATGACCGTGGCGGTGCCGGTGGCGGCCAGGCAGTTGTGCGCCGTGGCGGTGATGGTCACCGTGGTCTGGGCCTGGGGATATTCGGAGAAGACCAGGTAGGCCACGCCCGAGGCGTTGGTGAAGGCGCGGGCGTAGGCGGTGGCCGACTGGGCACACACCAGGGCGTTCTGCACCGGCTGCCCGGCCTGGGTCACGGTCACGGTGAAGTCCTGGGTAGCCAGGTTGATGGTGCTCTCGTAGGCCAGGGTCAGGTTCTGCGGAATGTTGGTCCACAGGTCAATGGCGGCGTCGCCCAGCCACAGGTAGGTGCGGTAGTTGGACTGGCCGATGGTCCCGTGCACGTTCACCACCGTCAAGTTGGCGTAGTTGGAGGCGTAACCGATGTTCCACAGGCCGTTATTGTACAGCCCCTTGTAGAATTCCTTGTCGTAATCGTGGTTGGGGATGGTGTAGCTGGGGATGATGGCCCCGTTGACCGCGATGGCGGCATTGGTCGCCTTCATGAACGTTTCGGCCAGGCAGTTGCCGTTGTAGCCGGGAATGTCCATGTTGTCGCAGCACACGTCGAAATGGACGAAGTACTTGTTGACGTTGGTCAACTGGTTCACTTCCGTGGCGGTGAAGCTGTTGCCCGGCGCCCAACCGGTCCACGCCGTCTGGGATCCATGGCCGCGGTAATTCAGCAGGCCGGTGCCCTGGTTGTTGATGTTGTTGATGACCGTCTGGTTGGTGGCGCCGGCGCCGCCGTAGGCCGTCCCGAAGATGGGCGTCTGCAGAGCGTAGTTGAAAGTGCGGATCTGTTCCTTGCACTGGGTGTACTTCAGCGGGTACTGCTCCATGTGGGCGACCAGGAGCGATTTTTCCGCCCAGTTGGAGGTGACATCGGGTGTGGTCAGGTAGGCCAGGGTTTTGGTGATCTGCCGTTCCAGTTCGCCGATGGTGTCGTACACGATGCGCCCGATGGCCAGGTCGGCGTAGTAGTCGTTATCGCCCTGCAGCGAAACGTACCAGGAATCCGAGTAGGTGTTGGACCACCAGTGCATGGGCACGTCCACCGCGGTGGGGCCGCCGGCATGGTAGGCGTCACCCACGATCAGCACATATTCCAGGCCCGAAGCTTGGAACAACTGGGTGATGTAGTTCTTGATGTCCGCTTCGGTGGTGAAACCGGTGGAGGGGAAGATCTTTACTTCCGTCTGATATCCCTGGGCGTGGCGGTAGTCAATCAACGGTTGCGCTGCCGCCAGGGCTTCCTGCTTCATGATGAAGAGGTACTTGGTGCCGGGTTCGTCGGTGTCCGTTTCGCGGAAGCCCAGGCGGTCGTAGTTGACGACGGCTGCGCGGTACATGGCGGCTTCCCGCGGATTGAAACGGGTGACGGGGTTATCCAGGGCGTTATGCGAATTCGTGCCGAAATATTCCACTTCCACGGTCAGGGTGCGGGCCAAGGTCAATTCTCCGCTGGAGGGATTGTAGCGCACCGGGTAAAGGTGCAGTTCCGCCAGGCGCAGGTGGCGCCAGATCTGGGGCTGGGACACCGCCGCCAGATCGCGGGGGTAGATCTCGCCGGAGCCGTAGGCCGCGGCATCCAGCACGAAGGGCAGGTCGGCTTCCAGATCAGTGGTTGGGGTCTGGAAGGGGTAGACGCGGTAGCCGGGCAGGGTGGCCTCCTGCACCCCGGTCACGCGCACGCGCAGGTCGCTGCGGACGGGGATACCCACCAGCTCATTGATGGTGGGAAGCATGGGGGCGCCCACGGCCATGGTGGTGCCGCTGAGCCCCTCCAATTGGATGACCTGGAAGGTTTCCCCGGCTTCGACCACGTCTTCGACCCAGAAGCCGTCCAGCGTAACCTGCAGGGTGGTGCGGGCGGCGCTGTGATCCAGCACCTGCACAACCGGCGCCGCCGCTTCCGCCGGATTCCCGTTCAGGGAAACCCAGCGCGGGGCGGCCGCCGCCATCCCGGCCAGGGCCAGTACCAAAAAGACCAAGCCCGCAAATCGCAATGATGATCTGAGCGTCATGGATTCCTCCTCACAGTTAGTTAGCGCTCATCGCTTTGCTGTTTCACCTGTGGCCACCGGTCATCACCGGTGAAAAATCGTGCAATCCCCGAGAGTCATTCCCCCCCATGTGCACAGTTTTGCACAATATCGGTGATAATCTCTTTCCAGGCGGTAAATTCGTGCTAAAAGCGTTCCAGAGCGGGAATTCAGGGATCGCGTGGTGGGGGAGAAAAACGGGGCGGCCCCGGAAAGGGCCGCCCCGTGTCGTCAGAGGCGTAAGGACAGGTTTTTCAGGCCACCCGCAGGCGGCGTTCGATCTCCTCGGCCAGGGCGGTTAACGGCAGCCGCACCTGTTCCAGGGTGTCCCGGTCGCGCAGGGTGACGGTGCCGTCTTCCTTGGTCTGGTAATCCACCGTGATGCCGTAGGGGGTGCCGGCCTCATCCTGGCGGTAGTAGCGCTTGCCGATGGAGCCCTGCTGGTCGTACAGCACGGGGAAGTGGGCCTGCAGGTCGGCGGTGATCTTCTCCGCGATTTCGGCCAGGCCGTCCTTCTTCACCAGGGGGCAGATGACCGCCTTGACCGGGGCCAGGCGCGGATGCAGGCGCAGCACCACGCGCTCGTGCTCGGTGTCTTCCCAATAGGCGTCCAGCAGCACCACCAGCAGAGTGCGGTTCAAGCCCGCCGAGGTTTCGATGATGTAGGGCAGGAATTTCTCATTGGCGGCGTCATCGAAGTAGAGCAGCGATTTGCCGGAGTATTCCTGGTGGCGCTTCAGGTCGAAGTCGGTGCGATTGTGGACCCCTTCCAGTTCCGACCAGCCGAAGGGGAACTCGTATTGGATGTCGGTGGCGGCCTTGGCGTAGTGGGCCAGCTCGTCGGGACCGTGCGGCTTGAAGCGCAGCTTTTCGCTGCGGATACCCAGCTTGCGGTAGAAGTCCATGCGCTGCCCGGCCCAATATTCGAACCAGCGCTCGTCTTCGCCCGGCTTGACGAAGAACTGCATCTCCATCTGTTCGAATTCGCGGGTGCGGAAGATGAAATTGCCGGGAGTGATTTCGTTACGGAAGGCCTTGCCCACCTGGGCGATGCCGAAGGGAACCTTCAGCCGGGAGACGGTCTGCACGTTCAGGTAGTTGACGTAGATCCCCTGAGCGGTTTCCGGCCGCAGGTAGATGGCGGCAGCGTCCTCCTCGACCGGCCCCATGAAGGTCTTGAACATCAGGTTAAACTTGCGGGCGTCAGTCAGGGACCCCAGGTTGCCGCAGTTGGGGCACTGGCGCTTCTCCAGCTTCTCGGGGGGCAGCTCGTCTTCGCGGAAGCGGGCCTTGCACACGCGGCAATCCACCAGAGGGTCGGTGAAGTTCTCCACGTGGCCGGAAGCTTCCCACACCCTGGGAGCCATGAGGATCGAGGCGTCCAGGCCGACGACGTTGGGGCGGTAGGTCATCTCCCGCCACCAGAAGTCCTGAATGTTCTTCTTCAGCTCGATGCCCAGGGGGCCGTAGTCCCAGCAGGAATTCAGCCCTCCGTAGATTTCCGAAGAGGGAAACACGAAGCCTCGCCGCTTGGCCAGCGAGACGATTTTGTCCATGGTGGCGTGATTGTCGGGCATAGTCGCGTTGGTTGGGATGGGAGTCAGTTCAATCGTTTATGTGTAGTATCTTGTCAAGCTGTTTACACTCAAGCTGCTGAGGCGATTTGGCAAAACAGGTCTGCCGGGCAGCGGCCTTTGGTTCTATAGCCCTGGTGCGG
>QZKQ01000032.1 GCA_003599535.1 Candidatus Zixiibacteriota bacterium | reverse complement strand
CGAGATCATTGACTGCCCCCAGGTGACCCTGCGCTGGTACCTCCACGAAGCCCGCAAGAAAATCCGCGCCGCGGTAAAGTCCCGCTACCCGGAATATTTTATCAAAGGCAAGAAACCCCGGCGAACCTGAAGCCCCTCCCCAGGATTATCGGCATATCCTTCCGCCATCTGAGCTATTCCCGGATTTTCTGGTTAAATTTATAAGAAGGTTCAGGCATGATTTGTGAACAAGTGCAGGCCGGGATTCCGGACTTCCTCCGGGGGTATTCCACGGGGCAACGGAACCGGGAGATTGAAAACCACCTGGAGACCTGCCGCGCCTGCCAGGAGTGGCTCCTGACCTGGGAAGGCCTCTGCCGGCTGGGTCAGGAATACCTGGCGTGGCCCGCCACCGTGGACTGGGAGCCGTTCGATGTGGCGCTGGAGGCGGAACGGCACATCCATCCGCTGGGAGGCGAAAAAGCGGGAAACCCTCCCCGACCCTCCGCGTAGAACAAGTAGTTCCTCTTAACTCTTAAGGGATATTGCGATTATGGCCAATATTCAGACGACCCTGACGGTCCGGGGCATGACCTGCGGCGGATGCGAAAAGTCAGTCGAGCGGGCCCTGAAATCGGTGCCCGGCGTGATCTCGGCGCAGGCCTCGCGCGACCGGGAACAGGTGGCGGTCGAGTACAACCCCGAGCAGACCGCAGTGGCGGATTTGCACCGAGCCGTCGAACAGGCCGGCTACACCGTGGCGTAAAGCCCGGCCGACCCGTTTTGGCGCACCAGTGAAGGACGGCCTTCCGGGCCGTTTTTCCTTGCCTTTTTCGATCCCGCCTTTTTTTCATTTCCGTGGCGCATTCGTCCAACCTCCTGTTGACAAAGACGTTGGGAATTCGTATATTAAGAATTCCATAAGGAGGCCCCCGCGCGCCACCGCTCCCGGTTCGCTTGTGATTCTAACCCGCTGTTTTCTTTCATGATGAACCTGGCCGCCTTCGCTTCCGGGCGAGGCACCAACTTCACCGCCATCCTCCACCACCTGACCCAGCACTCACTTCCAGCCCGTTACGTCCTGCTGGTGAGCGACCGGGCCAATCCGCCGGTGGCGGAAGTCGCGCTTTCCGCCGGTATCCCCTTCCTGCACCTGAACCCCAAGGGATTCGCCTCGGCCGAAGAATACGCCGCCCGCCTGGTTCGCGACCTGGAGCGTTACCGGGTAGACTGGATCACTCTGGCCGGATACCTGAAGATGGTTCCGGCGGCCGTGGTCCAGGGATGGCACGACCGCATCCTGAACATCCATCCGGCGCTGCTGCCCTTCTTCGGCGGGCCGGGGATGTACGGGGAACGCGTCCACCGCGCGGTGATCGAGTCGGGCATGAAGGTGTCCGGCGCCACCGTGCACCTGGTGGACGAACAGTACGACCACGGCCCCATCATCCTGCAGGACACGGTCCCGGTGCGCTACGACGACACTCCCGATAGCCTGGCGCACCGCGTGCTGGAGGTGGAACACCGCATTTACCCGCAGGCGGTGGAACTGGCCGTCATGGGTAAGATCCGGGTGGACGGCCGCCGCGTGGAAATTCTGCCCTGAATTCATCTGGAGACCCATTCATCATGCCTGTCACCCGCGCTCTGCTGTCGGTCTACGACAAGACCGGCATTATCGAATTCGCCCGCGACCTGGCCCGCCTGGGCATCGCCATCATCTCCACCGGCGGCACCTCCCGGACGCTGCAGGAAGCCGGCATCCCCCACCAGCCGGTGGAAGCCGTGACCGGCTTTCCCGAAATGCTGGAAGGCCGGGTCAAGACCCTGCACCCCCTGGTGCACGGCGGAATTTTGTTCCGCCGCGACCGGGAAGACGACGTGGCCAAGACCCGCGAGTTCGGCATCGGCCCCATTGACCTCGTCTGCGTCAACCTCTACCCCTTCGCCCGCACCGCCGCCGACCCGGCGGCCCAGCCGGAAGACGTCATCGAGATGATTGACATCGGCGGGCCGGCCATGCTGCGCAGCGCCGCCAAGAACTTCCGCTGGGTGCTGCCGGTGTGCCGCCCGGCGCGCTACGGCGAAATCATAGCGGCCCTGGAAGCGGGCGAGCCGGACTCCGGGCTGCGCCGCCAACTGGCCGCCGAGACGTTCGCCCACACCGCTGAATATGACGCCGCCGTGGCCGCCTGGATGGTGGGCCGTCCGGCCGAGGGGTTGCCTGAACGCCTGACCCTGCAGTTCCGCCGCCACCAGGCCTTGCGTTACGGGGAAAATCCGCACCAGCAGGCGGCCTTCTACCTGCCGGGAATGGCGGCCGTTCCCTACGAGCAGCTCGGGGGCAAGGAGCTTTCCTACAACAACCTGCTGGACCTGGAGGGGGCCATCGGCCTGGCGCAGGAATTCACCGAGCCGGCCGTCGCCCTGATCAAGCACACCGTACCCTGCGGCGCGGCCGTGGGCGGGGACCTGGTCGAAACCTACCGCCGGGCCTTCGCCACGGACACCTCCAGCCCCTTCGGCGGCATCGTGGGGGTCAACCGGACGGTGACGGCGGACCTGGCCCGAGAGCTGGCGGAAGTCTTCTATGAGGTCATCGTAGCCCCGGATTACGAGCCGGAAGCCTTGGAAATCCTGCGGCGCAAGAAGAACCTGCGGTTGATCCGGCTGCTGGAGCCGCTGGGCCAGGGGATCGAGATGCGCAGCGCCGCCGGTGGCCTGCTGGCGCAGGAGCGCGACCGGGTGTCGCCCCGCGGGGAAAGCTGGAAGGTGGCGACAGTTCGCCGGCCGGCCCCCGAGGAATGGGCTGGTCTGGAATTTGCTTGGAAAGTGGTGCGGTGGGCCAAGTCCAACGCGGTGGTCTTCGCCGATGACCGGCAGACCCTGGGCGTCGGCCTGGGACAAACTTCGCGGGTGGACGCGGTGGAGCTGGCGGTGGCGCGTTCGGCCAAGTACGGTACCAGCCTGCAAGGGTCGGTGCTGGCTTCCGACGCCTTCTTCCCCTTCCCCGACGGGGCTGAAGCGGCCATCTCTGCCGGAGCCACGGCCATTATCCAGCCGGGCGGGTCGGTCCGCGACGCCGAAGTGGTAGAAGCCTGCGACCGGTTGGGCGTGGCCATGGTGTTCACCGGGGAACGGCATTTCCGGCATTAGGAGCTGACAGCTTGCAGCAAAACATGGGGTCAGGCCGCGCCGGAAGAAATTCAACGGCGGCTGCCGGGTGAGTTCTACATCACCCAAGTCGAGGTGGAGGTTGACTAAACTGCGACGGTTATCCGGGAAAGAAGCATGTGCCATCCTGGCACAACATGGATTCCTGGAAATACGCCGGCGCGGTAGCCACATCATAATGCAGAAGAGAGAGGCATCCGGCACCACTACATCGCCGGTACCGGATCATAAGGAACTGCGAACCGGCACTCTGCTCTCTTATCCGGCAATCCGGAGTGGACAAGAGCGAGTTTGAAGCCTGGATAAAGACCACTTGGCACGCATTCAGAAATCGCCAACTACATTTCTCTATTCAACACAACTTGGAATATCCCGGCGCCCTAAAGCGCGGCGGAATACCGTGGAATGTCCCAGATAGACCTGACTTTCCCCCGGCGGGTGACGGACGACCCTCCCCCGCACCGCACAGAAACAGTAACCGCAACCCATCGTAACAAGGGAAAAGCATCAATGCCCTTCTCATTTCTCCGCGTGTTCTCGGCGGACATCGCCATTGACCTGGGGACGGCCAACACCCTGGTGTACGTCAAGGGCAAGGGGATCATGGTCCGCGAGCCCTCCATTGTGGCCATGCGCCTGTCCGACCGCAAGGAGGTGGCCATCGGCCACGAAGCCCGGGCCATGTTGGGGAAAACGCACCCCGACCTGCAGGTCATCCGCCCCATGAAGGACGGGGTGATTGACGACGACGAGGTGGCCGAGGTGATGATCCGGGCCTTCATCCGCCGGGTGCATAAGAACCGGCTGGTGCGTCCCATGGTCATCGTCTGCGTGCCTTCGGGGGTGACCAAGTCGGAAAAGCGCATCATCCGCAATTCGGCTGAGCAGGCCGGGGCGCGCGAGGTGTACCTGATCGCCGAACCGATGGCCGCGGCCATGGGGGTGGGGCTGCCGGTCCTGGAACCAATGGGCAACATGGTGGTGGACATCGGCGGGGGCACGACGGAGATCGCCGTCATCTCCCTGGGCGGGATCGTCACCGACACCTCCATCCGCATCGCCGGCGACGAGATGGACGACGCCATCGTCCAGTTCATGCGCCGCAACTACAACCTGCTGATCGGCGACCGCACCGCCGAAGAGATCAAGTGCACCATCGGGTCGGCCATGCCCCTGGAGCAGGAGCTGACCATGGTGGCCAAGGGGCGCGATTTGATCGCCGGCATCCCCAAAGCCATCGAGATCAATTCCGTAGAAATTAGGGAAGCCCTGGCCGAACCGGTCAGCGCCGTGGTGGACGCGCTGAAGGTGTCGCTGGAGAAGACTCCCCCGGAACTGGCCGCCGACCTGCGCGACCGGGGCATCATCCTGACCGGCGGTGGATCGCTGCTGAAGGGGCTGGACCGCCGCCTGCGGGAAGAGACCAACCTGCCCATCAGCATCGCCGACGATCCCCTGACCTGCGTGGTGCGCGGCACGGCCAAGGTGCTGGAAGAGTTCGCCACCTACGAAAAAGTTCTGCTGAGAAGCTGACGATCATGAACGGGTTCCTGGCCCGCCTCAACCTGGAAAACCTGGAGCCGTGGATCGCCCTGGTGGTGGCCGTGGTGATTTCGCTGGCCCTGATGGGCACCAGCGACACGCAGGGGACCGAGCTGGCCCGGCTGCGCACTACGGAAATCCTGGAGGTGTTCGCGCGCCCCTTCAGCCTTATCCCCACGGTCATGAACCTGCAGGCGGAAAACACCCGGCTGCGCAAAGACAACACCGCTTTGCGCATCCAGATCAGCCAGGCCCGGGAAGCGGTCCAGGAAAACGAGCGGCTGCGCCGCCTGCTGGATTATAAAGATAGCACCGGTCTGTTCCTGCAGGCCGGGGAAATCATCGGGCGCAATCCCCTGCCCGGGGTGCATTCCCTGCTGATCAACGTGGGATCGGCCGCCGGCATCGCCAAGCACATGGCGGTGGTCAACGACCGCGGCCTGGTGGGCCAGGTGGTGCGGGTCAATGCCGGCAGCGCCGTGGTGCAGATCCTGATGGATCGCAACATGGGTTCGGCGGTGCGGCTGTCCGGCTGCCGCGCCGACGGCATCACCGTCTGGGGCGGCGGGCAGCGCCTGATGATTGACGGCATCCCCAATTCCGTGCCGGTGCGCCTGGGCGAAGAGGTGATCACCTCCGGGCTGGATGGCGTCTTTCCCGAGGGCATTCCCGTTGGGATGGTGGTGCGCACGGAGAGATCGTCGGAAAAATTATTCCAGTTGATCGAAGTGGAACCGGCCGTGGATTTCACCGCTATCGAAGAGATTTTCATCGTCTGGGATACCAAGCGGCGTCCGGCGCCATGATCCGTTTCCTGACCCTGCTGACGGGGTTGCTCTTCGTCGTCCTGCAAATCACCCTCGCCAGTCTCATTTCCGTCCACTCCATCCGACCCGATTTTATCGTAATATTTATTGTGACGCGCGCCCTGATCGAGGGGCCGACCGCGGGAGTCGTCTGGGGATTCGGGCTGGGCTTCCTGCTCGACGCCGTCAGCAGCGGGCTGGTGGGCTTGGGATCCATGGCCTACAGCGTGGTCGGATTCCTGGCCGGGCAGGTGGGCAACGGCAAGGTGGTGAGCCGGTTCCACTACGTGGTGGCCCTGATTTCCGGATCGGTGGCGGCGCATGTGATCTTTTTCTATTTCACCGAACCCTGGAAGGAGATCGGCCTGCTGGAGCCGATGCTGTTCCGGGTGCTCCCGGGTATTCTGTTGACCGGATTCCTGGGCATTTTGTGGATGCTGTCGCCATTTTTGCGCTTTACCGCCGAGAGAAAGCGTGGCTGAATACAATAATCACATCCGCTTTCGCCTGCTGTCCATCCTGGCCGTGTTGATGCTGCTGGCGCTCTGGGTGCGGCTGGTGGAACTGCAGGTGGTGCACACCAGCGAATACCAGAAGAAATCGGAAGCCAACGCCATCCGCGTGGTGGAAGAGCTCCCCGGCCGGGGCGTGATCGTGGATCGCCGCGGACGGGTCATCGTGGAAAACCGCCCCTCCTACTCGCTCACCGTCATCCCCAGCGAAGTCCGCAAGTCCCGCCCCACGCTGCAGGAACTGGCAATCATCCTGAACCGCCCCGAAGAGACCATCCTGGAAGAGCTGCCCGCGCGTAGCGCCGAGGTGTACCGGCCCTACAAACTGGGGCGTGACATTGACTTTGCCACCCTGGCGGCGCTGAAAGCCCGCTCCCTGGATCTGGTCGGCGTCAACCACCAGTCCGAACCCAAGCGTTACTATCCGCTGTCCGTGGCGCCCCACGCCCTGGGGTACATCGGGGAAATTTCCGAGCGGGAAAAGAAGCGCTTCCCCAACCGCAAGACCGGCGACATTGTGGGCAAGCAGGGGGTGGAACGCCGCTACGAGGATCTGCTGGCCGGGCAGAAGGGCTACCGCTACCAACTGGTCAATGCCTACGGCCAGATTATTGACGAATTGATCGAAGAGTACACCCCGCCGCAGAGCAGCGGCAAGCTGTACCTCACCCTGGACCTTGAACTGCAGTACCTGGCGGAATTGCTGCTGGAAGGCCGCCGGGGTGCGCTGGTGGCTATGGACCCCCGGGACGGCGGCATCCTGGCGTTGGCTTCGACGCCCAAGTTTGATCCGGAGGTGTTCGCGGGGGTGCTGCGGGCCAGCGATTGGCAGGCCCTGCAGAATGATCCCGGCGTGCCTCTCCTGAACCGCGCCACCCAGAGCGGCTACCCGCCCGCCTCCACCTTTAAGATGATGGTGCTGACCGCCGGCATCGAAGAAGGCATCGTTACCCCGGATTACCGCGCCCACTGCTCCGGCGGGTACTACCTGGGGCGGGTGTTCCACTGCTTCAAGCGGGAAGGGCACGGCACCATTGACCCGCTCCAGTCCATCGAATCCTCCTGCGACGTGTTCTACTACCAACTGGGCCACCGGCTGGGGGCCGAACGCCTGGGCAAGTATATGCACGAGTTTGGCTTCGGGGAAAAAACCGGCATAGATATTGAAAATGAGATAACGGGGATCGCCCCGGACAAGAAGTTCTTCGATAAGCGCTTCGGGGTGGGGAAATGGAGCCCGGCCCTGGTGCTGAACGTGTCCATTGGGCAGGGCGAGGTGCTGGCCACGCCGCTGCAACTGGCTCGCTACTGCGGCATTCTGGCCACTTCCGGGCTGAAGGCCACACCGCACCTGTTCTGGAAGATGCACCAGAAGGACACGGGTTTAATTGAGTACCAGCCGCAGCTTCAGCGTATCAATATTAAACCTTCGACCTTCGCCTACGTGCGCGAAGGGATGCGGCGCGTGGTGGAAGGCAGCGGGGGCACCGGCCGGCGCTTCAAAGATCCCCGCTGGCAACTGGCGGGCAAAACCGGCACCGCCCAGAACCCCCACGGCGACGACCATTCACTTTTCATCGGGTTCGCACCGGTGGAAGATCCCATCATCGCGGTGGCCTGCGTGGTGGAAAACGGGGGGTTCGGATCCATGGTGGCCGCCCCCATCGCCATGACCGTGATCAAGCGCTACCTGGAGGTCGAGCTGCGGCCCGACAGCCTGTCGCAGATGCCCGATTCCCTGTATCAGAAGCTGGTGGCGGCCCGGCTGGCCCCGGCCTCCAAAGCCCCGGCCGTCAAGCCGCCCAAATCCGCCGCTCCGCAGCAGCTCGCGGCGGACAAACCCAAACCAGTCAATCCGGAGCCGCCCGCAGATGCAAATCTCGCGGATTAAACTGAAGCGGTTGGATTACTACCTGCTGTTCGGCACACTGGCGGTAGTCAGCCTGAGCCTGATGCTGCTCTTCAGCGTCCGGTCGCAGGGGCTGGGGGACGTTCCATACCTGTTCAACCGCCAGCTCCTGTACGCCGTCATCGGACTGTTCCTGATGGCCGGGGCCGCGCTCATGTCGCCGCGGGTGCACTTCGGGCTGGCTTACGTCATCTACGCGATCTGCTGCGCCATCCTGCTGGGGGTGATCGGCTGGGGCAGCCTGGCCAAGGGCGCGGTGCGCTGGATTGACGTGGGGCTGTTCACCTTCCAGCCGTCAGAACCGGCCAAGATCGGGCTGATCCTGGCCCTGGCGCGGCTCCTGACGGACAAGAAAATGGATTTGAATCAGCCCGCCCACGTGCTGCGCGCCATCATCCTGACCGGCTTCCCCCTGATGCTGGTGATGGCCCAGCCGGACCTGGGCACCTCCATCATTTTCGGGTCGGTCTTCCTGTTCATGATAGTCGCCGCGGGCATTCCCTTGGGGTACCTGCTCATCCTGGTCAGCCCCCTGCTGGCCGCCCTCACCTCCTTCCACGCCCTCGCCTTCCTGCTGTTCATGATCCTGATGGTCTGGCTGGCCTGGCGCATGAAGTTGTATCTGGGCATCCTCATCTTCCTGATTCTGGGCAACCTAGCCATCAGCGCGGCCACTCCGTACTTCTGGGGCCACCTGAAACCCTACCAGCAGATGCGCCTGGTCAGCTTCATGAATCCCGAAGCCGACCCCAAGGGATCGGGGTACCAGGTCATCCAGTCCAAGGTGGCGGTGGGGTCGGGCGGGCTGATCGGCAAGGGGCTGGGCCAGGGCAGCCAGACCCAGCTCAAGTTCCTCCCGGAACAGCACACCGACTTCATCTTCTCCATGCTGGGGGAGGAGTTGGGGCTGGCCGGAGCTACCGCGGCGCTGCTCCTCTACGGGCTCATCCTGGTGCGAGGATTCCGCGTGGCCATCCTGGCGGGGGGTAAATACACCGCCCTGGTCTGTACCGGCCTGTGCGCCATGCTCCTGATGCACATCTTCATCAACATCGGCATGGCCCTTGGCATGATGCCGGTGACCGGCCTGCCTCTGCCGTTCCTGAGCTACGGCGGATCCTTCCTCTGGACCTCCATGATTGCCGTGGGGATCATTTTGGGCGCTCACTTGCGCCGCGGCGATTACACCCCTTGAGCCGCCACAGATTTCCCTTGGATTTCGCCTCCGCTATGCGTAATATGTGGCCGTCGCTACGAGGACCAAGGAATGAGTCTGACCACTGAAACCACGGCAGTACCCGTCTCCGTCACCCGTGAAGAGATCCTGCAGCAACTGAAGGGCATCCGGGACCTGCCCACCCTGCCGACCGTCTTCGCCGGCATCCTGCGCGCCCTGCGCAACCCCAACATCCCTGTCAAGGAAGTGGCCCGTGTGGTGGAGGCCGATCAGGCCATCAGCCTGAAGATCCTGCAGTTGATCAACTCCTCGTTTTACGGCCTCTCCCGCAGCGTGGACTCGGTGCACCAGGCCATCGTGCTGCTGGGCGCCCAAACCCTGAAGAACGTGGTCATCTCCGCTTCGGTGTTCAAGTCGCTAAGCGGCAGGGAGTCGGACGAGGTGTTCAATCGCGGACTGTTCTGGCAGCATGCCATGGGGTGCGGGATGATCTGCCGCTATCTGGGCAACCGGCTGGGGGTGGGCCGGGATGAGGAGGGCTTCATCGCCGGGATCATCCACGACTGCGGCAAAGTGGTCCTGGACCGGCACTTTCACGACCACCTGGTGCGGGTGGTGGAATGCGTCAAGCGGGAGCGGATATCGTTCTATCAGGCGGAGCAACAGGAACTGGGCATAAGCCACACGGACATCGGGGCGTACCTGGCGGAAACCTGGAGCCTGCCGGACAAGCTGGTCCAGGTAATCGCGCGGCACCACAGCTTCCAGCCGGACCTTGAGCACGCGGAACTGGTGGCCCTGGTGCAGCTTTCAGACATGCTGGCGCGCCGCTACCGGGTGGGTTCCGGGGGCGACGACCTGGTGCCGGCCCTGGACCCGCGCGTCTGGGGCACGCTGCGGCTGAATCCCACCGATCCGGAGGCCTGGGAAGAGGAGATTCAAGGGGAAATCGTCAAGGGCAAGCAACTGCTGAACCTGATGCTGACGTGAGCGGCGGGGAGAGGTTTCCCGCTCCGGATTCCCTGGGGATCCGGAGCTTTTCTTTTTTAGTAAAATCAATATAGTTATGTACATGCATTGAATTTATCTTGCATTATATGCCATATGCCTGATGACGTAAAGATTTTTTTGCCGGGGCCGACGCAGGTGTCCCCCGAGGTGCTGGCGCAGTTGGCCCGCCCCATGATCGGCCATCGCACGGCGGAATTCTGGGCGCTGATGGAGAGCCTGAGTCCCCGGCTGCAACAGCTGTTGAACACGGAATATCCGGTGTACGCCTATTCCGGGACGGGGACGCAGGCCATGGAAGCGGCGCTGACGAACGCCGGAGGCCCGCACCTGCTGATCCTGTCCAATGGGCTGTTCGGCGAACGTTGGATGCAGGCGGCCAAGGGGCTGGGATTGAAGGCCACCCTGCTGGATTTCGGTTGGGGCAAGGCCTACAGCGTGGTGGAGATCCAGCGGGTGCTGGAACAGGACGGGTTCAGCAGCGTGGTCATGGTTCACGGGGAGACTTCGACGGGGATGCTGAACTCCATCGAGCCGGTGTCCGAGCTGGTGGCCCTGTTACCGGACGTGCTGCTGATCGTGGATGCGGTATCCACCCTGGGCGGCGTGCCGCTGTACATGGACCGGTGGGGGATTGACGTGCTGGCGGGCGGGGCTCAGAAGTGCCTGGCGCTGCCGCCGGGCGTGGAACCGGTGGGAGTGTCGCAGCGAGCCCTGGAACGCGCCCGCAACAGCAAGCGCAAGGGCTACGCCTCTGACTTCAACTTGTGGCAGGAATTCTGGCTGAAGCACGAGGTGGTGACCACGCCGGCCATCCCTCAACTCTTCGCCATGGATTTTCAGGTGGGGCGGATTCTGGAGCAGGAGACGCTGGCGGCGCGCTGGGAGAGGCATGCGCGGATGGCGCAACGGGCGGCGGAGTGGGCTCAGGCCCGGGGTTGGGCGCCGGTAGGCCCCGAAGACATGCGCCTGCCGTCCTGCACGTGCCTTCGGCCGCCGAACGAACGCGACACCGCCATGACCGTGGCCGCCCTGCGGGTGCAGGGGTACCTGATTGACGCCGGGCAGGGTCCGCTGAAAGGACGAGTCCTGCGCCTGGGGCACATGGGCGACTGGACCCTGCCGGACCTGGAAGGACTCCTGGCCACCCTGGACCAGGTACTGAAGTGAGACAGCAAAAAGGCTGATCCGCCCGGCGGACCAGCCTGAAACATTCCGGTGACCGGCGGCCTTAAACCGCCGGAGTGGTTTTCTTGGCGGAACTGGCCTTGACCACTTTACCCGCCTGGATGCAGGAAGTGCAGACCCGCCGGTGCCGTACGGTCCCATTGGCTTCCACCACCTTGACGCGCTGGAGGTTGGGCAGCCAGCGGCGCTTGGTCAGGTTGTGGGCGTGGCTGACAGAGTTCCCCACCAGGGGCTCTTTTCCGCAGATTTCACAACGTCTGGACATGGTTCTATCGTCTCTTACAGGGTTCGGGTTTTTATTGGAACCTGAAATATAATAAATTTGTTTCCCCCTTACAAGGGAAAAAACACCCATTTCTTACCGGCCCCGAGATTGTTTCGACGCTGTTAATATTTTTTATTTTATGCTTAAAGGTTATTGACTTGGGCGGATTTTTTGTTATATTATAGGGTAAAGCAATTCCCAGTCTTCGCCGCTGAGAGGGGATTATGATTCCAGTTGAAGTGACCGGGGTTTCGGTGTGTCCGCCCTACCAGGGCTATGTCGTAATCCTGCGGGAAAAAGAGGGCGAGCGCTGGTTGCCGATCTTCATCGGAGCGGCCGAGGCGCAGGCCATCTCCCTGCTGCTGCAGGACCTCCGCTATTCCCGGCCCCTCACGTTCGACCTGTTCCACAACCTGCTGAAAGCCTCTGAAGCCCAGGTGCGCCAGGTAACCGTCACCGAGCTGCGGGATAACACGTTCTACGCCCTGGTGGATCTGAAGACCAACCACGGCCCGGAGATTATTGACGCGCGGCCGTCCGACGCCATCGCCCTGGCTCTGCGCGCCAAGGTGCCCATCATGGTGGCCGAAGACGTCATGGAAACCGCCTCCATTACCGGCGAACGGGCCGAGCCGCAACTCGGCGCCCTGGACGAAATCGCCAACCTGAACCAGAAGCTGCAGGACGCCCTGGAAGCCGAATCTTACGAAGAGGCGGCCCGCCTGCGGGATCGGATTCGGGAACTGGAAAAACGAGAGAACCTGCGTTAAGCTTCCGGATATACAAGGTTTGCCGCCTGTCGAGGGGATCATTTCCGTGGAAGTGATCCCTTTTCTATCGGAAATATTGCGCCTGGAATACCCGTGGCGCAAGCGTCCCCGCTCCCGGGAGATTCGGAGGGCTATCCGTCAGCCGACGATCCCCCGGGCGGGGTCATCAGCGCCAGGTCACGCCCGGAACCGCGGGCCAAGACCTGGGCAAAAAAAGAAGCGAATCGCCAACAGCCAACGGCCAAATCATGGAAAACGATCGCAACGCCAAACATTCGCACCTGTTCTTCGCCCTGGTGGCGTCCCTGGAATACAGCGCCCTGATGGGCCTGGGCAAGCTGGTCAACCCCTTGACCGGCAAGGCCCAGCGCGACCTGCCCGCCGCCTCCGAGGCGATTGACATGCTGGACATGCTCGAAGCCCGCACTCGGGGCCACCTGTCCCCCGAGGAGGCTGGCCGCCTGAGCGAAACCCTGCATCTTCTGCGCCTGAATTATGTGGAAGAGTACCACCGGCCGGAACCGCCGCCCCCGGAGCCCGAACCCGAAGCTCCCACAGAACCGCCCCCCGCGACGCCACCGGAATAGGGCCGGCGGGTGGCAACTTCGTTCGCTCTGAGGGGTATAATCACCGCCATCATTGGAAAATCGGAAAAAAACGTTGCAACGGATAGCACCACCGTGTATATTCCATTACTGCAGATCGGCTCTTTGATTCTGGAGCGCCCCGTGCTGCTGGCGCCCCTGTGCGACATCACCAACAGCCCCTACCGGCTGCTCTGCCGCCGTAACGGCGCCGCCATGGTGTTCACCGAAATGGTCAGCGCGGAGGGAATCGTGCGCAACCAGGCCAAAACCTGGGCGCTGGCGCGGTTCACTCCGGAAGAGCGGCCGCTCGGCATTCAGATCTTCAGCCACGATACGGCGATTCTGGGCGAAGCTGCCGCCCGCTTGGAAAGCCTGCAGCCGGACGTCATTGATCTGAACTTCGGCTGCCCGGTAAAGAAGGTGGTGCGGCGCGGCGCGGGCGCGGGCTTCATGGAAAGCCCCGAGCGCATCGCCCAGGCGGTGCGGTCGGTAGTCGCCGCCACCCGCCTGCCGGTAACCGCCAAGCTGCGCCTGGGACCCAAGCCCGACCGGGTGACCGCCATCGAGGCGGCCCAGGCGGCCCAGGCCGAAGGCGCCGCGGCCGTCACCGTGCACGGGCGCACCACCGACCAGGGGTTCAGCGGCCAGGCCAACTGGGAACTGATTGCCCGGGTGAAGCAGTCCGTCACCCTTCCCGTCATCGGCAACGGCGACATCTATCGGGGCGAGGACGCCCGGCGGATGATCGAACAGACCGGCGTGGACGGGGTCATGGTGGGCCGGGGCATGCTGGGCAACCCCTGGATCTTCGCCGCCTGCGCCGCCGCCCTGGAAGACCGGCCCTGGCAGCCGCTCACGCCCGCCCAGCGCTGGCCGGACGTGGAATACCACTACCGGCGCAGCGTGGAAACCCGGGGGCTGAAGGGCCTGCGGGAGATGCGCAAGTTCCTGGCCTGGTACTCCAGGGGGCTGCCCGGCGCCGCCGAATTCCGCGCCCGCGTGGTGCGGATGGAAGACCCCGAGGAGGTGCTGGCGGTGACGCGCGACTTCTTCGTGAATCATCAAGCCAATCATTCGGAATCACCCATCGAACAGGCTATATAGTTTGGACGAAAGCACCCTGCGTACCTGGCTGGCGGCGTTCAAGGCCGGCGACCTGAAAGAGAGCGACCTGGTGGCGCGGCTGAAGGAGCTGCCCTACCAGGATCTGGACTTCGCCAAGGTGGATCACCACCGCTCGCTGCGGCGGGGTTTCCCGGAAGTCATCTACGGCGAGGGCAAGGACCTGGAGCAGATCCGGGCGATAGCCGAAAAGCTGCGGGAACATGGCAACACGGTGTTGATCACCCGGCTAAGCGAGCCCAAAATTGCCGCGCTCCTGGCAATCTGGCCACAAGCCCAAGCCAATTACAAAGCCCGCACATTGACCATCTTCCGGGAAAAGACAGACAAGAATGTCTATCCCACCGGGTTAGAGGGAGATGAGGTCCACAGCCAAAGGGTGGGTCAGACATTCCTGCCTGACGGGGATCGTCCGCAAGGCCTGGTGATTTCAGCGGGGACGTCGGATATGGCTGTAGCCGAGGAGGCTGCGGCCACCCTGGAAGCGTTTGAATACCCCTGCGACCGGATCTACGACGTGGGGGTGGCCGGGCTGCACCGGCTGATGGCGCACCGGGAGCGCATCGCCCGGGCCGACGCCATCGCCGTGGTGGCGGGGATGGAAGGGGCCCTGGCCTCGGTAGTCGGAGGGCTGGTGGAGGTGCCGGTGATCGCGGTGCCCACCTCGGTGGGGTACGGCGCCAGCTTTGGCGGGCTGTCGGCCCTGCTGGGCATGCTGACCGGCTGCGCGGGGGGCGTGGCCGTGGTCAACATTGACAACGGCTTCGGGGCGGGATACATGCTGGCCATGCTGCTAAGGAATCTGGAAAGAAGAGCGAAATTACCTGAATAAATCAGGTACAGTTACTGCCGAGATATCGTTCCTGCCGGGATTGGAACGAAGTGGTTCCCGGCAGGAATGACAGAATAAATTGATCGGCATTAACTGCTGTACTTGGGGGGAACAGAGTGTCCAGGAGCATCCATCCGAAGGGGGGGACCGAGGAGGCGCGGGAGCGTCTGCTGAAGGATTTTCAGCATCTGTCCGAAGAGATAGACAGCCTGATGAACGGCTTCTTCGGCGATCAGCAGCGCATGGCTCCCAGCCCCGGACGCGGCTTCTGCCCTCCCATGGACGTCTTCGAGACGGAGACCGAAATCCTCTGCCTGCTGGACCTGGTGGGGGTGGCTCCGCAGGACCTGGACATCCGCCTGGACGCGGGGGCGCTGTTCATTACCGGAATGCGTCATGAAATTCCCGGGTTCGAACACCGGCAGTACCATAAAATGGAGCTGGACTTCGGGCCCTTCGAACGTATCCTGACCATCCCGGAACCGGTGGTGGCCAATTCGCTGCGGGTGGAGAACCTGGGGGGGTTCTACCTGGTGCGCCTGCGCAAGGTCTTTTCCGGCCTGCGCCCGGTGACCGAGGTGGAACGATCCGACGAGGACCCTCGCCGCTAAACCATCTTTGGGGGGTTGCATGGAAAGCCTGACCGCTGAAAAGAGAGCGGTATCCCCGGAACGCGTCGCCGTGCCGGAAGTGTTGCCGGTGTTGTCGCTTTCCGAGCTGGTGGTCTTTCCCGGCATTGTCGTGCCCATGGCGGTGACCGACGAGGCCATGATCCGCCTGGTCCACGATACCCTGGCCGGCAACAAAATGATCGGCTGCTTCACGCTGAAGGTCCCCGCCCCGGGAACCAACGCGGGCAACGGCGAACGCGGCATCTTCAAGGCGGGCGCTTGCTGCCAGATCATGAAGATGTTCCGGGTGCCGGACGGCAGCGTGCGCCTGCTGGTGCGGGGAATGGCCCGCATCCAGCTCCTGGAGATCATGCGCGAGCGGCCCTACCCCCTGGCCCGGGTCGAAGAGATGCCCCGCGACCGGCGGAGATCCCTGCGCCTGGAAGCCGCCACCCGCGCCGTGGCCGACGATTTTCGCCGCCTGATTGACCTGGCCCCCAACCTCTCCGAAGAACTCAAGGTGGCGATGTACAACGTCACCGACCCGGAGGTGCTGACCGACCTGATCGCGGCCAACCTGAACCTGGAGATCGAGAAGAAGCAGGAGATCCTGGAGACCTTCGACCTGGAAGAGCGGATGCGCAAGGTGTCCGCCCTGGTATCCCGCGAACTCAAGCTGCAGGAACTGACCCGCAAGATTCAGGACCGGGTGGAAGACGAGCTGGACAAGTCGCAGAAAGAGTACTATCTGCGGGAGCAGATCAAGGCCATTCGCAAGGAGCTGGGGGAAGAGGACGAGGTCTCCCTGGAAATCCGCGAGCTGGAGGCCAAGATCCTGCGCACCGCCCTGCCGCCCAAGGCGAGGGAAACCGCCCAAAAGGAGCTGGGGCGCCTGGCCAAGATGAGCCCGGCGGCGGCCGAATACACCGTCTCGCGCAGCTACCTGGACTGGATTCTGACTCTGCCGTGGATGGTCTCCAGCGCCGAAGAGATAGACGTCGCCGGCGCCCGGGCGGTCCTGGACGAGGATCACTACGGGCTGGACGACGTCAAGGAACGCATCCTGGAATACCTGGCCGTGCGCAAACTGCGCCAGGACGTGCGCGGCCCCATCCTGTGCCTGGCCGGGCCTCCCGGGGTGGGCAAGACCAGCCTGGGCCGGTCTATCGCCCGGGCGCTGGGGCGGCCTTTCGTGCGGGTCTCGCTGGGCGGCATCCGGGACGAGGCGGAAATCCGCGGCCACCGGCGCACTTATATCGGGGCGCTGCCGGGGCGCATCATCCAGAAGATCCGCGCCGCCGAAGCCAACAACCCGGTGTTCATGCTGGACGAGATTGACAAGCTGGGCAGCGACTTCCGCGGCGACCCGGCTTCGGCCCTGCTGGAAGTGTTGGACCCGGAACAGAACAACGCCTTCAGCGACCACTACCTGGAGCTCGATTTCGATCTCTCCAAGGTGCTGTTCATCACCACCGCCAACCAGGTGTACCAGATCCCGCACCCGCTACGGGACCGCATGGAGATCATCTCCCTGGCCGGATACATCACGCCGGAAAAGGTGGCCATCGCCGAAAAGCACCTGCTGCCCAAGCTGATCGCCGATCACGGCCTGCCCGAGGACCAGGTGCGCTTCTGCGGCCGGGCGCTGGAAAACGTCATCGTGGAGTACACCCGGGAAGCGGGGTTGCGCGGCCTGGAACGATCCCTGGCGGCCATCTGCCGCAAGGCGGCCATGCGTCTGACCCAGGGCGAGGCCGATCCGGTGAAGGTCACGGAAAAGAACTATCCGGATTTCCTCGGGGTACCGAAATACCAGGCCGACGCGGTCTGCCGCAAACCGACCGTGGGGCTGGCCTGGGGCCTGGCCTGGACTCCGGTGGGCGGCGAAGTGCTGGCCATCGAAACGTCCTGGATGCCGGGGCGGGAACACATGCACCTGACCGGCCACCTGGGCGAGGTGATGAAGGAATCGGCCGACATCGCCTTATCCTACCTGCGCACCAACGCGGCCCGTTGGGGGCTGTCGGCGGACTTCATGGTCAAGAAGGAGATTCATGTCCACGTGCCGGAAGGGGCCACCCCCAAGGACGGGCCCTCGGCCGGGGTGACCATGGCCGCGGCGCTGGCCTCCCTGTTCACCGGCCGGCCGGTGCGCGGGGACCTGGCCATGACCGGCGAACTGACCCTCCAGGGGAGGATCCTGCCGGTGGGCGGCATCCGCGAAAAGCTGGTGGCGGCCCGCCGCGCCCGCTTGAAGAACGTACTACTTCCGAAAGCCAACCAGAAGGACCTGGAAGAGGTCCCGCAGCACCTGAAGGAGCAGATCCAGTTCCATTTCGTGGACAACGTGGATGAGGCCATCCGGATCGCGCTGAACGTGAAGGGGATAGACCGGCGGCTGGTGCCGAGGGACGAAAAGAGAAAAAGTGTCAAGTGATAAGTATCAAGTGTTAAGTAAAAAATAATGGCGCCGGCGTCCCCGCCGGGGGAGAGTAGGGCGGACTAAGCGGCGGAGCAGCAAGCCAACCTTCGCCTTCACATCCGATCCGCCGCGCAGTCCGCCGTGGGTTTCTTAACGCTTAACGCTTAACTAACAGTGTCATTGCCCCGAGGGGACCACTGCGTGGCGAGGACGCGCTTTTCAGCGGACGAAGCAATCTCACGGTCAGAATCGCAGAGGGAACGGATGTTGGTCCACCCCTTCAGGGTGGCACAGGAGGGTGGGGTATCCTTCTCCGGGGGTTACCACGCAGTGGTCCCTTCGGGAAAACGCCCCGGCTAC
>QZKQ01000060.1 GCA_003599535.1 Candidatus Zixiibacteriota bacterium | reverse complement strand
GCCTGCCCACCGTCCCGCTCTACAACATCACCAGCGGGGACTTCAACGGGGACGGCATCAGCGATATCATCAGCGTCAATTCCTACAGCTTCGACCACCGGGCGGCCTACATTTACCTGGGCAACGTCCCCTTCAACGGGGTGCCCGACGCCCTTATTGACGGCTTCGACGACCTCTCCGGCTGGGGCAATGAAATCTCCGTGGGGGATGTGAACGGCGACGGCCGCGATGAGGCACTGATCTCGGCCCCGAACATCTGGTGGTACCAGGGGCGGGCCTACCTCTTCACCGGCCCCGAGACCTGGATTGACTACGGCGACACCGTGGCGGTGGCCCCCGGGGAACTGCAGCGCCATCCCGGCTGGTGCCACCTGGCCCAGAACTATCCCAACCCCTTCAACGCCTCCACCACCGTCCATTTTGACGTGGGCAAACCGTCCACCATATCCTTGACGGTTTACGATCTGACCGGCCAGAGAATCAAGACGCTTCTCGCGAAGAAAGCATTAACTCCTGGAGGCTACAACGTCTCCTGGATGGGCAAGAACGACCACGGCGCCCCCGTCGCTTCGGGCATGTATCTCCTGGAGATGGGGGTGGACCAGTACCGGCAGACCAAGAAGATGATCCTGTTGAAGTAACTTTCCGACTTTCCCAACCTTGTAACTTTGCAACCAAAGAAAAGGGCGGCGTCATCGGTGACGCCGCCCTGCATGTTGGCTCTAAGCTGCCCGCTTTTTTTACGGCTCAAACACCGCCCCGTTGCCCTGGCCTTCCGGGGGATCCACCTGGGCGTGCTCGGTCTCTGGGGCCAGGACCAGCGGCCGCCATTCGCCCATGTGCTCGGTGTACAGCTTGCATTCCCCCCGGGTGGTCCAGCGCGTCTCGCCGTTATAGTTCCAGGACAGGTACTGGGAATTGCCGCCCCCCACGGTGGTGATCAGGTAGCGGTTGGCCAGGTGGCCGACGAACTGGGCCTGGTCTTCCGGGGAAGGGGAATCGCCGCCGGAAGGGTCCACCGGCACCCAGCCGTAGCCGGGCAGGTAGACTTCCGCCCAACGGTGGAAGACGTCGTCCAGGCTGGCGTCGTCCCCCCGCACGGTGATGGACCCGGCGTAGCGCGCCGGCAGCCCCGCCGCGCGGCACACCGCCAGGAACACGAAGGTGTATTCCGAGCAGGACCCCGTGCCCCGCTGCAAGACCGTGGGAGCCGTGTTCCAGCCGCCCGACAGTTCGTATTCCATGCGGTCGTTGATATGGCGGAAGATCTTGCGCATCATCCAGTAGGGATTCTTCTCTTCGCCCACCGCTTCCTTGACCGCCTTCTGGATGGCCGGGTGGTTCAGGTCGAACTTCTCGTCGTCCACCAGGTACTTCTCCCGGATTTCCCCGGGGATCTCTTCCAGCTTGCCCACCTTTTCAGGGAAGATAAACCAGCGGGTGTCCCACAGCCGGGCTTCGGCCGTCATGGCCACCTTCAGGATGCTGCCGGCGGGCTGGTTTTCCAGGCGGAAATGGGCCACCTTCTGCCCCCACTGGTCGGTCAGGATGGCCGTCGGCGCGGGGTAGAACTGCGGCTCACCGAGCAGCTCCTGGTTGGGCAGGTCAGTGGGAATGGCCAGGTAGAAATCCGCCGATTTGACCGTGCCGGGACCGTAGTTGCGCAGTTCGCTGGTGAATTCCACCGCCTGGGTGCGGGGGCTCTTGCGGGCGTAGGGCGCGCCGTCATTCACCGCCAGGCAGTAGAGCGAATCGGACTGGAAGTCCACGTTCCACAGGTGCTTGCCGTCCCAGGCCAGGCCGTCGGCATAGGGGGCGGGCGCATCGAAAATCAGGATCACGTCGCCGGTCTTGGGGCTGACCATGTAGATCCGGTCGGACACGCGGTCGGCCACCCACAGGTAGCGCCCGTCCCAGGCCAGGCCCTGGGATGACTTGGCGGGAGCCCGGAAGGAACGGATGGTGGTCCCGTCCAGGGGGCTGACCTGGTGCAACTGGTTGCCCGCCTTGCAGGCCAGCCACAGGTACTGCCCATCCCAAGCCAGGCCGGTGGGCTTGCCCGCGGGGGATTCCAGGGTGGCGGTCACCGTGCCGTCCTCGGGATCCAGGCGCAGGATCTTTTCTTCCTCGCCGCATACCACCCACAGGTGACTGCCGTCCCAGGCCAGACCGACGGCCCGGTAGGTGGGCGAGGGGATTCGCCGGGCCACGGTCCCCGAAGCGGGATCCACCGCGTAAATGGTATCGGTTTTCAGGTCGGCCACCCAGAGGTGTTTGCCGTCCCAGGCCATGCCGGTGGAACAGGTACCCGGCGCGGGGAAGCCGCGCACCACGTCGCCGGTGACCGCCCCCGCCGCCGCGGCGGAGACCAGCCAGCCCAGCACCAGAGTCCACCGGGTAAGGCGCTTCATGCTCATGATAAGCCTCCTCTCAAAATCGCATCGTCACTTTTGGGGGGAGAAAGTGTCATCGCCTCGGGTGAGGCCCGGCCAAGAGGCGCTCCGGCCGGTATGAGCGCTGAGCACGAAGAGAAGCGGGGCGCCGCGGCGGAATGCCCGCCGCGGGCGGATGGAGAGGTCGGAATTGAACCCGCGTCAGCCCTTAATGTACGTCATAGAGACTGGAAAATCAATGACTTTGTGAATATTTATTTGTGCGGGGACCACACGTTTCGTCTGCTCAGGCAAACGTATAAACCGTGTTGTGTGGAAATCAGGGTGAGGGGATGGTACAAAGACCCCGGAGCTGAACCATCTCCGGCAGTTTCCTGCAGGAACCGGTGCAAGAACGGCAGGAAAGAAAGAGTCTGTTCCCGCAGGGACGGGGGTCTCCGGAGGGTGGGCGTTGAACGGAAGAAGGGGAGGCGGCGGTTCGGTTAAAAGGCTTCGCCGGCCAGTTGCCGGATCGGACGGCGCGGGGTGCCTTCCAACTTCAGGGAGATTTCCATGACGAAACTGCACCCTTCCCAGGTGAAGGGAAGCAGCACGATGGGGGTGCTGCCCTTGTGGATGATGGTGTGGTCTTTCCCCACCACTACAGTGGGAATGGAAATATGAAAGGAGAGCCCCTCCTGGTCGAATTCGGTCTTGGCCCCGCCGGCAATAATGTTGACGATCTCGCCCACGGTGTCCTGCACGTCCTTGTTCAGTTTGTCCAGCGTCTCGCCGGTCATCACGGCGTGGATTTTCAGGGCCGTTTCCTGGGGGAAGCTCAGGGCCACCGAACCGTGGGCCAGCTTGCCGGCGAAGCCGATGATGCTGGAAATGTCCCCCTGGGCCACGTGGTGCTGCTTCAGGGACAGCCCCTGGCGTTCCGGGGACGACCCCAGCATGGTGGTGAAGGTGTTGTTCACGGCGCTGATGAAGTGATTGATGTACTTGACATCCATGGCAGATCCTCCGGGCCGGACAGGCTCTAATTCGGGATGACTGACTTGACTTTTTCAATCAGAATGGCGGGTGTGAACGGCTTGACGATGTAGTTGTTCACTCCCTGCTTCAGCGCCTCGACCACTTCCTTCTTGGCCCCGATGGAGGTGATCATGACGATGGGCACGTTGGCGTAGGCGGTGTTGCGGCGGATTTCCTTGACGAAGCTCAGGCCGTCCATGACGGGCATGTTCCAGTCCGTCAGCACCAGTTCGACTCCGGCCATCCGGCTGATGGCCTCGATGCCGTTCTCCGCCTCCACTGTATCGGAGAAGCCGGCGTCGTTCAGGTTTTTGATGATGATGCGGCGCATGGTGGCCGAATCATCCACCACCAGGACCTTCATAATTGCACCTCTTCCTTTTGGAGAATGAATGTATCTTCCCGGACGAAATGGTCGCCGAACAGGAGGGCCTGGAAGGGATAGCCGGCCGCGCTGAAGGTCAGCTTCACCGCGGGCGCATCGGGAGAAAGCATTTCGCCTTCCCCCGCGCGGGGGAAGCCCAGTTCGAAATTCTGATCCGGCCCCAGCAGTTCCTGCATGAAGCGGCCGGCCAGGGTGTTCAACAGTTCCCCCATGGTGTCGCGCACCGCCTCCCGCTGCGGAGACTGCTCTTCCGGCCCGTAGAGCGCCCCGGCGATCTGGGCGGCGTACACTCCCGGCAGTTCCACCGCCACCAGGCCGCGCAACGGGGCGGAAAGGGGCAGGCAGAACCACAGCCGGGCGGGCGGGGCGGGAGGGCCCTTCTCCTGCCCGGGGAAGGTTTCCGGTTCGACGCCCGGCCAGGGCGGAGCGTCAACGCCCGACTCGATCAGTTCCACCTGCTCGAAGGCCATCCCTTCCAGGGTGTCTGCCACGGCGGCCATCAAGGCCTCGCGGGGGGGTCGGAGAATGCGGATCATGCCTCCCTCTCTTCTGTCGCTTCCAGCTCTTTCAGGGCCCGGACTATGGCCGCCGGGGAGACCGGCTTGTCCAGCACCGCGAATGCCCCCAGGCGCAGCAGCTCTTCCTGCCGCGCGGCGTTACCCATGCTGCTGATGACCAGCACGGGCAGGTTGTGCAGCCGGGGGCTGGACTTGATGTGCCGCAGCAGCGACGTTCCGTCCATGCCCGGCATATTCAGATCGGTGACCAGCAGATCCACGCCCTGGGATTTGACCATGACCAACGCTTCACGGCCATCCCGGGCGTCCAGAATCCGGGCCTGCTGGTAGCCGGCAATCTCCAGGCAGCGCCGCGTAACCATACGCGCGGTGCTGGAATCGTCGGCAATGATGATGGTTTGGATCATCTTCCAGCCTCCAGTTCGCTGAAGATGGACGCCTTCGTGCGGCGGAATTCGTCCTGGACGATCAGGAGGATGCGGTCCAGGTCGTCCTTGTCCAGGCGCAGGTACTCTTCATAGCCGGTTTCGACCTTGTAGGCCAGGGTGTCGGCGCCCGTGCCGCTGCCGCCCAGCATGGCCGCCAGATCGCCCAGGTGCACCCCGAAGACCAGCTCGCGGAAATCCAGGGCCAGGTCCGGACGGTGGTGGTCGCGAAGGGCGGCGCACAGCGGATCGGGCAGGCTCCAGCGCCGGGCCAGGGCATAGCCGATCTCAGCATGATCCGTGCCCAGCAGCATCTGCTCGGCGGCCAGAAAATCGCCGCTGTGGCCCTCCCGGCAGGACTGCACCAGGGCGCCGGTTTGCCCCTCCAGGAATTCCGAGATCAAGGCCTTGCCCACGTCGTGCAGCAGCCCGGCGGTAAAGGCCAGATCGGAGGACACCTCATGGTGGGCGTAGCGCACCACTTCCCGGGTGGCCAGGGCGGTGCGCAGGGAATGATCCCATAATTCCCCGGCGGCGCTTCCGTACCCTTCCAGGGGGCGCTGAAAGAGCTGCGGCGAGCACGATCCGATGGCGATGCCGATGACCATCTTCTCCCCCAGGTGCAACGTGGCCCGGGACAGGGAGGTGATGGTCTGCCCCCGGCCGAACGCGGCGCAATTGGCCACCTTCAGCACGCGGGTGGTCAGGGAGAGGTCGTTCTCGATCAGGCGGACCACGTCGTTGATGGAATGGTCCTCCCGGCCCACCACTTCCAGCAGGCGGGAAACCACGCTGGGCAGCAGGGGCACGTCCTGCACCCGGCGGGTGATGGCCTCCACCAGGCGCTCGGCGCGTTCTTCGCCGGCTACAGTTCCCATTCCCCCCTCCCCGGTGAAGAAACGATCACTTGGCCGCTGCCCACGTTCACCCACACCGTACGGCTGATGGACTCGCCCACGTCTTCGGCGATGGCTCCCAGGCGGAAGGCCCACAGCACCTTGCGTATCGCCAGCAGGTTGCGCTTGCCGATGTTGAAGGTGTTGTTGGGGTCCATGATGGTGGCTCCCCCGGCCAGCTTGATCTGCAGCGGCCCGCTATTCCAGCCCCGCTTGCGCATCTCCTGGAGCAACTGGGGGATGCCGGTATCGGCGAACATCCCGGGGCGCTCTTCGGCCAGCCGCCGGTTGATGCCCGACTCCGGCAGGGCCACGTGCAGCAGGCCGACCAGGCGGGCGTCGGGCGTCTGGGCGATGACCGCCACGCAGGACCCCAGTCCCAGGGTTTTGACCACTTCTCCGGGCCGGTTGGAGATGGCGAATTCTCCCACGCCAACGTAAATCACGCTCATCGGCCCGCCTCCGCTGACAGAGTCATCAGGGTCTGGGGGATGGCGGACAGCGAGACCAGGCGCTCGGCCCCGCCCCGCTCCCAGGCCACCTTGGGCATGCCGAAGACCACCGAAGTGGCCTCGTCCTGGGCCAGGGTGCGGGCCCCTTCCCGGCGCATGGCCAAAAGGCCGTCGGCGCCGTCGTGTCCCATCCCCGTCAGGATGGCGCCCACCGCGTTGGCGCCGGCGTACCGCGCCACCGACTGCATCAGCACCTCCACCGAAGGCCGGTGCCCGCAGACCTTCTCCCCCTGCTGGCAGTCCACCACGTAGGTCCCGCCCGAACGCCGCACGGTCAGGTGGTAGTCCCCCGGAGCGATCAGCGCCCGCCCCTGGAGCACCCGGTCCCCGCTCGCCGCCTCCTTGACCTGTAACCGGCACTGCTCGTTCAACCGTTCGGCGAACATTTTGGTGAACCCGGCAGGCATGTGCTGCACGATAACCACGCCGGGGGCGTCCGCGGGGAGTTGGGTCAGGATGAAGCGCAACGCTTCGGTGCCCCCGGTGGAGGCACCGATGGCCATGACCTTGTCGGTGGACTCGGCCAGGGCCCGGACCGGCTGGGCCGGAGGCGCCGCCGGTTCCCGGGCTTCCTGTTTCCTCCAGCCGCTGACGTTGACCGTGGCGGCCATCTTCACCTTGGCGCGCAGCTCCGCCAGCATCTCGTTCAGGCCCCGGGCGACGTCGGTGCTGGGCTTGGCCACGAAATCCACCGCCCCGGCTTCCAGAGCTTCCAGGGTGATGCGCTTGCCGGCCTGCGTCAGGGCGCTGACCATCAGCACCGGCAGGGGGTGCTGGGGCATCAGCCGGCGCAGGAATTCCACCCCGTCCATTCGGGGCATCTCCACGTCCAGGGTCAGGACATTGGGGTTGAGCGCCAGGATTTTGTCGCGGGCGGCGTAGGGATCCCCGGCGGTCCCCACCACCTCGATGACCGGGTCGAGCGCCAAACCCCGGGAGAGGATCTCCCGGACCATGGCGGAATCGTCCACCACCAGCACCCGGACGCGCCCGTTGTGTTTCATGATCCCACCCGCTGATACACCGCCGGCCGCACATAGCGGAAACGGGAATCGTTGCGGCCCAGAGTCTCGGAATGGCCGATGAACAGGTACCCCTCCGGCTCCAGGACCCGGTGAAACCGGTCCGTCAGGGCCTGTCGGGTGGGGGGATCGAAGTAGATCATCACGTTGCGGCAGAAAATCACGGAAAACTTGCCCCGGAAGGGATAGTCCGGGCGCATCAGGTTCAGGCGGCGGAACAGCACCAGTTGCCTGACCCGGTCCTGGACCCGGCCGCGGCCGTCCGGCGCCCGATCGAAATAGGCGCGGGCCAGTTCCCGCGGCAGGCGGGCCACGCTCTCGGCCGGGTAGATCCCCGCCTGGGCCTTCCGCAGTACCCGCGAACTGATGTCCGTGGCCAGGAGGCCCAGATCCCACCCGGTCATCTCGCGGCGGAAATGCTCCAGTATCAGCATGGCCAGGGTGTAGGGCTCCTCCCCGCTGGAACAGCCGGGGCACCACAGGTGCAGAGTGCGGCGCCCGGATTGCCGTTCCCGGGCCGCCAATTCCGGCAGCACTGTGCGGAAGAAGAATTCGAAGTGATCCTTCTCCCGGTAAAAGTAGGTATGATTGGTGGAAATCCGGTCAATCAGCGTGGTCAGGGCCTCGCCGGTGGCATCCCGGTTCAGGTAGTCGTGGTACTCGCTGAAATTGTCGAATCCCTGCTCCCGCACCACCTTCTGCAGTCGGCCGGCGATCAGGGCCCGCTTGTGCTCGCCCAGGTGAATCCCGAAACGGTGGTAGACCAGGTCGCGCATCAGACAGTATTCCCGCTCGGTCAGCGGCATCAGGTTGCCATGGTCCGCGGAGAGATCCGGAACCTCACCGGGAGTTTCGACGCCCAGTTTCACCTTCGCACCCGGCATAAGACCCGCCATTCACCGGAAATCGTGGATTACGCGTGCCCCGTCTCCCGGACGGTCGGGAGGATGCCGCCGCCAGGGTCAGATCATCCGTCCGGGAGACAGGAGCACAGTTTGTACTTAGAACTTGCCGAATTCGGTATCGTCCAGGGCGATGGTCTCGGCCGGGCGGGACTTTTTCTTGCCCCGGGCCGGGGCCGCCTGCTGCCTCTGCAGGTCCTTCACCATTTTCTCCACGTGCGGCGGCACCTCGGCCTCCCGCTGGTAGGACAACCGCCCCTGCTGCTTCAACTGGAAGCGGGCCAGGGTCTGCTTCAGGTGCACCGCCTGCCCCGACAGCTCCTCGGCCGCCGCGGCCGATTCCTCGGCGTTGGCCGTATTCGACTGCGTCACCTGGTCTATCTGCCCCAGGGCCTCGTTGATCTGCTCGATGCCTTGAGCCTGCTCGCCGGAGGCACTGGCGATCTCCCCCACCAGGTCGGTCACCTTGGTGATGCCCCCCACGATCTCATTCAGGGCTTCGGCTGTCTTTTGGGCGATGGCGGTGCCGTTTTCCACTTTCTGCACCGACCCCTCGATCAGTTCGGTGGTCTCCTTGGCCGCCTTGGCCGAGCGCTGGGCCAGGTTGCGGACCTCTTCGGCCACCACGGCAAAGCCCTTGCCGTGGACCCCGGCCCGGGCCGCCTCCACGGCGGCATTCAGGGCCAGCAGGTTGGTCTGGAAGGCGATCTCGTCAATGACCTTGATGATCTTGCTGATCTGCCCGGAGGCCTCGTTGATCTGCCCCATGGCGGAGAGCATCTGCTGCATCTGGGCATTGCCCGATTCGGCCCCGCCCCGGGCCGAAGCCGCCAGCTGGTTGGCCTGGGAGGCATTGTCGGCGTTGGTCTTGGTCTGGGAAGCCATCTCGGTCATAGAAGAGGTGACCTCTTCTAAGGACGAAGCCTGCTCGGTGGCCCCCTGGGACAGCGACTGGGAGGCGTCGGCCACCTGTTGGGACCCAGCCGCCACCTGCTCGACGGCGGAGTTCACCTGGCCCAGGATGTCGTTCAGGGCTTCCAGGGTGCCGTTCAGGGCGTCTTTGATGCGGGCGTGGTCGCCCCGGTAGTCCCCCTGCACAGCCGCGGTCAGGTCCCCCTGGGCCATCTTCTCCAGCACCGCCAGAGCTTCCTGCACCGGGGCCAGCAGGCCGTCCACGGCCCGGTTGAAGCCCTCCACCAACAGCCTGTAGTCGCCTTCAGCATTACCCGGCTTGGCCCGGTCGGACAGGTTGCCCCCGATCAGCTCCTGGGCCGTGCGATTGACCTCGTTGACCACATTCTTGACAGCGGTCATATCCACTACATATTCCAATCCGCCGATGATATTGCCTTTCTCGTCCTTCAACGGTGCCCCGGTATATTGCACCGGCAGATTCATGCTCCGGGCGGTGATGACGGTATCCCCGGAGGAAATGACTCCCTGCTGTATGGCGCGGGCGGTGCGGCATTCTGAAGTCTGGCAGTGGGCGTTGCGGAACAGGTCAAAGCACTTCTTCCCGCTGCAACTTTCCGCGCTGGATCCGGCTGCGTGCGCTCCGGCCTCATTGATGAACTGCACATTCATCTCGCGGTCCACCACCATGACCGGTGTCGGGATGCGGTTCAGATACTCAGCTTTCATGCGAGCGTCTTTCAAGACAGCCTCGATCTCATCTTTGCTGCGGCGCAGGTTTTCCACCATCTGCTTCAGGGCGGGCATGATCTCATCCTGCTGATCCTTGGGCTGGATCTCCATGCTCATGTCGCCGGCGGCGATCTTCTTCAGATTGGCCACCACGGTATTCTGCAGGTCATCCGCGAACTGATCCATAGCCTGGGCCATCTGGCCGATCTCATCGGCCCGCTCCAGGTTCAGCCGGTTGCCCAGGTGCCCCTGGCCCAGTTCCTGGATCATCCCCACGGCCCGCGTCAGCGGCTTGGTGAGGGAGAAGGTCAGGGACAGGCCGATGCCCACGGCCGCCAGCGCCCCGAGGATGATGGTGGTGATCATGGTGGTGGCGGCGGTGCCGGCCGCAGCGGTATTCTGATCTGAGGTGCGCCGGGCGTCGGCCACCTTCATCTCCACCAGCTTGTCAATGGCGTCGTTTTCCGCCTGGGCGCTCTGCCTGGCGTCCCCGTCGATCAGCTTCCAGGCCTCCTCGTCGCGATTCTGTTTGGCCAGTTCCGCCGCCTGTACCAGGTGGCGGCGGAATTCCACCCGGGTCTCCTTGAAATCGTCAAAGGCCCGGCGCATCTCCTCGCTGACGATCAGCGCTTCATATTCTTCCGAGGTCTTGTCAATCTCCCGGGACAGATCGTTGATCTTATCAGCGAATTGCTGGATCTCGGAAGGATTATCGGCCCGCACCATGTCGCGCAGGTTGATGCGCACGCGGTTGAACGCTGTGCTGATGGTCTGCAACTGCGAAATGGGCACCGTCATCTTTTCATAGAGTATGGTATCCGATTCTTCAATCTTGTCAATGTTGCTGATGCCGATGAACCCGATGACCGCGGCGATGGCCGCCACCAGCACGAATCCCCCAATCAGCTTGGGGCCGATCTTCATTTTGTTCAGCATGGTATACCCCCGCTAACAGTTCGTTCCCTCTCCGGATCTGGACGGCTCCGAAGAACGTGAATTGCCGGTTCAATCATTTTCCGCCTGTACTTCCCGGGCCGGGGCGCCTGGACGAACGCCCCGGCCGGGGTACAGCGGCCAGGGCCGGTCAGGCCACGGCGGCTTCGCTGATCTGTTCCAGTTCCTCCTCATGGAGCAAATTGCTGATATTCAACAGGATCTTGACCGTGTCTCCCACGTGGCCCAGCCCTTCGATGTAGCGGCTGCCCTGCCCCTTGCGCACCATGGGCGGCGGCTCGATCTGATCCCCGGGGATGTCCAGCACTTCGGACACTGAGTCCACGATCAATCCCACGGCCGCATTGCGGATGTTGACCACCACGATACAGGTGCGCTCGTCGTATTCCCGCTCGGCCATGGCGAAGCGCAGCCGCACGTCAATGACGGGAATCACCTTGCCCCGCAGGTTGATCACCCCCTTGATGAAGTTGGGCATGTCGGGCAGGTCGGTGACGTTCTGGATGCCGATGATTTCGGTGACGTGGCGGATTTCGATGCCGTACTCTTCCCGGCCCAGGGCGAAAGTCAGGTATTTTCCCTCCTGGGCGTCCTCCTGGTCCTGTGCTTCCAGGAGATCCTCGTTCAGCCGGTCTTTTTCGCTCATGGCGTTCCTCACGCTTGTATCTGGATGTGCATGGCTTCGGATTCGGCCTGGCCCCGCCGGCGGGGCGGCGGCAGGGCGGCCGGCCGGCGCTGGGACCCCTCGTTTCCCTGCGCCAGATTAAACAGGCCGGCGACGTCCAGGATCAGGCTCACCTCGCCGTCGCCCATGATGGTGCAGCCGGACACCCCCGGCAATTCGCCGATGTACCCCGACAACCCCTTGATCACCACCTGCTGCTGCCCGATCAGTTCATCCACGAACAGGCACAGCGACCGCCCCTCGTTCTCCACCACGATGATCAGCCCCCGGGACAGGTCGCGGCCGGCGCCGCCCAGGTGGAAGAGTTCGTGCAGCCGGACGATGGGGAGCAGCTTGCCGCGGATGTTGAGGAGTTCCTGCCCGTCCATGGTGCGGGTGAGGTAGCAGTCTTCGGGCTGGAGGGTTTCCTGAATGGAGATGGTGGGGATGATGTAGCGGGCTCGCTCCACCCGCACCACCATGCCGTCAATGATGGCCAGGGTCAAGGGCAGGCGCAGAATCATGGACGCGCCTTCGCCCTGGCGGCTGCGGACTTCCACCCGGCCGCGCAGGTTGTCAATGTTGCGCTTGACCACGTCCATGCCCACGCCCCGGCCGGAGACGTCAGTGATGCGGTCGGCGGTGGAAAACCCGGGCAGGAAGATCATAGGCCAGACCTGCTCGTCGGAGAGGTCGGGTCCGTCCCCCGCGATCAACTCCCTTTCCCGGGCCTTGGCCAGGATCTTTTCCCGGTTCAGGCCCCGGCCGTCGTCGCGGATGGTGATCCAGACTTCGCTGCCCACGTACTTGGCTTCCAGGAACACGCGGCAGACCTCCGGCTTGCCCGCAGCGGCCCGTTCGGCCGGCGTTTCCAGGCCGTGATCTATGGCATTGCGGATCAGGTGCACCAGGGGATCATTGATCTGCTCGATAACCGTCTTGTCCACTTCTGTCTCTTCCCCGATGATCTCCAGCTCCACCTTCTTGCCGGCCTTCTGGGCCAGGTCGCGCACCAGGCGGATCATGCGCCGGAAGGTGCCGGACAGGGGGATCATGCGCATGGAGGTGACCACGTCCTGCAGGTCGCGGCTGATCTTTTCCAGGTGCATGACGGCGCGGTCGAAGCGGTCCAGGGAGAGGCCGGCGGTCTTCAGGTCCGGGTTCTGGGCCACCATCGCCTCGGCGATGACCAGCTCGCCCACCAGGTCCAGGAGCGTGTCCAGTTTATCCACGTCCACCCGCACCGACTGGCGCTGCAGCGCCTCGTCCTTGCGGCGGTCGCCGCCGGAGCGCCGCTCCTGGCTCGCGCGCCGCTCGGGGCCGGAGTATTCGGCCGCGGGCGTTGCCTCGGATTCCGCCGCGGGGAGTGCGTCCACTGGGGCGGCGTCGAGCACCGGGGGGGGGACGGCAGCGGGAATCTCAGGTGTGGAAACCTCCGCCGGCGGCGCGTCCACCGGGGCGGTGGCTGCGGCTTCCTGCAACAGGCTGATCCAGCCCAGCAGGCCGGGGATGGCAGAATCGCCCCCCTGGGCCATCCGCACCAGGGTGGAACGCAGCACGTCCAGGACTTCCAGCAGCAGGGAGAAGACTTCGCTGCCGGCGGCCGCGCGGCCCTCCTTGACGTTCTCCAGCACCGTTTCCGCCTGGTGGCTCAGGCGCTCCAGGTCGGCGTACCCGAACAGCCCGGCATTCCCCTTGAAGCTGTGCAAGGCGCGGAAAGCCCGGCCCACATGCTCGGCGTTGGAGATGTCCTTTTCCAGGTTGAGCAGCGCCTCTTCGGCCTGTTCCAGCAGCTCCTGCGATTCGGCCTGGAACTGCTGCACCATGTCGCCGGTGATAACCAGTTGCAGGCCATCGCCTTCCGAGGCTTCAGGGGAAGCCTCCGGGGGGGCCGCCTGGGCTTCCGTTGCAACGGGAACTTCGGGCCGCGGAGCTTCCTCGGCCGCGCCGCCCTGCACCGCGGCGATGGCCCGGCCCAGATCTTCCAGGATGCCCCGGGCCTCCGATTCGAACCCCTGATCGTGCCGGCGCATCTCCACATTCTCCAGCAGCTGCCGGAGGAAGTCGCAGGTGCGGATCATCAGGTCAATGTGATCGCTGCGCAGGACGGCTACGCCCCTGCGGAAGAAATCGAGCAGTGTTTCCGCCTGGTGCGTGACCCGGCTGATGGTCTCCAGTCCCAGGTAGCCGGCGCTGCCCTTCAGGGAATGAAACAGGCGGAAAATGCCGTGTACGACGTCGGGATCCACGGCCCCTCCGCCGGCGAATTCCTTCTCCATCTCGACCAGCTGAGGTTCTACTTCCTCCAGCATCTCCAGCCCTTCTTCGACGAAGCCGTGGAGGAGTTCAAGGTGTTCTTCGCGGTCCTGACCAGTCATGGGATTCTCCCGGGCGCCACCCGGCCGGATATCAGAGATTATTTGTTTCCATATCAAAAAACCGGGGGAAAAATAGCTTAACAAATTGCAATTTCAATCACAAATAAACGATTTTTGGGGGTGTGCACCTCAGGAAAAGAAAACCGCGGGGATTTTTTTACCGAATATGCACCAAAAGGACCAGGACCCCCCTCCGAAATGGGGATGGAAAACGGTATTGGCCAAGATGGGGCTTGTAAATGCGTCCTGGGATATGTATATTTATGGAAGATTAAAAGCAAAAACTCATGCATCACACCGTCATCGGCACCGCGGGGCACGTGGACCACGGCAAGTCATCCCTGGTCAAGGCCCTGACCGGCACCGACCCCGACCGCCTACAGGAAGAGAAAGACCGCCAGATGACCATCGACCTGGGGTTCGCCTTCCTGGGGAAAGACATCACCTTCATTGACGTGCCCGGCCACGAGCGGTTCATCAAGAACATGCTTTCGGGCGTGGCCACGGTGGACGCCATCATCTTCGTCGTCGCCGCCGACGACGGCTTCATGCCGCAGACCGAAGAGCACTTCGAGATCCTGAAGCTGCTGGAAGTGCAGCGCGGCATGGTGGCCCTGACCAAGATTGACATGGTGGAACCGGACTGGCTGGACATGGTCGAGGAGGACGTCCGCGAGCGGCTAAAAGGCTCCTTCCTGGAGCAGGCGCCGCTGTTCCGGGTGGACTCGCTGTCGGGCAAGGGGGTGGCCGAGCTGAAGGCCGCCATCCTGGACCTGGCCGCCAACCTGCCGCAGCGGCCCGAGCGGGGCGTGTTCCGCATGTACGTAGACCGGGTGTTCAGTATCCGGGGGTCCGGCACGGTGGTGGCCGGTACGGTGCTGGGCGGGCGGCTGAAGGCGGGCGATCGAGCCGAGATCCAGCCCAAGGATCAGGAGGTGCGGGTCAAGCGCATCCAGGTGCACAACCTGGAAGTGCCTGAAGCGCACACCGGCGAACGAGCCGCCATCAACCTGCAGGGGGTCGAAGTCAGCCAGATCGAGCGTGGCGACCTGCTGGCCCAGGCCGGCTACTTCCGGCCAACCTACATGCTGAACGTCTCCCATTACCAGCTCCCCTCCGCCGGACGCCCCCTGGAGAACCGCGCCCGGGTCCGTCTCCACCTGGGCACGGCCGAATACCTGGCCCGCGCCGTCACCCTGGAAAAGAAGCCGATCCCGGCGGGACAATCCGGGTTCGTGCAACTGCGGCTGGAATCCCCGGTGGTCTGCGAGGTGGGCGACCGCTTCGTCCTGCGCGACTATTCCCCGGGGCGGACCATCGGCGGGGGCAAGGTGCTGGAAGTCCATCCCAAGAAACTGAAATACCTGCCGGACGAGGATATTGAAGTCCTCGAAGTGCTGGAGGTGGGCAGCGCCCGCGACCTGGTCGAGCAGCACATACGCCGAGGGGGCTTCAAGCCCCTCACCCCGGAAACGGTGGCCCGGGATCTCTCCCGCCCCGATGCGGAAGTCGCAGCCGTGATCGAGGAGCTGATCCGCGACCGCGCCCTGGTGCGCCTGTCCGGACCGGCCAAATCCTGGATGGTCCACCGCCAAGTGCTGGACCAGGCCCGGGAAGGAGTCTGCACCCTGCTGGAGGATTTTCACCAGGCCACGCCCCACCGCCAGGGGATGAAGCGGTCGGAAATCGCCAGCCGGCTGTTCGGCCCGGTGGACAAGGCCTTGTGGGATGCATTTTTGGATTCCCTGGTGGCGGGCGGCGACCTGGAAACCACCGGGGACATCGCCTACCGCCGGGGGCACCGGGTGAGCTTCACCCCGCAGCAGGAAGAGCTGGCCCGGAGAATCCTGGAGATCTACTGGGAGGCGGCCTTCGTGACTCCGGAGTTTGAGGAGTTGGTGGCCCAGTTGGGCCTGTCCGCCGAGAAGGTGCGCCCGGTGGTGTCGGGGCTGGGCGACCGGGGCGAGCTGATGGAGCTGGCTATTGACATGGGCCGGGCGCTGATTTTCCACACCCGGCGGGTCCAGGAAGCCCGGGACGCGGTGCTGAAGCTGTTCGAGCAGAAGCACGAGATCGCCTTCTTCGAAGTACGCGAGGCGCTGAATTCGACCCGCAAGTTCACCACCCCCCTCCTGAACCACTTCGACCAGATCGGGCTGACCGTGCGCGTGGGGGAGGTGCGGATGCTGAAAGAGCGGGCCTGATCCGTGGGCCCGGCGACCGGCGCGCCCCGCAGGGTGCACCTCCGGTGGCTCTGGGCCATCCTGGGGCTGGCGTTGGCGCTGCGGCTGGCCGCCTTCGCGCACGTGGCGCGTTCGCCGGAAGGGTGGCGGACCGACGACGGGGTCTACTACCACCTGCTGGCCCGCAACCTGCAGCAGGGGCAGTTCCGCATCTGCTTCGACGGCCTGGAAGAAGAACTGCCCTTCGTGCGCAACCTGCGCGAGGGCAAGTACCTGTTTTCCATCGTGGTGCGGGACCAGCCCACCAACTACTGGTCGCCCGGCTACCCCGCTTTTGTGGCTTTGATCTACACTGTCTTCGGGCCTCGCCCGGGGCTGGCGGCCCTGGCCGGAGTGATCCTGGGGACGGCCTCCTGCGCCCTGCTGTGGCGGATCATGAGGCGGCTTGCCTCTCCGGGCGCGGCGCTGCTGGGTGCGGGATTGCTGGCCCTCCACCCCGTGGCGGCCGCCCGCAGCCCGCTGCTGGAGGCGGAAACCCTGGGTCTGTTCCTGCTACTGGCCGCCCTGGACCGGGCCCTGGCCTGGCGGGAGGCTCAAAGGGGCATGACCCTGAAGCACGCCCTCCTGCTGGGGGTGCTGTTCGCGGCGCTGTTTTACGTCCGTTCCACCTTCGCGCTGTTGCCCCTGGCCTGGGGGATCGCCCTGCTGGTGACGGCTCCCCGCCGCGCCGCCCTGCCGGTGGTGACAGCCCTGGCGGTTATGGTTCTGGCGCTGCTGCCCTGGGGCTGGCGCAACCAGCAGTCCCTGGGGCGGTTCATGATCCTGGAGACGCGCGGCGCCGGCGTATTCTATGGGGAAGTCCTGCACAAGCTGCGCCTGCCCTATGCCCGCCTGGAAGGGGAGACGGAGCTGGAGCGGTGGGGCGAATCACGGGAGCGCCTGGCAGCCCTGCTGGCTTCCGACTATTCCCTGCTGCCACGCCTGGCCGCGGAGCACCTGCGCTCCGGGATTTTGCCTTTCGTGAAGCGTTCTCCGCTGTTGCTGCCCCTGGATCTATTGCTGGCGGCGGGGATCGGTTGGGGGTTTTTTCTGCTGCGCGGACGCTGGCGGGAGTGGTTGCCGGCGGGCCTGTTTCTGCTGTTCTATAGCGGGTCGGTGTTGTTGCTCATCAAGGGGAACGAGGCGCGTTTCCGTCTGCCCGCCGAGTGCCTGGCCGGAGCCTTTCTGGCCGTCGCTGTGCATCACCTTTGGAACCAACTGCCTCGAGCCAAATCTCATATCCCATACCCTCTATCAGGATTGACCCCATGAAAGCGATCATGAAGACCAGCCCCGAACCGGGCCTGACCTTCACTACAGACGCGCCCCAGCCCCGCGTCGCCGGGGCGCACGAGGTGCTGATCAAGGTGCGCGCCACGGCCATCTGTGGGACCGACGTGGATATCTACAAGTCCGACGAGGACTTGACGCGGCGCATGAGCAAGGCCTTCCCGGTCATCACCGGCCACGAATTCTGCGGCGAGGTGGTGGAAACCGGCAAGAACGTGAAGCGCGCCCGGGTCGGGGATTACGTCTCGGCCGAGATGCACATCCTGTGCAACGAATGTTACAACTGCCGCACCGGCGCCGGCCACGCCTGCATCAACACCGTGATCAAGGGGATTGACAGCCACGGCTGCTTCGCCGAGTACGTGGTGGTGCCCGATTCCAACATCGTGCCGCTCCCGGCCGACCTGCCCGAAGAGGTGGCCGCCTACCTGGACGCCATCGGCAACGCCGTGCATACTTGCTCCGCGGTGGACATGGTGGCCAAACGCGTGGCCATCCTGGGGGCCGGCCCCATGGGGATCATGGCTGCCCGCATCGCCAAGATGTGCGGGGCTCGCGAGGTGCTGGTCACCGACGTCAACGAAATGCTGTTGTCGGTGGCCCGGGAGCACGGCGCCGACCACGTCTTCAACGTGGCCAAGCCGGAAGAGCGGGAGGAGTTCCTGCGGGTCTGCCGCAAGGAAAACACCCGGCGCGGCGTGGACGTGGCCCTGGAGATGTCCGGGCACCCCTCGGCTTACGGCGACCTATTCGCCTGCCTGCGCATGGGCGGCGAAGCGGCCCTGTTGGGTCTGCCCCGCCACCCCCTGACCGTCAACTTCACCAAGGATATCATCTTCAAGGGGCTGACCATCAAGGGGATCATCGGGCGCAAGACCTACGACACCTGGTTCCGCATGCTGGGCCTGATCGAGGCCGGCCTGCTGGACACCCTGAAGTGTATCGTCACCCACCAGATGCCCCTGGAAGAATTCCAGCGCGGCTTCGACGTCAAACTGAAGGGCGAAGGGCTGAAGGTGGTATTCCGCCCGTAGGGTCACAGACCCTCTTATCGCTTGGCGGTGCCACGGGCACTCTTATCGCTTCGCGCGACGTGTGAGCTTTCGGTGTCATCCCCCGAAAGCGGGGATCTCAGACCCTCTTTCGCTTCGTGCGACGTTGAGCATACGGATAAGTGTCCGGCAGAGAATTCGCGGGGGCGAGGGTCGCGCCTCGCCCCCAGCTCAACCGGTGTTTAATTCACCCATTATCCACCCCTCCCGGCGCCGGTATGCTTAAAGCTGTCATTTCGATTCTGGCCCTCTTCGTCCTGGTTTCCACGGCGGCGGCCCAGAACGCCCGCCT